>JBKQHM010000576.1:0-5661 GCA_052148775.1 Isosphaeraceae bacterium | reverse complement strand
GGCCTGTTCATCCACGACCTGGTCGGGCTGTTCGTCACGCCGCTCGGCTGGGGCATGGTGTACTACTTCGTGCCGATCCTGCTCAAGAAGCCGATCTGGAGCCATGGACTGTCGCTGGTCGGCTTCTGGGGTCTGGCCTTCTTCTATCCCCTCACCGGCATCCACCACTTCCTCTACACGCCGATCCCGATGTTCCTCCAGTACGGGGCGGTGATCTCGACGATCGCCGTCGAGATGGTCGTGACCACGGTGATCATCAACTTCTTCATGACCCTCCGCGGATCGCCCGGGGCCCTCGCCAATAACCTGCCGATCCGATGGCTCTATACGGGAATGGCGTTCTACTTCCTCACCTGCTTGCAGTGCTCGTTCCAGACGACGCTGACCTTCCAGGCGCTGATCCATTTCACGGACTGGGTCGTGGGGCACGCCCACATGGTGATGTTCGGCGTCTTCGCGATGTGGCAGCTCGGCGTGATGACCTACCTGATCCCCCGCCTGCTCAAGACGCCCTGGTACAGCGAGCGGCTGCTGGAATGGCATTACTGGCTATCGGCGGTGGGCATCGGCCTGATGTCGTTCGACCTGATCACGCTGGGCATCTTCCAGGGACTGTCCTGGTCCTCGCTCATGCCGTGGGATCACTCGATCGACATCTCGATCCCGTTCTGGGCCGTGCGGCTCGTGGCGGGGCTCATGCTGTTCACCGGATTATTCGTGTTCCTATTCAACATCGCCATGACCTGGGTATCGTCCCGCGCAGCCAGCCGACATCGGGAAGAGCTCGCCGTCGCCTGATCGTCCCGGGGCCGTGGCTTCGCAATGACTGATCTCGTTCGAGGAACTGCCTTCCATGCTGGAAACCAAGACAGGGGTCTTCTTCATCGCAGGTCTGGGCTTCTTCGCCATGGCGTTCCTCTCGAACGCCCTGGTGCCGGCCCTGATGTATCGCAATCTACCCGAGCAGACGGTCGAGCAACTGGTCGCCAAGAATGGGAACCTTCGCTTCCAGGTCGAGGACCTGGCGCGGCGATACCCCGACAGCTTCACGGCCGCGTTCGGCAAGCCTCCCGAGAACGCCTCCCAGCGCGAGGTCTGGCTGAACAATGTGAGCGTCAGCGCCCTGCGGCTCGGCCGCAAGGTGTACACAGGCGAGGGGTGCTGGCATTGCCATAGTCAGTTCATCCGCCCGGTCTCGAACGAGGATCGCCGATGGGGGCCCGTCTCCAAGACGGAGGAGTATCAGAACGAGCTCCAGCGTCCGGTGATGTTCGGGACCCGTCGCGTCGGGCCGGACCTGAGCCGCGAAGGGGGCCGACGGTCGAACGACTGGCACGCCGTCCACTTCTTCCAGCCGACGACCCTCTCGGCCGGCTCGCCGATGCCCGAATACCCGTGGCTCTTCGACGGCTCGCCCGACAAGCCCAACAAGCGCGGGCTCGCCCTGATGGCTTATATCCAATGGCTCGGCTCGTGGCTCGAGAGCTATCCCTATTACGAAGACTACCAGCCGTCGATCGCCAAGGCCCTCGACGCCAAGGAGAAGGAGGCGAAGCGATGAAAGAGACTCTCTTCGACGATCGCCGGACGACGACCCGGCGCTCGCAGATCATCACGACGATCATCTTCGCGACGGTGATCCTCGTCCCTAGCCTGTTCGGATTCGCCACCAAGTTCCGCGAGTTCATCCAGATCTATCGGGGGGAAGTCGACGGCGTCTTCGCCATCACCCCCATCATCAATTACCTCCTCGCCAGCCTCGGCTTCTTCTTCCTGTTCTGCTGGGCCATCTTCCACGGGATGTTCCGCGACATCGAGCGACCGAAGTACACCATGCTCGAGAACGAACGGAAGCTCGACGAGCAGGACGGCGAGGACCTGGCCTGGTATTGACGTCCCCGGCCGCGTGAGCCGCGAGTGGCGTGTGCGGGATCAATCCAACAAACTTGGAGGCGAACGGACCGATCATGGCGCAGGTCGTCGAGAAAGCAACCGCGGAAGAAGAGAGCAAGTTCCATTATTACACCGGCAACGCGATCCCCTGGTACGTCCGGCTCTTGTGGATCGTGTTCTGGTGTGGTGCGATCACCTATGTCGTCACATGGCTGTTGCCGGCACTCCAATCCGAGCTGTTGGCCCCGCCATGACGATCGAAAACCGTCGGCCGGTCTGCGACTACTGCCGGCTGCCACTGCCCTCCGGCTGGTGGGATAGCCCGGACGCGGGGCGAGGTCAGGGCGAGGAGACCGAAAGCGCCCTCTACTGCTGCCTCGGTTGCCGGATGGCGGCGGCGATCGTCGACGGAAAGGACACGCAGGGCGTGCCCCGGGCGATGGTCGCCCGGCTGGGGCTCTCGGTCTTCTTCACGATGAACGTCATGGCGTTCACCATGGCGCTCTGGACGACCGACGTGTACGGACCGGGCGAGGCGCCGGGTCCACTGGCGTCGACGCTCGCCGGCCTGTTCCGCTACGTGGTCCTGTTGTTCTCGCTGCCGGTCCTGGCCTTGCTGGGGTTCCCCCTGTTCGAGCACGCCTGGGCAAACCTGCGCCGAGGCGTGGTCTCGACCGACTGGCTACTGGCTTCGGGCGTCGCGGCATCGTTCGCGGCTTCATTCTGGTCGGTGTTCCGGGGCGAGGGTCCGATCTACTTCGAGGTCGGCTGCGTCATCCTGCTCATGACCGCTCTGGGCCGTTGGCTCGAGGCGAATGGACGGCTCCGGGCCGGCGCGGCGCTCGATAGCCTGACCAAGCTCCTTCCGGAAGAGGTCAGGCGGCTCCAGGACGGTCAGGAGTCGCTCGTCTCCCGGGAGACCATCCGGGTCGGCGATCGTGTCCGGGTCCTGGCTGGCGAGCGTTTCCCGGCCGACGGCCGCATCGTCCGTAATGCCGGGCTGGTGGACGAGCAAGTGCTGACCGGCGAGAGCCGGCCGGTCCTGAAGGAGCCGGGCGACCGGATCCTCGGCGGCACCCTCAACCTCGACGGCGAGATCACCATCCAGGTGACCGAGGCCGGCGGCGAGGTCACGCTCGCCAGGGTGGTCGAACTCGTCCGAAAGGCCCGTGAATCCAAAGGTCGCTATCAACGGCTCGCCGACCGAGCCGCCACCGTGTTCGCCCCGACCGTCACCGTGATCGCATTGCTAGCCTTCGGCGTGCACTGGGCCTACGGTTCGCTGGAGAGTGGTCTCTGGGCCGGCCTGGCAGTCGGACTGATCGCTTGCCCGTGCGCACTCGGCCTGGCCGCGCCGCTCGCCGTCTGGAGTGCGCTCGGGAATGCCGCCGGCCAGCGAGTCCTCTTCCGGAGCGGCGAGGCCCTCGAGCGGCTCGCCGAGGTCGCGGCGGTCCGGTTCGACAAGACCGGGACGCTCACGACCGGGGCCGCGACCGTCTCTCGCTGCCTATGCGAAGATGCCTCGACCGCGACGGTCCTGCAACGCGCCGCGTCCCTGGCATCGTCATCATCCCACGCCCTCTCGCGGGCCATCGTCGATTTCGTGAAAGAGCGACACGAGGAGAACTTGGAGCGCGAAGCCACCCTGGAGATCCGGATCGTCCCGGGTTTCGGCGCAATAGGTCGCCTCGGATCTTCCGGCGAGCCGATCGTGCTGGGGAGTCGACGGTTCCTCGAACAACGGAGGTTCTCGTTGGGCGAGGAGATCCTCGCGGCGATCGAAGATGCCGAAAGTCATGGGCTCCCTTATTCCCTCGTCGGCTGGGATGGCCTTTCGCGGGGCTTGTTCGTATTCGAAGAGCAGTGGCGGCCGGGCGCCGGGGAGGTGATCCGGTCGCTCGGCGAGGCGGGGCTCGATGTCGCGGTGATCACCGGCGATCATGCCGCGCGCGGACGGGCGATCGCCCGATCCCTTGGTGTTGCCGTCCAGGCCGAGCTCTTGCCGGCCGATAAATCCGCGGCGATTGAACGAGCCCGCCAGCAGTTCGGGCCGGTGTGTATGATCGGCGACGGGATCAATGACGCCCCTGCCCTGGCGGCCAGTGACGTCGGGATCGCGCTGGGCTGCGGCACCGACGTCTCTCGCGATTCCGCGGCGGTCTGCCTGATGGCCGACGACCTGAGCCGGATCCCCTGGAGCATCGAGCTGGCTCGACGCACGCGGCGGGTGATCCGAGGGAACCTCGCCTGGGCCTTCGGCTATAATAGCCTGGGGGTGTTCTTCGCGGCCCTGGGCTGGCTCAACCCGGCGCTGGCTGCGTCGCTCATGGTCGCGAGCAGCAGCCTGGTCGTCTTCAACTCGCTGAGTTTGGGCCGGCCGTTCGAGATACCGTTGCCGAACGTCGACGACGAGACAACGACCGGGCGACAGCCCGGAAACGCCCCGATCGAACCGGAAGAACCTCGTGTACTGGAGGCCGCCGCGACATGATCGAGCTCCCGCTGGTCTTCCTGGGAGGTTTGCTCGGCTCGGCCCATTGCATCGGGATGTGCGGCGGGTTCGCCGTCGGCATCGGCCTTGGATCGGGGAGTCTCGCAGCCAACCTGCGCCGGCAATTGATCTACTCCGCGGGACGGATCTTCACGTATTCCTTTTTCGGAGTCGCCGCGGGTTATGCCGGATACTGGATGGCCGGCAAGTCCAGGATGTGGATCAACGCGCAGGCGGCCCTCTGCGTGATCGCCGGCCTCCTTCTCGTCGGCCAGGGTCTGCTGGCACTCGGGTTCGTCCCGCGTCGATTCTGGTCCAGGGGTGTTGGCGGCGGCTCTCCCTGCCTCGCCGGGACCTTCGTTGGGCCGTTCCTTAGCTCGCGGCGATCGACCGACGTCCTCCTGGCCGGGATCTTCACCGGCTTCCTCCCCTGCGGCCTGGTCTACGGCTACCTGGCGCTGGCGAGCAGCTCGGCGAACGTGGTGGAGGGAATGCTCACGATGAGCCTCTTCGGAGCCGGCACGGCCCCCCTCATGATCCTCGCCGGTACGGGCGGCTCGCTGCTCTCGCATGCGGCGCGCGGGAAGCTACTGCGGATCTCGGCGGTCTGTGTCACCCTGACAGGGCTGATTTCGGTCGCCCGCGGTGTTCTCTTCATGCAGTTCCCAGGCGCGCCCGAAGTTGTCCGATGCGTGCTCTGTGGGTCATCCGGCGGTTGAAGTATCGGGAACCTCTTCGAGCGCGAGCCTGGCAGGCAAGTTCTTCATGAACCTCTCCCAGCTAGAGCTCGAATAAGCGCCGGCAAAATGTTTGCCCGTGGGCTTGAAATTGGCAAAATCAATTTCTCTTCGATACTTGAACATTTTATAGTACGCCGGATCTGAAACAGACGTACAGAGAACCTGCTCGGAACACTCCGCGCCCTCCGGCCAAGTATCCTCGTCTGGGGGAAGATCGAGCTTGACTCCCTCCGGGACCTTCCAGCGATTGTCCTTCGAAGCTATGTCGCGGACAGAATCTGGGAGTGTGTCGAGGAAATAAACGCCTGGAAGTGGCTCGATAGTAACAGCATACATAGCTAGCTCTCCTCTGCATCTGGGAGACTGATTCTAAGAACTCATGGATATTATGCTAGCGGGTGTCCATCATCTTGTCAAGTTCTCTTGCGAATCGCCAGCAGTTCCGCAACTCGGCGGTATTTGAGAAGCCAAGACGGATTCAAGGCCTCGACCTCGCGGGTTTTACGGTTTTATGGGCTGGCGGGGTTGTCGGAGAGG
>JBKQHM010000575.1:0-6290 GCA_052148775.1 Isosphaeraceae bacterium | reverse complement strand
ATCGGGAGCTCGAGACCCTCGAAAGGGTCTTGATCGAGGAACGCGCGGAGTCGCAGAGCAGCCGTGCGCGAGCTGATGCCGTCCCACCGGAATGGTTGACGGTCGCTAGGGTGCTCTTGAACCTCGACGAGTTCGTGACGCGCGAGTGAGCCTTTCGGCAGTCACGATGGGGGTGAAACCGGCTATGAGCGACGATTTTGACATCAGGCGGTCGCGAGAACGGGCGTTGCGCGAGCAGACGCGCCGGCACTTCTTCTCCGAATGCGGCATGGGGCTAGGGGCGATGGCCCTTTCCTCGCTCCTCGGCGACGGTCGCCCGGCTGTCGCCGGCGCGGGGCGCGATTCCATCCCGTCGCGATCCAGCGCGACGGGCCATAGCGTCGTCGCCGACAATCCGATGGTGGCACGCCCGGGGCATTTCCCGGCACGGGCGCGGAGCGTCATCTACCTGTTCATGGCCGGTGGGCCGAGCCAGCTCGAATTGTTCGACTACAAGCCCCGGCTCCAGGAGTACAGCGGTCGGCCGATACCGGACTCGTTCATCGAGGGGCGCCGGTTCGCGTTCATGGATATTTTCACCAAGGAGCACCCCAAGCTGCTGGGAACGGTCCGGAAGTTCGCTCGGCATGGGGAGTCGGGCGCGTGGGTGTCGGAGTTGCTGCCGCATCTGTCGGGGGTGGTGGACGACCTGGCGTTCGTCAAGTCGGCGGCCACCGACGTCTTCAACCATGCGCCGGCCAAGCTGTTCGCCAACACGGGGAGCGTCCAGTTCGGCCGGCCGAGCATGGGCTCATGGGTCACCTACGGGATCGGCAGCGAATCCTCGAGCCTGCCCGGTTTCGTCGTCCTGCAATCCGGCCCGCGCGGGCCGCGGGGAGGGGCGGTCAACTGGGGGAGCGGATTCCTCCCGTCATCCCATCAGGGGGTGCCGCTCCGCGCCGGCGCCGAGCCGATCCTGAACATGGCCACACCGCCGGGCATCTCGCGGGAGCGCCAGCGCCGGACGATCGACGCGGTCTCCGCGTTGAATCGAACGCACCTCGATCTCACGGCCGACCCCGAGATCGCGACGCGGATCACCGCCTACGAGATCGCATTTCGGATGCAGACCAGCGCCCCGGAACTGATCGACCTGGGCTCGGAGACCGCCGAGACCCTCGAGATGTACGGCACCGAGCCGGGCAAGCCGGGCTTCGCCACCAACTGTCTGCTCGCGCGTCGTCTGGTGGAGCGAGGCGTGCGATTCGTCCAGCTCTATCACACCGATTGGGATCATCACGGCGTCCCTGGCCAGAGCCTCGGCGGCGACCTAAACCGGGTCTGTCGAGACATCGACCAGCCGTGCGCCGCCCTGATCAAGGACCTCAAGGCCCGCGGGCTGCTTGACTCGACGCTGGTGGTCTGGGGGGGCGAGTTCGGACGCACGCCGATGGGCGAGATCCGCGAGACGGTCGGCCGCAACCACCACATCGATTCGATGACGACCTGGCTGGCCGGCGGAGGCGTCAAGTCGGGCATCACGCTGGGCGAGACCGACGAGTTCGGCTTCGCCCCCGTCGCCGACCGGGTCCACATGCACGACCTCCATGCGACGATCCTCCACCTCCTCGGCCTCGACCACACCCGGCTCACCTTCCGCTCCCAGGGCCGGGACTTCCGGCTGACGGATGTCGCCGGACAGGTCGTGACGAAGCTACTGGCTTGAGGGTGACCGGCGGCATGTCTCGCGAGCCGAGGTGAAGGATGTTCGCTCTCAAAGGTCGTTTGGACTCAGTCCGGTGTGCTTGGCGATCCGGGCGAGCATCCGGGAACCGATCTCCTCTCCATCATGGAAAGCGAAGACGAAATCGGGCCAGTCTGGTCGTTCCAGGATGCGATGCGAACCACCTCTCTGACGTTTGATCGTCCAGCCGATCTGCAACAAGACAGGACATCTCGTACTTTGACGGACGGCCATTGGCTCATTGCGATACCAGGAAGAGCTCATCCATTTCGGGTACGGGTTCGCCATGCTCGATGCGGTCGGCCAAGATTCGGAGCGACAGCGCCTTCGCTCTAGCGATTGCATCAGCCTGGGATTCCCCATAAACAAGGACACCGGGGAGCTCCGGCACCTCGGCGATCCATCGGCTATCGTCTTCACGATCGAGGTTGACTGTCAAGCACATGTGCTCATCTCCACAGTCAACGCAAGGCTCTCGCGAACCGGGTCAAGGTCCGAGTGTTCGGCTGTCGTGGCTCAGGACAATCCCTTCTTGACCATACCCCGTAGACAGCGGCAAATCCAGTCCACGAGAGGGTCAGCGGATAGGTTTCTTCTCGCGAAATCGTCGTCGAGAACGGGCTTATATCCTGTGATAGGTGAGGGAAGGAAAACGTTTCTAACGGATCGGCGACTGTGCATCGAACCAGCGGAGTAACGCCTCGCGATCCGGCGGGTCGAATCCCATGAGGATCTCGAATTCGCGCCGTGCAGCGGCGAGGTCTCCTTGTTTGAGATGGCACTGGACGAGCCATTTCCTGACCTCGGTCGCGGTCGGATTGAGGCGGAGGGAGTCCTGGCAGGACCGGGTTGCCGCACGCCAGTCGCCCGTCCGCATCGCGACGCGGGCCAGTTCGGCGCGATAGTCCGATCGCCAAGGGTTGATGGCGATGGCACGTCGCCAGTAGTCCAGGGCCTCCTGTCGACGTCCAGCCCGGAAAGCGAGGCTGGCGGCCCCGGTCACCGCCGTCTCGCGGGTCGGGTCCTTGGCGATCGCGACCAGGTACGCGCGAAGCCCATCCTCGGCCCGTCCGAGCGTAGCGAGGGCGTCCCCCTTGCCTTCCCATGCGGGAGGGTCGTCGGGCATCGATGCGAGGGCGGCCTCCAGCAGGGGTAACGCCAGCGATGCCCCTTCACGACCGTCATGCGCCAGGGCGATTCCGAGGTCGCGCCGGGAGTCGGCGCGTCCCCGGTCGTCCAGCAAGTCGTCGTGGAAGTTCACGAGCGCTCGGAGTTGGCCCGGCGTCAGGCGGTCCTGGATGAGCGTCTCGGTGCTGCTCGCGTCATCCCGGGGAACGCGATGATTGGTGGTCGCGAGATGGGGATTGTTGGACGTTCCGGACTGGGGCATGTGGCAGATCGTGCAGTCGTCGCCTCGGTCACGTTCCAGTCGGACTTTGACCGGGAGGGAGCAGCCCCGATCGGCATGGCACGCCAGGCAACGATCCCGGAAGTAGGCCGCCTTGTCCTGCTTCGCCAGCACCTCATGCGGATCGTGACACGAGATGCAACCGAGCCGGCCTTGGCTGTCGCGGAAGCATCGGCTCTCGTGCATCTGCTCGACCTGGCCGCCAAACCGGTTGCCGACGTCACCGGGAGGGGTCACGAACGCCGACCAGAAGCCGGTGAATGGCAATCCCGGCCGGTAGTCCTCACTCTGGAGGCCGG
Organism: Isosphaeraceae bacterium; assembly: GCA_052148775.1. Lineage (GTDB taxonomy): Bacteria > Planctomycetota > Planctomycetia > Isosphaerales > Isosphaeraceae > CAVZRC01. Next base: position 2,860 of record JBKQHM010000575.1, on the reverse strand, counting down.
CGTGGACGGATCGCCGTCGTCCGATCAGGTGACATTGTTCGCAGACGGCATCACGAAGCGAGGGCGCCAGCCTGGCCGGGTTGACGATCGTGAGGTCCACGCCGTCCGTCAAGGCAGGCCGCCTGACGTGGAGCTCGCCGGGCCCGTGACATCGCTTGCATCCGATCGCGTGGCCGTGAAAGATCGGCTCCCGATAGCGGTTGACCGTTCCCGCTACGCGTTCCACGCGATTCGCGTGGCAGAACAAGCAGTCGGCGAGGATCGGTCGATTGAAATGACGGTTCCTCTCCTCGTAGCCCGGGGAGAGCCCCCATCGTCGTTCGCGGATATACCAGGTAATCGGCGACTCGAAGAGAAATCCTCCGCGATCGATCAGGTAGGCGATCGCCTGCTTTCCCGAACCGAGTACATACCGGACTTCCGCCTGAGTCTGGGCGACGATTCGCCCCGAGGCATCCCGCCGCTCCTCCTTATGGATGACCCGGCCCGCCTCCGCCTCGACGGAATATTGAAGCCCCTGGGCTTCGAACCGGGACGGACCGGAACCGGCGGCGAGGGCCGAGGCGACAGGCGACAAGGAGCGGCCCATCGGGTGCCGAAAATAGGTTTCGCCGATCTCTGCATGGCAGCGCAGGCAGGCGGAGTCGCCGACGTGTTTCACGCCGGGTTGTGTGTTGAGATAAGGCGAACCCGCGACGGCCCTGTGACCGTAATTATTCCGCGACGTCTGCCATACCAGGAGGGCCACAGAGGTGCCCACCAACGTCGAGACCGCAGCCAGGCGACGGACCCTCAGGTTTCGGGGCGTTCGGGGCGCGGAGAGGGACGTGGGCGCGCGGTCCATGTAAGTATCCCGATCATTGACGAAACTCCCGGGCTGGTTCCGCGAGCGTCGAGGGAGCATCCTCTCGACGAAGCAAGGTGATTCTAATCTCAATGAAGCGCCCATTCCATGCCTATCAATGATTCCTGACGGATCTTAATTCACTCGTTTTCACCGATCTGACCGAAAGAGAACGTCGGCGGTCTTACGAACTCGCGGTCGGTGTGGTATGCCGGAGAGTCGTTCGCCGCGCCCCTCTCGCAGCCGGCGACCGTCCAGGGTCGCGAAGACCGGGTTGGCGTCATGGGTGCACCGTCCCGAGGCGCGTCTCGCCGGGATCGGACGCGCGGAACGCATCGGTTGCGCGAAAGAACTGCTTGGCAAGCCAGCCTCCCAGGAATTATGCTCGCAGAGTTGCACCGAGCGACGGCCAAGGGTCGTCTTGTCCGGTTAATCGGGGACCTCGCACGCGGATTGATTCTCATCGGGCGAAGGAGTTGGCCTTGAACTGGCACGCGACGACGATCCTATCGGTGCGCAAGGGAGACCGGGTGGCGATCGGGGGGGATGGCCAGGTCACGCTCGGGACCCAGATCATGAAGGCGGACGCGGTGAAGATCCGCAAGTTGCTCGACGGCCAGGTGATCGTCGGGTTCGCCGGCTCGGCGGCGGACGGCTTCGCGCTGCTGGAGCGGTTCGAGGGGAAGCTGAAGGACTATCCGAACAACGTACCGAGGGCGGCGACCGAGCTGGCCAAGCTATGGCGGACGGACCGGATGCTGCGCCGGCTGGAGGCGGTCCTGGTGGTCGTCGACGCCCGGTCCAGCCTGATGGTGACCGGATCGGGCGACGTCATCCAGCCGAGCGACGGCATCCTGGCGACAGGCTCGGGCGGCGGCTACGCCCTGGCGGCCGCACGGGCATTGATGAACCACTCGGGGCTCTCGGCCGCCGAGATCGTACGCGAGTCGCTGGCGATCGCGGGCGGGATCGACATCTACACGAACTTGAACCTGACGGTGGAGGAACTGCCGTGCCAGACCACGAGCAAGAACGCGAGTTGACGCCCCGGCAGATCGTAGCGGAGCTGGATCGCGACATCGTGGGACAGGCCGACGCCAAGCGCGCCGTGGCGATCGCGCTGCGGAATCGATGGCGGCGACGGCAGCTCGCCGAGGACGTCCGCCAGCAGGTGACGCCCAAGAACATCATGCTGATCGGGCCGACCGGTGTCGGCAAGACGGAGATCGCCCGACGGCTGGCCATGCTGGTGGGCGCCCCGTTCGTGAAGGCCGAGGCCACCAAGTACACCGAGGTCGGCTACGTGGGCCGCGATGTCGAGGGGCTGATCCGCGACCTGGTCGAGGCGGCGATCGTCCTGGTCCGCAACTCCGAGCGCCAGCGGGTTGAAGAGCAGGCCAAGGCCCGGGTCGAGCAGCGGCTGCTGGACCTACTTCTGCCGCCGTCGACCCCCGCGACGCCCTGGCCGGAAGGCGAATCGCCCCCGTCCGGAGAGGCGACCGACCGCCGTCAGCGCTCGCGCGATAAGATGCGCACCCGACTGGCCGCCGGCGAGCTCGACGACCGCGAGGTCGAGATCACCTTCCCCGGCCGATCGATGGCGCCGGTGTCGATCCTGGGCGCCGGCAACTTCGAACAGATGGAGATGGATCTCCAGAATATGTTCGAGAAGATCATGCCCAAGCCGACCCAGACCCGTCGCATGACGATCAAGCAGGCCAGGCCGATCCTGCTCCAGCAGGAGGTCGAGGGCCTGATCGATCCCGAGAAGATCAGCCAGGCGGCCGTCAGCCTGACCGAGGAGTCGGGCATCGTCTTCATCGACGAGATCGACAAGGTCGCCAGCGACGAGGGCTCCAGCCGAGGGCCCGACGTCTCCCGTCAGGGCGTGCAGCGCGACCTGCTGCCGATCGTTGAGGGGACGACGGTCAACACCAAGCATGGGCCGGTCAAGACCGACTACATCCTGTTCATCGCCGCCGGAGCGTTCCATCGCTCCAAGCCGTCGGACCTGAT
>JBKQHM010000574.1:0-3067 GCA_052148775.1 Isosphaeraceae bacterium | reverse complement strand
CGATGGGCGGGGGGATCACCACTCGGGCTGGCTTGGGGTGCTTTCGCGGTCTCATCGCCTGCTCCTCCTCGTATTCCTCGGGCCTCTCCTTTCATTATACGTAGCAGATTTTTTCACAGGCTCTCAGCGGAGCCGACCTCCCAGAGCTTGGCGGTTCCATCCTCGCTGGCGGTCAGGATGAGCCTGCCATCGGGCGAGAATGACGCGGACCTGATGGGCAGGCGGTGCCGAAGGGGCGCGCCGATGGGTTGGCCGGTCGCGGTATCCCAGAGCCTCGCCGTGTGGTCGAAGCTCCCGGTTACCAGGAGCTTACCGTCGGGTGCGAACGCGGACGACCGGATCTCGCTTGCGTGGCGCAACGGGAGTCCGACAGGTCGGCCCGTGGCCGTATCCCACAGCCTCGCCGTACCATCGTAGTCCGCGGACAGGACGAGCCTTCCATCGGGCGAGAACACGATCCGCGTACCGGCCACGCTATGACGAAGGATAGGCCCAATGGACTGGCCAGTCGCTGCGTCCCAGAACTTCGTAGTCCCATCCTTGCTGCCGGTCGCAACCAGGCGGCGGTCGGGCGAGAATTTCGCGCTCGTAACACTATCGTCATGCCGGAAAGTCACCCCGGTGGGCCTGGCGGTCTCGGCATCCCAGAGCCGCGCCACGCCGTCCGCGCCGCCGGTCAGCAGCCATCGTCCATCGGGGGAGAATTCCACACTCCCGGAATCCCCGCGACCCACGAGCCGGCCCACCGGCCGGCCCGTAGCGGTATTCCAGAGCCGAACACTCCAGTCCTTACCGTAAGTCATGAAGGACCGGCCGTCGGGCGCGAATGCGACGAGCAAGATCTCGGCGCCGTGCGAGAGGATCGGACCGGCGACTTGGCCGGTCGCCACATTCCAGAGCTGCACCTTGCCATCGGAGCCGCTGACCAGGATGAGACGGCCATCGGGCGAGAATGCGACGGAATGGACCTGGTCGCTGTGCCTCATGGGAAGGCCGATCGGCCGGCCGGTTGTTGCGTCCCAAACCTGCGCGGTGCCGTCGCAGCTCCCGGTCAGCACGGCCCGACCATCCGGGCGGAATACGGCGTCATAGACGGCGGCCTGATGCTCGAGGATCGCTCTGAGGCACGGCGATTGCCGGGTCCATGCCGCTATGTTGGCTCGCGCCAAGCGCACCAGGTCCGGTCGCTCGGGGGGTGCCTGGCTGAGGGCCTTGCCCGTCCAGAGCAGCCCCTGATCGGCGTCTCCCCTGCGGCCGAGCTGCATCGCGTAATCGAGGTCCCGCTTGGTGGCCTCGACCTGGGCTTGAATGCGGAGCGCCGACTCGGCCCGGGCCGTGTCGTTGGCCCGATTCGCCTCGGCGTCGGCCCGCCGCCATTGGTAGGTCACCGCCGCGAAGGCCGCGACGAACATCAAGACCAGGGCCGCCAAGGAGGCCGCCGCCAAAGGGTTGCGACGTGACCAGCGTAGGCCCTGCCCCCAGAGTCCCGCCCGCCTCGCTCGCACCGCTCTCCCCTCGAGGAACCGGCCCAGGTCTTCGGCAAGGTCCTGGGCCGTCGAGTATCGCGACGAGACATCCTTGGCCATCGCCTTGGCGACGATCGTGGCCAGGTCCCGGGGGACGGCCGGGTTCAGACGCCTCAACGACCGCGGCTCCTCGCGATCGATCCGCGCCAGGATCTCCCATCTCTCCTGCCCAACGATGGCCGGCTCGAGCGCGAGCAACTCGTACAGCGTCGCACCCAGAGCATAGATATCGCACCGGCTATCGATCAAAGCACGCTTGCCCAGCACTTGCTCGGGGCTCATGTAGCGGATCGTCCCCGGCAGGTCGCCCGTGACGGTCAAGGTGGTGTTGCCGACGACTCGGGCCAGGCCGAAGTCCGTGATCCAGAGCTTGCCGGCGTGGTCGACCAGGAGGTTCGCCGGCTTGACATCACGGTGAATGATGCCTTGCTCGTGGGCGTGGTCCAGGGCCTCGGCTGCCTGGGTGGCCAGCCGCACGGCTGCGCGAATGTAGTTCTTAGTACGGGAGTCGAGAGACGGTTCCGGCCTGGCCTCGGCCCGACCGGGGCCGAAGCGATCCGCCAGCAGCGCGAGGGCCAGCGCCCGGGCAGGGTCGACAGGCTCGGACCCGGGCAAGGTCGATTCGCCCTCACGAAACTGACGTAACGCGCCGATGATCGCGGCGAGGGTGGCCCCCTCGATGAACTGCATCACGTAGAAAGGGACGCCGTCGTGTTCGCCCAAGGCGTGCACCGGGACGATGTGCTCGTGGTGCAGGCAGGCAGCCGCGTGAGCCTCGATCTGGAACCGCTGCAAAGACCGGGGATCGAGCGCCGCGGCCGACGGCAGCATTTTCAGCGCGACGCGGCGGCCCAGCGAGTTTTGCTCCGCCTCGTAGACAATTCCCATACCACCTCGACCGATCTCTCGTCGGATCGCGTATTCGCCGAGTGTCGCCGGCGGGGTGACCGCGAGCGGCATGGGGACCGAGGGCGAAATCGCCATCGTCAACTGACTCAACTGGGCCATGTCGTGGAGGGTCGACAGTAGGATGCGAAGCAAGCCCTCCCACTTCGGATGGCTCCGGACGAATTCGTCGGGGTCGACATGTTCGCCTTCCTGGACCCGCCGGGTGAACTCCTCGACGATCTCGGCCAGGGCCGGATCGATCGCCATGCTCGACTCCAGGCCGACCGAGGATGACTCTCTTCGGGGCATGGCCACACCGGCCTCCGAATGCGACGAGGCCTCCTCGGCGAGCCTACCGGAATGCGCACCGGTAGCCTCGTTGTGTTCGCTGGCGTGCACAGGCCATCTCCATGGTTCGTGTCGCGCGGAAGATCATCCTCCCCAGGCGCCCCGCCCGGTCTTGCAACGCGACACTCGGTTATCTTACAAGAGTTGGTGGTTCGAAGTCGAACGATCATGTCCGTCGGCAGCAGTTCCGCAACTCGGCGGTATTTGAGAAGCCAAGACGGATTCAAGGCCTCGACCTCGCGGGTTTTACGGTTTTATGGGCTGGCGGGGTTGTCGGAGAGGCACTTTCGGGGGGTGGTCGACCG
>JBKQHM010000573.1:0-20407 GCA_052148775.1 Isosphaeraceae bacterium | reverse complement strand
GCAAACGCCCTCAGCTCTATGGTGTAGGGCGTTTGCGGCGACGAGAGCGTGCCCCGTGGGGGTGGGTCCGGCTGGCCGAGAAAGTTGAGCCCTTCCTGACCGAAACCGACAGGGTTTTTTTTCTCCTACTTCAGACTTGCCCGTGCCCCCGGAGTGTTACAAGCACTCGCGGGGGCTTTTTCGTTCGAGTGTCGAGCCATTCTCGACTGCTCTCTGACCATTTTACGATTTATGGTTACCAGAATCAATTCAAGTTTCATAAAATTAAAATAGAGATCAGTTTGCCATTTGATCGGTTCCGGTTACAATATCTATCAAGAGCGATCACAATTGATTTCGTGACGCGATCCTGGTATGGTAACCGAACGATTTAGGAGCTAGCGAAATGGCCAAGACGAGAGGTCGTCCGAAGAGTTCAGAACGGACGGACGTCGCGGTGAAGATCGATCGGGCTGTCGCGGCCAAAGCCAAGGCGATCGCGACCCATCGGGGCACATCAGTCGCCGAGGTACTCACCGATCTCGCCCGGCCAGCGGTTGACGGCGCCTACGTGGCGATGCTCCGAGAGCTTGAGGAATCCAGCAAGAAAGGCGGTTGAGATGATCCTGTCACGCATCCTTCAGGGGATGCTCTGGCTGACGCTTGTTCTCTCAAGTGGCTTTCTGGCCATGTCTCCATTCGAGCATCAAGCGGCGCTAAAGCAGGAAGATGCCGACGAAGCCGTGGGGTTCAGTAGTCCCCGGGGGCGAGAGATAGCCAGCTTCTACACGATGGCTCGCATCACGAATCCCTATGGCCAAGCCCCAACGGTTTTCACGTTGTCCGCCGGTTTCCTGGCGATACTGACCAGTAAGACCAGGAAGAACGAGAAGTGACGCAGACGCGATGATCGAGCCGATATGATCCCACCCCGTGTGATGCTGGGTGGGATTCTTTCGTTTACCCGGCCGTTCAGACTACCGGATTACTACCGGATTGAAACCCTTGTATACTGTGTTTGTACACTAGGTTTTACCGGATTTTCCAGGGTATTGCAAAATCCACGGACGATGTTATAATCGTTGTGACGTAAGGGTTTACGGCTTCCCCTTACGGCCGTCCAGGATCGCTTGTGGATCTGGATATCGCGGGTTCGAATCCCGTCATCCACCCTTGCCTTATGTTCTTGTGTCTTAGCATGATCGCCGCCGGCAGCGACAAGGCGACGGTGGCCAGAGCCGGGTAGAAGCGGGCAATCCGCCGATACGAGCTCTCGATGCTGAAGAACTTCGGTGTGGCTTTGCCGAACCCCTGCTTAACTTAATGGCGTGAGCGGCCATGGTGGTTCCCTCGGAGAATGAAAACCGTTGGCGCACGGCTTCTTCCAGGAGTCCGAAATGCGTGATGGACTCCCCGGCGGAGGCATAGGATTGGCTGTTCCGGCCAGACCGGACGCATGTTCGAGCTGTTGACCAGGAGCGAGCGTGGCATGATTCGCCGTGGCCTGTCGGGCTGCATGGCCGTCTCGTCCTGTCGCGCGGCGATCCGAAGAATTCAGGTCGATCCGGCAAGACTATCGACCGGGCGTGCCCATCCACATGCAGCATCGGCCAGGTGACGCCCCGGTCGAGAGGCCGCCGCACTGACGCGACGGCCCCGCTCGGCATCGGCATCCGTTGCTAACGGAATTCGTGGCGGGGTCTTCCTGGGCTCGGGGGTGAGAGCCGCCTATCTCGACTCAAGATTCTCCCGCAACACCGGTCCCAGGACCCCGGCGAAGGCGTCGGCCATCCGGAGAAAGCCGAGGTCGGTCGGATGCGATCCGTCCACGGTCCCCTCGCCGTCGTCGCCAAGCTGGTGCTCACCCGCCAGATAGATCAAGTTCCTGGCTCCTGACGCCAGCAGGCGATCGTATGCGGCCTTCAGGGCCGCGCGACTGGTCGAGTTGCGCTGTCGCTGCGCGGTGACCAGCCAGGCGTTGCTGTACGTCCGGTCCTCGGCCAGGACGATCGGCGTCGACGGATGGGCCTTGCGGAGCGTTCGCACGAACGGCTCGACACGCTGCTCGACCTCGGCGGCCGTCATGTTCGGGAGGCAGTCGAGGACGTAGACGGCCGGGTCGAGCTCGGCCAGCAGGGTCGCGATCTCCGGCTCCATCACGCCGTTGCCCGAGAACCCCAGGTTGATCACGGGACGATCGAGCCGCCGGCCGAGGATCGCCGTGTGGGCCATCCCCGGGCGCGAGGCACAGCCACCCTGCGTGATCGAGGTCCCGTAGAAGACGATCGGCTTGCGACGGTCCACCGCCCGAGGTGCCGGCCGGGCGATGGTCCGGTCTGCCGGGATGCCGATCTCCAGCGAGGCCACCCCATTGTAGAGGGGCAGGTACAGGAGATACTCGCGCCGGCCGTCGGGCAGGCCGCTCGCCAGGGTCGCCGTATTGCCACGGATGGCCGTGGGCTGGCCGACGGAGAGCCATCGCCACCGACCGTCGTCCGCTTTTGCGTAGAGGTCGAGCCCGCTGACCCCCGTGGCGGGCATGTGAGGCATGGCCAGTTGCTGGCTCGTGAGCGTCCAGCGGGCCTGGAGTGTGGTCGCGTCGGTCACGAAGCGAATGCAGAGCCCGGCGGAGTCGCGGCTCAGGCCCCAGACGGGCGCGCGAACGACGCCCTCAGCCCTGGCAGGCAGGCGGTCGTAGAACGCCCTGGTGTCCGTCCAGCCCTTACCCTCGACCTCGAGCTCCCGGGCGTCGAACCAGCGAGTTTTCGAGTCGGATCGATCTTCCGCGCCGGCCAGTCCCAGGGAGGCCAGGATGAGGATCAATCCCACGACCCAGCAGTTCACCGCGATCGTTCGCAGGTGGCAGGCGTTGCTTCGCTCGATGATCGCCGTCATGACAGTCGTTCCTCGATTCACGGGGCGTCGGGATGGGCTCGTCCTCCGCTCTCGCCCTCGGCCAGGCGAAGGGCGTGGTCAAGAAGAGGGCGGTAAAACCCCCCGATGCGGTCAGCGCTCCCGCAGGGCTGCGGGCGCGGCTGGAGAAGGTCCTCAGGCCGTATGATCTTCCGCACCTGGGGGGCGGCGGTCGTGGTCGGGGCACCTGTGAGCGATCGCTTCCAGGACGGTCGCTCTCCGCGATCGCGCGAGGGACCTGGCTCCGCCGGCCTGTCGGGGCGTCAGAGGGGCGTATCCGGGGGGCGTCCGGTCGGGTCGGGTTCCCCGAACCGGATGGAAGGCATCTCCTGGACGGCCTTGCGGAGCGCCTGCTCCCAGTGGGTCTGGATCGCGAGGAAATCGGGGTCCTTGGCGTGAAATCGCCGATGACGAGTGATCCGGAGGGCATCGCGCGAATAGACCAGCAGGTCGATCGGGGGCCCGACCGTCACATTGGAGCGCATGGTCGAGTCGAGTGAGATGAGCGCATAGCGGGCCCCGTCGTCCAGTGTCGTGCCGTCGTACCGGACTCCCCGGTCGAGGATGGGACGCCCGTACTTGCACTCGCCGATCTGGAGGAACGGGGAGTCTTCCGTCGCCCGCAGGGGATTACCCTGGGGGTAGATCAGGTAGAGATCATGGTCCTGGCCACGGATCTGCCCGGCGAGGATCACGTGGACGTTGAACGAGAACTTGTCCTGCTCGAGGGCCTGGCGATCGAGATCGGCCACGCAGCGGATCCGGTCGCCCACGACGCGGGCGGCGTCGTAGAAGGTCTCGGCGGAGGCCAGTCCGCGGCCCTGGTCGAAGTCGCGCCCCAGCAGGGTGATGACCGACTGGGAGCATGACAGGCTGCCGCTGGTCAGCAGGACAAAGGCCCGCTCCCCGGGGCGGACGAAGGTATGCATCTTGCGACAAACCTTCACCTGGTCGGCCCCCGAATTCGATCGGGAGTCCGAGGCCAGGACCAGGCCATCGCTCGTCTTGATGCCCAGACAGTATGTCATCGCGACACGCTCTCCCACCCGCTTCGATGGACCCACCCGGCAGGCCGGGCGGATCGCCCCGATCCGGGTCGCACGGCGCCGGACCTCCCGGCCGAATGAGGGTCCGATGATACACGATCCCCCCTCCGGCGGGCGAGACGATCAGACCTGAGACGTCGCATTCCGGCCGACCGGAGTGCGGAGTCCCTGCACCCCGCCGAGCTCGCGCGCGGAGACCTCGTCGGTCCACACGTCGAAATTCTCCAGCCGGGTCGTCCCGAACGAGGTGGTCAGCGCGACATCCGCCGCATCGCGGCCGTGGGCTATCAAGACCCGGCCGATCCGGGGGACGTTGTGGCGGGCGTCGAAGGTGTACCAGCGCTCGTCGAGGTAGGCCTCGAACCAGCCGCTGAAGTCCATCGGATAGGGCTGGGGGGCGATGCCGATGTCGCCGAGGTACCCGGTCGCGTACCGGGCCGGGATGTTTAGGCAGCGACAGAAGGTCAGCGCCAGGTGACTGAAGTCGCGGCAGACCCCGGCCCGCTCCTCGTAGACGTCATGAGCGGTCTTGGTCGGGCGTGCGGACTGGTAGTCGAACCGGACATTGCGATGCACCCAGTCGCAGATCGCCTGGACACGGGCCCAGCCCTCGGGCGTGCCCCCGAAGAGGCGCCAGGCGATGTCCGTGAGGAGGTCGACCTCGCAGTACCGGCTGGAGAGCAGGTAGACCAGGACGTCGGAGGGCAGGTCCTGGACCGGGATCTGCCTCGCATCCAGGGCGACGAGGTCGGGCTGCCCGTCGTCCTCGACGATCAGGTCATCCCGGAGGATCAGCCGCCCGGCCGGCGCCAGCAGTCGCGCGGGACGGTTGCCGAATCCGTCGGTGTACCACTGGACGGGGGTCTCCGGCTCGACTCTCAGCCCGCCGGGGCGCCGGATTGACGCCTCCCGCTCGGGCCGGAGCCCCAGCATGAGCAGCATCGGGGCGGGCGCCGGGATCTCGAACAGCATCTCGAACCCGATCCGGATCAGCATCGACGATCATCTCCCGTCTCTGCCATTCGATCCTCCCGGCACTGCTTCTGGTCCTGTTGCCGTGGGCAGGCCCTGTCCTAAGCCGGAGTTCCAGGGCCGATTCTCCATAACCCATTTCTTTAATAGCCGTCATGCAATTTTTATGCCATTTTTGGCTAGAGCTGAAAACTCATTATTTAGGCGTCCTATTTCATTGTCAGCCAAGAACTTAACATTTCATGTGGGTACATGGATTTAGTGGCTACACGCCGAATTGATTTTGATCTGACCTGTTTTGAGGCAAAGGTTTGAGTCGATTTCGGCCTGGAGCTCCGGCCTAAGTTCTACCTCATGACCGATACAAGTTGAACAGCCGGCTGCTGCATGGTCACGCTGCTCGCAACGTCTGGCCAGGTCCAGAAGAGGTCACGTTGTGGGATGCCTGGGCCTGCCATCAAACCGAACACGCGATGGTTTTGTATCACTTGTCGCAAATATCGCGCCGCAGAACCTCCGGGATTCATCGTCGCCTTGCGTGGTGGAGTGTCTTCATCGTTTGCTCGCGGGAGGGAGCTTGGGCGTCGCGAAACCTATCCAGTGCGATCCGGCCGCTGATCGTCTCTTGAGTTCGGACGCGGTACACCGTCTTCTGCATCTTGCGATGCCGGCGGTTGCCTCGTTCCACGGCGTTGGAGGTCCAACCCAGCAGGCGATCATCCAGGAAGGTCAGCGCCTTCTCCAAGTTGGGGGACCGGAGCTTCTGGAAGATGGGCCTCAATCCCTTGAAGCGACGACCTGGGCCCGCAGCCGGGCCAGCTTCGTCCGTGCCGTCGCGGTGCGACACCGGCGGTCGAAGAGACGGTAGATCTCCTCCACCACGGCCCAGAGGGCCCGCAACTGCGGCAAACCCCGGCTGATGCGCCGCAACGTTCGGTCGGGGGTAAAGAAGCGGCGGCATCGGGTGCAGTGGTGCTGGGAGCAGATGAGGCGGAGATCGCGGGGCCGCCCGCGCACCGGGTCGCCCAGGTCGTGCAGGGTGCGGGTGAAGATCCGGTCCCGAGGGCAGGACTTACCGCAGAGCGGACAGGGGGCCGATGCTCGTCGTTGCGACTGCGCGAGACGAACTTCGGAGGCGGGAGCATCTGGGGATCGGTGATGCCCAGAGTGGGGTCCGGCGGGTAGACTCCAGGGCAATGCATGACAACGCCCTCCCGAGCCAGAGGCTTTTCTGCTTGATTTTAAGGCTCCGGTCAAGCTCCGCCATCCTCAAACCCCGATGGTGATGCGAAAGTCTCGAATTCTTCCAGAATTGGGCTAGACGAAGTAGCCATGTTCCGAGTAGGTCGAAAGGCGAAGGGCTCAAAGATGTCGACATGAATCGCTGGCGACCGGGACCTACTCCCAATGTCTGCGGGGCTACTGTACGATGTGGACGAGATCGGTGCCCGTCAATCAGTGTTGGAACGATCGCGCGTCGGTGAGGGCGGAGAAATTCCATGGCCGGGCGGCGCGTCTGGATCGGTTTATGGGTTGGCGTCGGTTTGACGCTGCTTGACGTGGCGGGTGTCGTGGCGTCGCCGCTGGACAACGGGCAGACGCCTGCCGGCAAGTTCTTCGACGATCAGTTCCGGCCCCTGCTGGTCCGCCATTGCATCGCATGTCATGGCGCGGAAAAACCCAAGGGGAAGTTGCGGCTGGACAACGTGACGGTCGACTTCGCCGATGCGGCCACCCGCGTACGTTGGACCGCGGTGATCGAGCGACTCGAGGCGGGGGAAATGCCTCCCGAGGGAAAGCCGCGTCCTCCGGCGCAGGACGTCCGCGCCCTGACCGGCTGGCTGGCCCCCCGTCTGGCCGCCGCCGATGCCGCCGCGCGGGCCGCTCAGGGGAGGGTCGTCCTCAGTCGGCTGAATCGGGTCGAGTACGAGAATACCGTCCGCGATCTGCTGGGCATCAATGTCAACCTGAAAGAACAGTTGCCCGAGGATGGCTCGGCCGACGGTTTTGACAACGCCGGCGCGGCGAATCACACGTCGTCCTTCTTGATGGAGAAGTATCTCGAGGCGGCCGACACGGCGTTGAACATGGCGATCACCAACCGCCCCAAGCCGCCGCCGTCGATCACCAAGCGACACAGTCTCAAGGACGGATACCCGGTTCGCGGATCCACCGAGAACGTCTATCGCTTCCTCAAGGACGGCGAAGTCGTGTGTTTCTGCTCGTCCGAATGGCACAACGTCGGGGCGACCCAGTTTTACCCGTCGGAGGGGGGCAACTATCGTTTTCGCATCTCGGCGTCCGCCTTCCAGAGCGGGAGCAAGCCCGTCACTTTTCGCGTGACCGCCACCGGCACGCGTCTCACGGGAAAGAGCGGCCTCGTCGGCTATTTCGACGCCCCGCCCGGCAAGCCGGCCGTGTATGAGTTCGTGCGCTACATGGAGCCGCGAACGACCATCACCATGCTCCCCTATGGGTTCGCGAATGCCAGCACGGTGCATAAGGTCGGTGCCGAGAAATGGGACGGACCCGGGCTGGCGGTCCAGTACATCGACGTCGAAGGGCCGCTGAACCCGACATGGCCGCCGGAAAGTCATCGCCGCATCTTCGGCGACCTGGCACAGAAGACGTTCCGGGATAACTACTACGGGGACCGCGTGGAGGTCGTCTCGGATCGGCCCCTGGTCGATGCCGAACGAATCCTCGGGGCCTTCACGCGGCGGGCGTTCCGTCGGACCGTCACCGCCGAGGACGTCGCGCCGTTCGTGGCGATTGTCCGGGCCAAGATGGCGGAGGGCTATACGTTCGAGCCGGCAATGCGGGCGGCCTTGAAGGGCGTGCTGATCTCGCCCGAGTTCCTGTTCCGCCGCGAACGCCCGGGGAAGCTCGATGACTTTGCCCTCGCCTGCCGGTTGTCTTACTTCCTCTGGAGCACGATGCCCGACGACGAACTCTTCACGCTCGCCGAGCAGCAGAAGCTCGGCCGGCCGGACGTCTTCAGGCAGCAGGTCGAGCGATTGCTCGCGAGCCTCAAGGCGTCGGCCTTCACCGAGAATTTCGTCGGCCAGTGGCTGGCGCTGCGCGAGATAGACGCGACGGAGCCCAGCCACATCTTGTACCCCGAATTCGACCACCTGCTGAAGGTGTCGATGATCCGCGAGGCGGAGTTGTTCTTCGACGAGGTCCTCAAGAACGACCTGAGCCTCACCAACTTCGTCGACTCCGACTTCACGATGCTCAACGGCCGTCTGGGCAAGCACTACGGCATCCCCGGGGTGGATGGCTGGGAGTTCCGGAAGATGACGCTGCCGACGGGCAGCCATCGGGGCGGCGTGTTGACGATGGCCGGCGTGTTGAAGGTGACGGCCAACGGCACGACGAGTTCGCCGGTGACGCGCGGGGCGTGGGTGCTGGATCGCATCCTGGGGACGCCTCCGCCGCCGCCGCCCGACAACGTGCCGGCGATCGACCCCGACATTCGCGGTGCCAGGACGATCCGCGAGCAGTTGGCCAAGCACCGCTCGATCGAATCGTGCGCGAGTTGCCATCGCACGATCGATCCCCCCGGGTTCGCCCTGGAGAGCTTCGACTGCATCGGCGGCTGGCGTGAGCATTACCGGGCCACCGGGCTCGGCGAGTACGTCATCGTCGACGGCCGGCGGATGCCGTACCTCAAGGGCAAGAAAGTGGACCCCTCGGGCGTCACGGCCGACGGCGAGCGGTTCGCGAACATCGACGAGTTCAAGCAGGTCCTCTTGCGCGACAAGCCCCGATTCGCGCGGGCCTTGACCGCGAAGCTGGTCGCGTACGCCACGGGTCGTGCGCCTCAGGCATCCGACCGTGAGGCGGTGGAGGCCATCGTCGCGAAGATCGTCGCGAAGGATCGGGGATTGCGGTCGCTGATTCATGAGATTGTGCAGAGCGAGCTGTTCCGCAATAAATGAGGTCCGGGCCGGCATGTCCGGGCCTTCGGTGCGTCCGCGATAACCGATCCAGGGGACTTACCAGAGGAAGACTTGCCGATGAAGATTCACCGCCGGACTTTCCTTCGCGCCGCCGGTGTGGCAGTGGCCCTGCCGCTCTTCGACGCGATGCGCCCCGTAGCCGCCGGCGTCGCCGCGCCCGGCGGGGTCCCGCGTCGCATAGTTTGCATCAACACGCCGCTGGGGTTGCATCCGGCGTTCTTCTTCCCGAAAAAGGCCGGCCCGGATTATGAAATGTCGCCGTACCTGGAGGTCTTGAAGGACCTTCGCGACGACTTCACGGTGATCTCCGGGCTGTCGCATCCCGACGTCGGCCCCAGCCACGATTCCAACCAGAGCTTCCTGACCGCGGCCCCGCATCCGGAACGTCGGGCGGGCTTCAAGAATACGATCTCACTCGACCAGTTCGCGGCCGAACAGATGTACGGCCAGACGCGCTTCGCCACACTCACGCTGTCCTGCGAGGGTTCCGGCCTTTCCTGGACGAGGAGCGGCGCGCCCGTGCCGACGGAGGATTGGCCGTCGCGGGTGTTCGCCAAGCTGTTCCTGGAAGGCCGCCCCGAAGAGGTGAAGGCCCAGGCCCGGCGGCTGGCCGACGGCCAGAGCGTCCTCGACGCGGTCCGCGATCAAGCCAGGAAGATGGGGCGGGAGCTGGGCGATAGCGATCGCGACAAGCTCGACGAATACTTCACCAGCGTCCGCGAGCTGGAGCAGCGGCTGGTCCAGGCCGCCGCCTGGTCGAAGAAGCCCAAGCCCAAGGTCAAGGTCAAGCCTCCGGTCGACATCCAGAACGGCGCCGACCTCATCGGCAAGACCCGGCTCTGGTTCGACCTGATCCACCTCGCCCTGGAGACCGACTCATCACGCCTGGTCACGCTGGAACTCCTGGGCACCAGCAACGTGCCGCCGATCCCCGGCGTGAACCAGGGCCATCACGATCTGTCGCACCACGGCCAGGATCCGGCCAAGATCGCCCAGCTCAAGATTCTCGAACTCGAAAAGCTGAAGTCCTTGCGTGACTTCCTGGCCCAGTTACGCGCGACGAAGGAAAACGGCGAAACCGTACTCGATCGAACGATGGTGTTCTTCAGCAGCAACCTGGGCGACGCCAGCAAACACAGCGTCAAGAATCTGCCCGTCCTGCTGGCCGGCGGAGGCTTCCGGCACGGCCAGCATCTGGCCTTCGACGAAAACAACCACCCGCCGCTGTGCAATCTGTATGTCAGCATGCTTCAGCGGATGGGCATCGCCGCCGACCAGTTCGGCAGTGGCAACGCGACGTTGACCGGATTGGAAATGCGGGGTTGAGCGACCGATCTGCACCGCCGACTCTGTGAACCCGAGGAGGCGATCGTCGCGGCCCGCTCGGCGCCCGTCCGAGTCGTGAACTCGCTTGTGATCGCGCGGATTGACGGGTATTGTAGGTGAGGCGTCGTTCTCCAACAATGGTTTAACCGCGAACCCTCGGCGCGACGGGTCGCATCCCAGGTTCAACGGCAAGGCCGATCGCGACTACTGGCCGTATCGCGGTTCCTCGTCGAATCCGCGCGGGTAGGGTTGTTGTCATGATCGGGATTCCACGATCGGATCCGAGGCGCGCTTTTCCAGGGCCGGCTTGGCGTCGGCTCCTCGTTGTCGGGACTCTCCAACTCGCGTTCAACGCAATCCCTCTGAAGGCCGACGACACAGCGGCGATCGCCTTCTTCGAGAAAACGATCCGCCCCTTGATCGTCGAGAAATGTCAGTCGTGCCACGGTGAACAGAAAGCAAAGGCCGGCCTCCGGTTGACGGACCGAGAGTCGCTCCTCAGAGGGGGAGAGAGCGGGCCGGCTGTCGTCCCGGCCGTCCCGGAAGAGAGCCGACTGATCCGAGCGGTACGCTACCTCGACGAACCGAAGATGCCGCCGAAGCAGAAGCTGTCCGCCGGCGAGATCGCGGCACTGGAGCGATGGGTGGCGTCGGGGGTGCCCTGGCCATCCTCGAAGACCGGAACGACGACGACGCGTTACGAGCCGACCGCCGCGCATCGAGGATGGTGGGCGTTCCAGCCCGTCCGGAGCGAGCCGCCTCCGGCTGTCGACGGTTCGGACGACGTGGCCAATGAGATCGATGCCTTCATCCTGAACGCGTCGCGGTCGCAAGGGATCACAACCTCGCAGCCATCGGACCGACGGACCTGGATCCGTCGTGCCTCGTTCGACCTGACCGGCCTCCCGCCGACTCCGGAAGCGGTCGCGGCGTTCGTTTCCGATGGTTCGGACGCGGCCTTCGAGAAGGTCGTCGATCGGCTCCTGGCCTCGCCGGCCTACGGTCAACGCTGGGCGCGGCACTGGCTCGACGTGGCCCGATATGCCGACTACTACGACGCCGACCCGAAGACCCGCACCGCCAGTTGCGAGCTGACCGAGGCCTGGCGCTATCGCGACTGGGTCGTCGATGCCTTCAACCGCGACCTCCCGTTCGACCAGTTCATCGTCCATCAGATCGCCGGAGACCTGATGCCGGACCCCGGCGGCGGAGAGGTCTATCCGGGCGGGCTGATTGCCACGACGTTCCTCTCGAACGGCGTGTGGGACCGCGGCGACGCCGACAAGGAGAAGATCGTCAGCGACATGGTGGACGACCAGATCGACACCGTGGCGAAGGCGTTCCTCGGCCTCACGCTCGGTTGTGCCCGCTGCCACGACCACAAGTTCGACCCGGTCTCGCAGCAGGACTACTACGCCCTCGCGGGCATCTTCTACAGCACACACATCCTGAAAGACCTGGGTGCCAAGGGGGCCGAGTATGTGATGAACCGGGTGCCGCTCGTCCCCAAGGCCCAGTTCGAGGCCAGGGAAAAGCAACTGCGGCTGATCGCGGAGGTCCAGGCGAAGCTGGCCGCCATCGAGAAAAAACCGAAATCCGCGGAGTTCGAGCAGAAAAAGGCCGAGCTCGGAGCGGTGCTTGACCGACTTCAGCGTAACCTTCCCCCCGAGCCTCCACTCGCCATGGCGGTCCAGGAAGGCGGAACTCCAGGTGGACTGTTTCCCCGGATCCAGGACGTGCCGATCCACATCCGCGGAAGTTACGCCAGGCTGGGACCGATCGTCGCGCGACGATTGCCACGGTTCTTCGCAGGCGACGCTCAACCGCCTATTCGCGAGGGAAGCGGCCGTCGGGAACTGGCCCGCTGGGTTGCGTCGGCAAAAAACCCGCTCACCGCCCGCGTGATCGTGAACCGCGTCTGGCATTGGCATTTCGGCGAAGGCCTCGTGCGGACGCCGAGCAATTTCGGAATGCGCTCGGAAGTCCCATCTCATCCGAAGCTGCTCGACTGGATGGCCGCGCGATTCGTCGACGACGGCTGGTCGCTCAAGAAACTCCACCGACGCATCATGCTTTCAACCGCTTACCGGCGGTCGAGCGTCGCGGCCCGCGACCAGATTGCCCGGGACCCGGAGAATCGCGCACACGGCCGGTTCGCTCCTCGGCGGCTGGATGCCGAAGAGGTACGCGACGCGATGCTCTGCGTGAGCGGGCGGCTCGACCGAACCCCAGCGGGACCCGCCGCCGACGACATCGACACACCCCGGCGCTCGCTCTACGTCCAGACGGCCCGATGGGACCGGAGCAGCTTCGCAATGCTCTTCGATGCGGCCAACCCCGACGCTTCCACCGAGAAACGGACGGTCTCGACCGTCGCGCCCCAGGCCTTACTGTTTCTCAATCATCCCTTTGTGTTCACGCAAGCACGGAGCCTGGCCGATCGGCTGGCCGCTGAGGTTCCCGGCGACGACGATGCCCGGATCGAACGGGCGTACCAGCTCCTGTTCGGAAGGTCGGTCCGAGCGGAAGAGCGCGCGGTCTGCCGGGAGTTTCTCTTCCGATCCGGGCGGCCCCGGGCCGAAGCCGACTGGCCGGGCCTTGCCCACCTTTTGCTGTGCAGTAACGAGTTTGTGTATGTAGACTGAGCCGGCAGTCCCGCGAGGATCATTGCGATGTGGGAGCGAACGAACCCATCCCGGCGCGATTTCCTGGCGCGAGCCGGAAACGGCTTCGGCCTCGTCGCGCTCGCGGATTTGCTGGCGAGCCAGTCGTCGCGAGCCGCGGGTGCCGGACCCGACCGTGCGGCGAACCCGTACGGAGTCCGGGCCCCTCACTATCCCGCGACCGCGAAGCGATGCATTTTCCTCTACATGCCGGGTGGTCCGTCGCACATCGACCTCTTCGATCCCAAGCCGAAGGTGGCCGCGATGAACGGCCAGCCGCTCCCGTTCGAAAAGCCGAAGCTCGAGCGCGTCAAGACGGGCAACCTGCTGGCCTCCCCGTGGAAGTTCGCGAAATACGGCCAGTGCGGGACCGAGTTGAGCGAGCTCTTGCCGCACCTGGCGACGCACGTCGACGACCTCTGCGTGATCCGATCGATGGTCGCCGACAACATCAATCACACCGGAGCTGCCCTACAGATGAACACGGGCGAGCAAGCCTTCTCACGGCCGAGTCTCGGCTCGTGGCTCGTCTACGGCCTCGGTACGGAGAACCAGAACCTGCCGGCCTTCGTGGTGGTCAGCCCGGCCGCGGTCTTTCAAGGAGCCCAGCTCTGGAGCTCGAGCTTCTTGCCGAGCGCCTATCAGGGGACGCTCGTTCGCAACCTCGACCATCCGATCGCGAACCTCTCCGACCCTTCCGGCGATCCCTCGTCACAACGCGTCAAGCTGGACGCGATCGGGCGGCTGAACCAACTCCACAAGCGCGACCGCGTGATCGATAGTCCGCTCGACGCTCGCATCGCATCGTTTGAGCTGGCCTTCCGCATGCAGCGCGAGGCGCCGGAAGCCTTCGACATCACGCGCGAAAGCGCGGTGACGAAACGCCTCTACGGGATCGGCGACCCCACGACCGACCTGTTCGGCCGGCAGTGTCTCCTGGCCCGTCGGCTTTCGGAACGGGGCGTGCGTTACGTCCAGCTTTTCGACGCCCCGGCGAACAACGCCTGGGACCATCACAGCGGCCTCCGCGAGAACCTCCCCAGGCGATGCGCCGCGGTTGACCGCCCGATCGCTGCGCTCCTGTACGACCTGAAAGCGCGCGGATTACTCGACGATACCCTGGTCCTCTGGGGCGGTGAGTTCGGCCGCACCCCGACCGCCGAAGGGATCAACGGGCGCGAGCACCACCCCTTCGGTTTCACCATGTGGATGGCCGGAGGCGGCGTGCGAGCCGGCCACGTCCACGGGGCCACCGACGAATTCGGCTGGCATGCCGTGCAAGACAAGGTCCACGTCCACGACCTGCACGCGACCATCCTGTACCTGATGGGGTTCGACCACGAGCGATTGACCTATCGACACGCCGGCCGCGACTACCGTCTCACGGACGTTTTCGGCCACGTCGTCCGTGAGGTCCTTGCCGTTTGATCTCGATGGATGTGTAAATGATGATTATCTCAATAGATTAAGTGATCTTCGATGCGCCCATTCGAGACTTACGTCAAATTCGCGGTGTAGCGTGTGAAATCAGCCTTGCCAGTTCGATGGTTCCGGGAGGGCCAGTCGCATGATGATCAGGCTTGATCCCAACGACCCAGAGGCTCTCAGCAAGTTCCTTCATGAGACGCTGCCCGATGCGGCCAAGGATAGCATCAGGAAGGCGATCTTTTTCGGTTGGTGGCTTCTGCCGATGGATCAACGAACTGACGACAATCTCGAACGCGAGATTCGTTGCTTGGTCGATGACGCCATTCGAGACTTCAGGGATGATAAGGATCGTTTCTTGAATCCAGAAGATGGCGGCTTCTCGAGTCCCAGCCAGATCAGCCAGGGATGCGAGGCCCTTCTCAAGGTCGGCCAGGATCGATTCGGATTCGGTCCCCCCGACGACCGGATTCGTAACCTGATCGCGGCGGTTGGCACAGGCAAGCGACTAGTTTACCTGTTCGAAAGGCTAGAGACTGCCTCGAGTTGGGACGACTTGATGGCCGAACCCTGAGAGGCAGGCATTGTGAACGGCTACGTCTCGTTGATCTGGTGCGTCCGGCAGTCACTCGGCGGCGGTTAATGTGACCCAGTTGTGGGCGCGCACGGTGGCGGCCCGGTTGGGGCGGCGGGCGGTTTATTCGGGGAAACTACTGGCCAGGGTGGACTGATCAAATCCTCCAAGTCGTCGGCGACAGTCTCACGCGCGAAAAACCAAACCTGCACCCTCGCGTGAGACTGCGCCGCCAAGTTCATCGACCGCGAATCAGGTTATCCTTCCTATACGTGAGTCGAGATGCGACGGAAGCGGCGCGAGTCGTCTCGACGCCAGGAGATGCCACGGCTCTTCCAGAGGGCGGCCGTTGCTCCCACGATCAAGCAGACACCCCAGGCTGCATCGCGATTGGATCTGGTTTCAGATGGGGACTCGTCTCCCAGGGAATCCAGCCAGCTTTGTAGCGGAATCACAGTCTGGGGCAAGGCCGGAACATCGTCGCCCTTCTCTGTGCCCGCTGGTTCCAGGTTTTCAGGGACCCAGCTCTGACCTTCATCTCCCCCGGGAACTGTAGGGGCAACAGGACTTGGCACTTCGGGAACAGCCGGAACGTGGGTCGATTCGGACTCACTCGGTTGCCGACCGATGTCAGCGGCTCCGGGGTTCCCGGCGGCCGGCTTGGCGATCTGGGACGTGGAACTCAGGGTCAAGGCAGCGCCCACAAGGTCATGGCCGAGGCCGATCGTTCCGGTCGTACTCGACGGGCCACCTGTCGCAGTCGGACTTGCCGCGGAGGATGACACGGAAGTAGAAACCGAAGACGAATGCATTGGAACGCCGACTGGATTCACGGTGGGCCCACTCACAGCACCGATGCCTAAAGTGACCGTTTGCTGCGGTAAGGGAGATGAAACAGGCGGGGCCTGGATCACAGTGACGTCCTGGCGAAGGCCATCAGTCGACGGCGGTGTGGTGAGCGGTGCGAGTGTCACAGCGTCAGACGCGGGAGCGTCAGAGGCGAGCGCCGGCACAATGCCGTTGGCGATGGGGGAACCCCAGCCCGTGACCAGGTCGAACCCCTTCCCGGCGGAGTTTCGTCCGGCGGTTCCGCTGGTGATATCGTGGAAGTTGCTGGAATACGCACTCTGTGCCGTACTGTAGATGGCAGGCAAGGTTTGAGACGGACCGTCGAGGTTATGGCCAGCCACCTCGTCGGCGATCGCGACGAGAGCCGCCCATTGCGGTGCGCCCGCGCTGGTGCCGCCCACGCCCATCACACCGCCGTACCCGTAAGAGTCATAGATGTAAAGCCCGGTGTTCGGGTTGGCATCGTAGGAGACGTCGGGCGTCGCGCGCCGCGAATATCCCATACCGGATTGATAACTGGGTGACGCCTCGTAACGGCTCACCCCTCCGCCGCTATCGCTCCACGCCGTCTCGCTCTCCCAGGTGTTGTTCGAGTTGAGCGAAAGCGTCGTGCCGCCCACCGAGAGCACGTTGGGTGAGGCGGCGGGCCATTCCACCACGCCCCCCGAGTCGCCCGAAGAGGCGACGAAAGTTACGCCAGTATGCCCAGCCGGTGTTGTGAAATTGCTGTCATAGCTGGATTCGTTTGAGAATTCCGAGCTGCCCCAACTCATCGAGACCACGGCAACCCCGGGGTAACTCGCCGCTGTGTCGACGGCCTTCAGCAAGTCGGCCAGAGAGCTCGAATTGGCCTCGACGAGCAGTAGGTTTGCGGCAGGCGCGATGGAGTGCGCCCACTCAACGTCGAGAGAGATCTCGACACCCCAGCTAGTATTTCCTCCGGGCAGGGGCGAGGTTGCGCCATTTTCGTTGATGACGGTGAAGCTCGGAGGAGCCGGGATGCTGGCATAGGCGTCGGCGGTGGCCAGATCGCTGGCGATGTTGGGATCGCTGTAAGCATCGACGATCGCGATGGTCTCTCCGGCGCCTTGATATTGATCCGGTATCGAGTTGACTTGATAGGCAGTCCTGATTTGCCCTGGTGCGTACAGCACTGCCGAAGGCGTCGCCATGATGTTCGACAGGTTCTCCGGTGCAGCAGTTGAGAGCAGACACCGTGGTTCCATGCATTCGCAACGCGGCGAAGAGCGGGTTCGAGCGCGTGCGGGCCGCGACGCCTGGCGCTCGTATTGACGTCCCTTGATCAAGTGCATGGGATCCTCTCTGTGGCAAGGGTCCAGGATGCAGGTTCAGCCAGAAAGGAAGGAATCCAACCTCGCGATTGTGAGATCGGGAGCCCTGGAAATGCAAGAGATCAGTTACCTCGAAATCAGTGCGTCTTCCTGTCCAGATGAACCAAAACTGAACAGGGGAACACAGAATGCCCTTGGTTCCGTCGGTTCGCGATCGCAAGGCCGGTTTATCGGCTTCCTTGGGAGCCCGTGATTGGATCGATTACGTGGTGTTGATACCAATCGGGAATTCAGCGCCGATTGTGATCGTCAGGCGGGCGCCACCAACAGCGTCTCCTTACCAGCACGTCCTCGAAGATCGTCACCCGCTGCGCGGTCTCGCGGCGAGATCGGGGTCAAAGGATCTGACGGGCTGGCGACTCGGTTATACCGAGCTGGCCGGTAAGGCGGCCCCCGACGACGGCCGGTTCGCGGTCAAGGACGGCATCCTCGTGATCACCGGCTCGAAGGACACGCCTCCCAGGATGGCCGAGATCGACACGATGGAGTCCTATGACGGCGACTTTACCTTCCTCCTGGAGTTCCGCGCCTCCAGGGACGCCAACAGCGGCCTCCACCTGAGGGACAAGGCGTTCGCGCACCAGCTCCAGATCCGCGACGACCCGCGGGTCGGCCCGTACAAGGCGCTCAAGGGTTACAAGGACGGCGACTGGAATGCGATCCAGGCGATCGTCACCGGCACCCAGGCCCGCTGCACCTGCAACGGCGAGCTGCTCGAGGCCGCCCTCACCATCCCCGGCAACGGGCCCCTCGCCCTGCAATCCGAGATCAATATGGTCGAATACCGGAACATCCGGATCAAGAGGGAGGCACAAGGCCAGGAGGTCAGGCGAGACATCCCCTATGCGACCCCCGCGCAGGAGCGCCAGGTGCTCGACGTCTATTCGCCGCCTCGGGCGCAGGGCCTGCCCGTCGTGTTCTGGATCCACGGCGGCGGGTGGCAGGCGGGCGACAAATCGAGCGTCCAGGTCAAGCCGCGGGCGTTCACGGGCAAGGGGTTCGTCTTCGTCTCCACCAACTACCGGCTCCTGCTACACGTCGAGATGGAGACCATCGTGCGCGACATCGCCAAGTCGATCCGCTGGGTGCATGACCACATCGCGGAGTACGGCGGGGACCCGCGGCGGCTTCTCATCATGGGCCATTCGGCCGGCGCGCAGCTCGCCGCGCTCGTCTGCACTGATGATCGTTATCTGAAGGCCGAGGGGCTGTCGCTGGCGATCATCAAGGGCTGCGTGCCCGACGACGGGGACACCTACGACGTGCCGGCCATCATCGAGACGGCGGAGACCCGCCGACGAGTTCATGGGCTGCCGCAGGTGACCTATGGCCATCGCGAGAAATTCGGCAACGACCCGGCGAAGCATCGCGACCTCTCCGCCGTGACGCACGTGGCAAGGGACAAGGGCATCCCTCCGTTCTTGATCATGCATGTCGCCGAACATCCAGACACCTGCGCTCAGGCGCAGTGCCTTGCCGATGCGCTGAAGAACGCGGGTCTCCCGGTCAGGGTGTTCGGCGCCCGCTAATCCACTCATAACAAGATCAATGCGGATCTCGGCCTGCCCGACGATCCCGGCACGAAGGCGTTGCTCGAGTTCGTCAACGAGGCGCTGAAGAAGTGATTGTCGGCGCGAATCTCGCCAGGGCCAGCGTGGCCCAGGAACTGGCGGCGCAGGTGATCGGCGTCAAGAGTTTCGCGCTCCCGGGCGAGCCATCGGGGGTCGATCGAGAGATCATCGGCCAACTGCCATCCGGCGCCTGCGTGGCGACAAGGAAGTCGATCCCGCGCTTGATCTCGGGCCTTTCGGCCGCATAACCGGCGAGTGACAGGACATACAGAGTCTGGCCGGTGGCGAATGCGTCGCTCTTCAATTCCGGGACGGTCTGGCTCCAGCCGCCATCGGCGCGTTGCAGTGCGAGCAACTCGTCGATCGCGGTTTGCATGGTGTCGCGGCCCTTGCCGGAGCGAATCGCCAGGAGCAGCCTCAGGACCTTTTCTTGATGGATCCCGGAGGGCTTTGCGGCGTCGAGCCAGGCGATCGCCCTTGACAGCGCCGCGCGCTGCGATTCCGGGGCATCGGATCTCGTTTCCCCCTGCAAGGCCATGATGATCCAGACTGCGTCAGTGGCCTGGCTCTCGTTGATCGGCGGTCGCCTGAGCGTGGCGAAGAACTCCCACGAGCCGTCCGGTCGCTGCTTCCTGGCGATCTCCTCCGCGATCAGCTTCAGACTTTGTTCTTGTCCTTCTCCGAGCTTCGGCAACGACCGAGCGGCGACGGCCAGGAACGGCAGCCCCATGTTCAGGCCCCGACCCTGCGGGCGCGGGTCGGGCGGATCGGCCGGATTGGGGAAGATCTTCGAGGCCATCAGCTTGTCTCTACTGCTCAGCAAGGACTCGGTCGTATCCGCCACGAATTTCTTGTCGATCGCGTACCCCTGCCGTTCGGCTTCCCCCAGCGCCCAAAGCGGCATCGGCACGTGATGGCAGGCGGCGCACTTGCGAGTGCGCAACCAGGCGGCGCTTTCGGTCTGCAAGTATCCGATGGCGCGATCGACCGTATGTTGGATCTGCTGCGTTGTTGCACGTGGATTCGCGGTTCGTTCGTCGGCAAGGGCCGGCCGTGAAAGGCAAAGTCCCAGAAGGAACCACGCGAACAAGGACGTGCGAGCCATGGATCGATCTCGCTGCAAGAGGAATGGTCGGAGGCAAAACGCAAGTGCGATTCTACAACGCCACCGCTGGGCCGGCCATCAGCCATTGCCTGCAAGATGCTCCCATTACGACGTGCGTTTGGCGTCAGCTTAACGCGCGGATCAGGTCGAACGTCCGTTGACAGCCCTGGATCATGTATTCGAAGTCGTTCCCCGCCTGTAACCACTGGACGCCGCAGTCGATCAGCACCTGAGCGAACTCCGGATTCGCACCCAGACCGGCGCCGATGAATTTGCCGGCAGCCTTGGTTTTCGACGCGACGGTCTTCATGGCCTCGATGACGTCGGGGTGCGTTGTCTCACCGAGCCGCCCCATCGAACCGGACAGGTCCTGCGGTCCGATCACAAGCGAATCAAGCCCGTCGAATTTCAGGACCTCATCCAGCTCAGCGAGCAACTCGACGGTCTCAACCTGCACGGTCACGAAAACGTCGCGATTCGCTTGTTGCAGATACTCCTGCTGCCCGAGCCGTCCATATTGCATCGGCCGCCGAGGTCCGAATCCGCGCGTTCCCATCGGTGGATAGCGGCAGGATGAAACAAACTCGGCGACGTCCCGTGCCGAGTAGGATCGCGGCAGGATGATCCCCTCGGCCCCGGAGTCAAGCACGCGCTTGACCCAGCCGAC
>JBKQHM010000572.1:0-8663 GCA_052148775.1 Isosphaeraceae bacterium | reverse complement strand
TTACCATCGTATTGCTCGGGTCGATGGCCATCTGGTCATTGTTCGTCACGTTGCCGGACGGGATGATGTAGTTGCCGCGGTCGATCGCGTAGACGACGTCCTGGGGCGAGAGGTTGTACGATCGGAGACGGTCGGGGTCCACATTGACGACGATGGCCCGGACATTGCCGCCGAACGGCGGCGGCGACGAGATGCCCGGCAGCGTGGAGAACATCGACCGGATGCGGTACAACGCCATGTCCTGGAGCTCGCCGACGGAGCGGCTCTCGCTCTCGAAAACCAGGTAGCCGACGGGCAAGCTGCCCGCATCGAGCCGGACCACGTACGGCGGCAGCGAGCCGACCGGCATCACCGACAGGGCGCGGTTGCTGTAGGCGACGGTCTGGGCCGTCGCCTCGGCCATGTTCGTCCCCGGCTGGAAGAACAACTTGAGCATCACCATGTTCTGGATCGACCGCGACTCGACATGCTCCACGCCGTTGATGTACTGGAAGAACAGCTCGTAGACGTTGGTGATGAGGCCCTCGATTTGCTTGGGGTCCATCCCGCCGTAGTTGTGGATGACGTAGAGCTGCGGCTGGTTGAGCGCGGGAAAGATGTCCTTCTGCATCCGGACGATGCTGAACATCCCGCCCAGGCCCAGAGCGAGTACCAGCATCATCACGGTGATCGGCCGGCGGAGCGCGAAGACGATCGGGTTCATGGGAGTGGTCACTTGCCAGGCCAATGAAGCAAGCATGCTCACGCGGATGGGGAGACACGAAAACTCCCGAAATCCGGTCGATCGATCATCGCACAAAATCGATGCCGTGTCAGCGATGAGTAGCCATTCAGAGAGTCCTCGGTGATCGCTATGGCCGATGACCATTCACGCCAGTGCGTGGTCACGTGGTCGCGATGACCATGGTGGCGATGACCGAGGAGTACCCGAGGTGTGAAACCTCTCGCAATCCACTCTTCGCGAGGGAGAGGATCGGCGGCCATCAATCACGCCCATGAGACTCGGGGACCCGGCCCAGGCAGCGATCGAAGGTCCGCAAGGTCGCGGACGCCAGGAGCAGGGCGGTCGCGGAATAGGCGCCGATCCAGATCAGGGGCCAGGATGGGTCATCGTGGGCCAGGGGTGGGCCCGAGCCCCACGGCGAGTAGCTATAGGGGGAATACGACCATCGGGCCGCCCACTCGGTCGTCGCATAGGTGCCGAAGAACGGACTCGCGAGGCAGAGACCGTCCCAGTTCGGTCGCTGATGAAAAGGGATCGCCCGGATCGCCGGGAGGGCCGGCAGCACCTGCAACAGCACGGGCCATCCGACCGTGACCAGGACATAGGCCATCACGCTCACGGTGATGACGCGGCCGAGCCGCGGGACCCAGGTCGCTACCGCCAGGCCGAGGCTGGTGATCGCCGCCGCGTATGCCAGGATCAGGCCGATCATCAGGACCAGTCCAATCACTCCGTCGGTGATCATCGACGCCCCGGCGGTGATCCAGATCGGCAGGATCGCCAGCCGAGGGACCATCGCGAAGGTGCCCCACCACTTGCCCCAAACGATCTCCCGACTTGTCAGCGGCGTGGCCATGATCACGTCGAGACTGCCCCGGTCCCGCTCCTCGGCCAGGGTCGTGGCCGCCGACACGCTCAGGAGCAGCAGGCCGATCGCCACCTGCCACGCGTTGACCTGCGCCGCCACGACGTGGATGCCGGAATAGATCAGGCCGTCGCCCCACCAGGCGTAATACCAGCCCAGGACGTACAGGCTGGACAGCGTCGAGATGACGGCATAGGCCGTCCAGAACCGCCCGGTCCATCGCGAGGGCCGCTTGCGGTGCCACTCGCGCCAGAGCACCGGGTTGGCGTCGAGCGAGGGGCCGGGCAGGTAATCCACCAGACGCGCCGGCGCGTCGGGTCGTACGCGCTTCTGCGGACGGTTCGCCTGGTCGAGGACCGTCGGCCTCAGCCGCCAGGTCGCCAGGGCGACCAGGCCCCTGGCGATCAGGAGCGTGACGATGAAGTACGCGAATTGCTCGCGCAGGCCCACCGCCCCGACCGGCGGGAAGAACTCGGGCGCGAACGCGGCGAGGAGCGGGTTGGACATGTCCAGGACCAGGGCCGCGAGCGTCGTGGGAGGTCCCATGCGAAAGAGTACGTTCAGTGCCGGGACGAACCCCACCCAGAGTCCCACCATCGCGTAGGCCAGCAGCAGGGCCTGATGCGGCTTGCGGGCCCAGACCGACGTCAACAGCGCCAGGGAGCAGCACAGGACCGCCGTCCCCGCCGTGACCAGCTCGGCCCCGAGTGCCGCGGCGAGGTCGATCCCGCCCAGGAAGCTGCCGAGGGCCAGGACCGGCAGTCCGTAGGCCATCAAGGCCAGGACCGGGGCCAGCCGCGCCCCCAGCTTGCCCAGGACGATCTCGCGGTCGGTCAGATCGGTGACGAACGCATGGAGCAGCGTCCCCCGCGCCTTGTCGACGCAGATGGCGCCGGCGGTCGCCGCCGGGGCAGCCAGCAGCACCATGCCCAACTGGACGGCGATCACCGTGTGGAAGAACAGCCGGGCGATCGCCGCCGCTTCCGCCAGGCTGTTGATCGGCCGGTTCGACGGCCCCCAGGTCAGCGTCAGCCCCGCGAGCAGCAGGCCCACATAGAGCGATCGCATCGCGTAGACCTGCCATCGCCGCACGGCGATCAGGCTCTCGAATGCGAAGACGGGGCCCGGATTCCATCGCATTCTCATGGCGGACCTCGATCCAAGGCGCCGACCGTTCTCCTCGCGCATCCTCGCAGGATGCGGGTGCAATGCCGACGGAGGGCCCACCCCGTCTCGGCTCCGTCTTAGGAACGCGGCGTCGCGCACCCCGGAGCGTCGCCCCCAGCCTCGACGGCCCACTCCTTCCGGCGTCGCTCCCATTCTCGGGAGAAGGGACCGGCTCGACAAGCCACGAATCGCAGGCCATCGACCGTGCATATTCCTGGTCCTCACACGCGAAGGTCATATTCGCGGATCTTGTCGAAGAGCTGGCGCCGGCTAATTCCGAGCCGCTCGGCGGTCCTGGTGCGGTTCCCCCCGCAGGCCAGCAAGGCGCGATGGATCGCTCGGCGCTCGACCTCGGCCAGCAGGGCGCGGAGCGGGATGGGCTCGGCGGTGTCGACCGCGGCGGAAAAGGCCGGGTCGATCGACTCGTCGACTTCGAGGTGTTCAGGCAAGATCGTCCGGCCCCGCGCGAGGAGCACCGCCCGCGCCAGGGTGTTCTCGAGTTGCCGGACGTTGCCAGGCCAGGGCCGCTCCCGGATCGCCAGCAGGGCCTCGGGCGAGAGCGAGAGCTCGCCCCAGCCGTGCCGACGCTCCACGCGACGCAGGATGTGCTCGGCCAGGGGCGGGATGTCCTCGGGCCGGTCGCGGAGCGGCGGGATCACGATCCGCGCGACATTCAATCGATAGTACAGGTCCTCGCGGAACCGGCCGGCCGCCACCTCCTTCGCCAGGTCGCGGTGGGTGGCCGAGATCACGCGAGCATCGGTATGGAGCGTCTCCGTGCCGCCGACTCGCTCGAACTCGCGTTGCTGGAGCACCCGGAGGATCTTGGCCTGGGCCGATAGCGGCAGCTCGCCCACCTCGTCGAGGAAGATCGTGCCCCCGGCGGCACGCTCGAACCGGCCGGGTTTCTGCCGGTCGGCGCCGGTGAAGGCGCCGCGCTCGTGGCCGAACAGCTCGCTCTCGATCAGGCCCTCCGGCAGCGCCCCGCAATTGACCCGGACGAAGGGGCCGGCGGACCGGTCGGAGTGCCGGTGCAACGCGGCGGCGACCAGCTCCTTGCCCGTGCCGCTCTCGCCGACGACCAGCACCGGGGCGTCGGTCGCCGACGCCCGGCCGATCGCCTTGAAGACCTCGCGCATGGCGGCGCTCTGCCCGACCAGCTCGGGCTCGGTCTCCGATCGATCGTCGGCCGGGTCGCCCGACTCGTCGTCGGTCCGCGCCCGCAGCGCCTTGACTTCGGCGGCCAGGGCTCGCTGACGCAGCGCCCGCTTCAGGGTCAGCAGCACCTCGTCGAGGTCGAAGGGCTTGGTCAGGTAGTCGTAGGCCCCGCGCCGCATCGCCTCGATGGCCGCGGTCGAGCCGCCCAGGGCGGTGATGACGATCACCGGCAAATCGGCCAGCGCCGGCCCGAGCTCCTTGAGCACGTCAAGGCCGTCGCGACCGGGCATCTTGAGGTCGAGCAGGACGGCGTCGGGCGCGCCCTCGGCGGTGCGCGCGAGCGCATCGTCGCCGTCGGCCGCCTCCAGGGCCCGGTAGCCTTGCGACCGGAGAAACAGGATGAGATTGCGTCGGATCGTGCGGTCGTCGTCGGCCACCAGGACCGTGGCGGGGACATCCATCATCGGGCTCCTCTTTCGTTCTCGGATGAGACAGCCGGGAGTGTGAGGGTGAAGACGGCGCCGGTGCCCTCGGGCCGGTTGGCCGCGTGGAGGTCGCCGCGATGGGCCAGGGCGATCTCGCGAGCGATGGCCAGCCCCAGGCCGGTCCCCTCGGGCTTGGTCGTGAAGAAGGGCTCGAAGATGTGCTTCGCAACCTCGGGCGCCAGGCCCGGCCCGGTATCCGTCACGCTGGCCACGATCGCGTGCCGGGTCGGCGCGCGGCGGGTCGCCAGCCGGAGCGTGCCGCCCGGCGACATGACCTGGATGGCGTTGGTCGTGAGGTTGCGGAAGACTTGCAGCAACGCGGGCGGGGCCATCGCGACCGGCGGCAAGTGCGTGTCGAGATCGATCCCGACACGGACCCCCTTCGCCTCGGCCGGCCCCGCGGCCAGCCGGGCGGCCTCGGCCAGCACGGCGTTCAGGTCGCCGGGGGCTAGGTCCTGGGCATCGGCCCGGGAGAACTGCAAGAGCCGGGAGACGATCTCTTCCAACCGATCGACCTCGTGGACGAGCCCGCCGAGCGAATCCTCGTCGAGTCCGACGACCCCGCGCTGCCAGAGCTGGGCCGTCGACCGGATGCCGGCCAGCGGGTTGCGGACCTCGTGCGCCACGCCGGCTAGCAGCTTGCCCAGGGCCGCCAGCCGCTCGCTCCGCCGCAGCTCGGTCTGGAGCCGGTCGCGCTCCGCCGACTGACGCCGAACGGTCCGCGCCAGGCTCGCGGTCAGCGCGAACGCCAGGGCGATCCCCCCCAGGGCCAGCCCCGCCGCTAACCGGTAGCCCTGGAGCGACCGGTCAACGAAGAGCGGGTCGACCAGCCGGGTCATCACCCAGGTGGCGCCCACCACCCGCTTGTTCACGATCACCGGCGCGGTCCGGATTGCCACCGTCACCGGCCGCTCGTCGGCCAGCTCCTCGACGGAAAACAGCACCTGTTTCTTCCGGATCGCCGCGTCCACCTGGATGTCGATCAGGTCTCTCTCCAGCTCGGGCAAGCTCGACCCGTCTCCCCCGCGCGCCGGTGGCCCGGAGGTCTCCTCCGGTCCCCCGACGGCCTCCTCGCCGGCTTGGGGCCTCGAGAGCACGGTGCCGAGGAAGCTGGAAAACCGGCTGGCCCAGTAGCCGCCCTCGAGGCCCTCGCGGCGCGAGAGCACGGCCTTCGCCTGGGCGAGCAGGTTGGCGTCGAGATCGACGCGAGCCTGCTCGTCGGGGAAGTCCGGGAACGGCACCACCTGGGCGATGATCCGGCGCCCCCGTTCGTCGAGCTCCATGCCCGCCTCGTCGAGCCGATCCTTGGCATCCGACCGCCGTCGTTCCCGCGCCACGACCGAGGCACCCGTCGCCCAGAGCACCACCAGCGCCGCGACGAACAGGACCGCGACGACGCCGACCTGCACCCCGATCGGCACCCGGAATTTGAACAGGTCGAGCGACATCAACCAGACCTTAACGTGTCCCATCGGCTGGTACGTACGTGCCGTGACTCATCCGCAAGACCCATGCCGTGTACATGCTCGCCCAAAAGTCCCCGGTTCGGAGGCTCGAACGGCTCTCGATATACGCTGGCCGGGGCCCGGGTGGGCGGAATGGCCCCGGTGCGAACGGGGGATTTCTTCCCAATGCTCGGGCGAACCGCACGCTCCGCCGCACTTCTCGAGCGATTTTGCCCATGGCATCCGGTCTGCGTCCAGCCGGCGGCCCCGCGAATTGGCCGTTCCCGCGACCGCAGCGGGAGATCATATCGATATCCACGAAGCATGTGTTTGATCACCCGAGCCCCGCACCGGCCGATGGCCCCGGGATGGGCTATCCGCCGGCTGGGCGGAATTCCCCCGTCCCGCCGGGCGGAGGCCCGCTCATCTCGCCGGGGAAAACGCGGAAAAACCCAGGAAATCCCGCATTTTTCGCGTTGGCATCCGGCATGCTCTATCCGGAGATCGAACCTGCGGCGACCGGCCCCCCGGGAACGCGATGAACGGAGAGCCGATCGTATCCCAAATTGTTCAAGGGAGGATGATCATGTTGAAGCTCGTAGCCACGGTTTCGTCGGTCCTGGTCAGCCTCGGGCTGGCGTCTTACCTCCCGGCACAGCCGCCGCCCGACGGCCGGCCGATCCCCAAGGTCAAGGGGAAAGAGAAGGCGAAGAAGAAGGGCGAGCGCGAGCCGGGCGGCGACCTGAGGAAAGCCTACGACCTGCTCCGCCGCCTCCGCGCCGACGAGGGGAGCGCGGGCCGACCCGAGGAGCGGCTGCACGACTGGACCGATCGCGCCGCCTCGCTCTACCGCGACGGGTTGAAGGCCCAGTCCGACGGCGACATGTCCCGCGCCCGCGAGTACGGGACCGCCGCCCATGACCTGGCGCGGGCCGTCGACCACGCACGCAACGCCTCCCGCTTCGACCGTCCGGACCCCGACCTGCCGCCGCCGTCGGATGACTTCGGCCTCGAAGACACCCGCGATCGCGCCCGACGCGACCTGACCCGTGCCTATGAGCGGCTGGAATGGCTCGGCACGTGGCGATCGGCCCCCGACTCCGAGGTCTATATCAAGGCCGCCCGCGACCTCTACACTGCCGCGCGGCGAGACCTGGTCGCCGGTCGCGATGAGCGAGCCGGCGAGCTGGCCCGTGCCGCGGAGGCCATGACCCACGTGCCGGAGCATCTCGCCCAGGTCGGCCCGGCCCGCGGCCGCTTCGAAGCCCTCCCCGCTCCCCCGCCCGAACGCCCGGAGCCCAAAGCGAAGGCGAGGCGACCCGAGCCCAAGGCGAAGCGACCCGAGGAACCTCGCGAGCGCCCCGACGGCGAGCTTCCCCCGATCCTGCCGCCGGGCTGAGCAACATCCCGTCGGGGAGGCGCCGCATCCCCGGCCCCTCCCCAATCTTCCCCGATACATGACTCATGAGAGGCCAATGGCATCATGGACTGGCGGAACCGCATCGGACTCTACGGATCCTACTTCCTGGGCATGGCGGCGATCGGCTTCACCTTGCCCTACCTTCCGCTGTATCTCGGCGAGAAGGGGCTGTCGGACCGCGCGATCGGGATCATCTCGACCCTGGCCGCGCTCTCGGCCCTGGCCCAGTTCCCGGTCGGCCTCTGGTCGGATCGGATCGGTTGGCGTAAACCATTCCTGGTCGTCGCGCTCGCCGCCGTCGCCGTCTCGACCGTACTCCTGCCTCGGGCCCACGGCATCGTCTGGCTGGGATTCCTGGTCATCCTGTTCGCGGAGAATGGGATCTCCCGCGCCGTCGTCGAGAGCCTCTCCGGGGCGGAGGCGGCGGCCCTGGCCGCGCCGGGCGGGGTCGGAGCGGCGCTGGGAGCCCTCCGGTTCTGGAAGCCCATCGGCATCATCCTCGTGGCCCTGCTGGGGAGCTGGATGTCGGAGCAATACGGAGTCGGCGCGATCCTGATGCCACTGGCGTTCGTGCAGGGCCTGGCCGTCGTCGCCGCTCTGCTGATCCACGAGACAGGCGAGCGGACGCCGGTCAAACGCGATGGCCGCATCGAGCCCGCGGACGGATGGTTGCCGAAAGACGCGGGGCTCTGGGCCTTCGTGGCGGCGATGATCCTGTACCACGCCGCGAACGCTCCCGGCGGCGTCTACCTGGGTTTATTCCTGAGGCGCGACTTGCAGGCGCCGGACCGGATGCTCGCCTATGCGTTCGTCGTGAGCATGCTGGCCTGGATGCTCGTCGTCTGGCCGGCGGGTTGGCTGGCTGACCGTTGCGGGCGCAAGCCGCTTCTGATCGCTGGCTGGACGATCATGGCGGTCCGGCTGGGCCTGGTGTCCGTCGTCCAGTCCCCGATTCTAGTAGTGGCGAACCAGGCGCTCGACGGACTGGGCAACGGCCTGTTCGCGGTCATGGCCGCCGCCTGGGTGACCGACCGCCTGGCAGACCCGCGGCGGGCGGGTGAAGCGCAGGTTCTCGTCGGATCATGCCTCGTGCTTGGTTCGGCACTCGGGCCGGCTGCGGCGGCCGTCCTCGTCGGGCCGCTCGGCTACCGGGGACTGTTCTCCGCACTGGCGGCACTCGGCGCCGTCGCGACGGCGATCGTCATCTTCTTGGTCCCGGAGACGTTGGCGAAGCACGAAGAAATCATCGACGGCCGGATGGTCGACCCAATGGCCACGACATCCGAGCTCTCGATCGTCCCATAATTCGGATGACTGCGGCAAGAAAGTTGGATATGTATTCCAGCCTGACATTGAACTCCGGAGGTATCCCCGCCCGTGACGACCATCCGGCCGTCGA
>JBKQHM010000571.1:0-19654 GCA_052148775.1 Isosphaeraceae bacterium | reverse complement strand
TACCCCAACTACGCCAGGCGGGTCGAGTCTGTGAGGAGATGGTTATGTGGCGTTCCAGTTCGAGAAAGAGCTGAATACTGGGCATCGACCGGCTGGAGGCCACATAACCGACTTGGCCACAGAAGACTGGTTATGTGGTCGACCACATAAGAGGTCGACAACGACCAGACAGCGGAGCCGTCGGTGGTAGAACAGCAGGTCGATCCGATACCACTCGTCGCCGACCCGGAGCCGGCGCTGACGGCCGATGAACGCGAAGTCACTGCCGAGCTCCAGCAGGAAGGTCTCCAGGTGCTGGATCAGGGCTTCCTCCAGCTCGCCCTCAGAGTACTCGTCCTTCAATCCCAGGAATTCGAGGACCAGCGGATCCTTGATCTCCTCCTCGGGCGTGAGGACGTCTTCTGGTCTCGGCTCCGCCCCCTTGCGCAGCATCGCCGCCTTGTTCCGCGAGGCGAGCGTACGCTCGTAGAAGAGCGTCGTGATCTGCCGCTCCAGTTGCCGGACCGACCAGCCGTTGCGCAACGCCTCGGCCTCGTAGAACGCTCGGGTCTCCGGATTGTCGACCTTCAAGAGCTGGACGTAATGCGACCAGGGGAGCGGGAAGCGGCGGAGGAGTTCCTGGTGTGAAGTCGCGACCAATTTGCCGGACAACGACTGGCGATTCTCGGGCTCTCGGGTGGCTGAGCGGTCAGACCTACTCTGCGGTTTCTCTTGCGGGCTGAATTGTGCAGACGGTGTCTGCGCAATTGGCCACCTCAGATAGAAGAGGCGCATCAGCTCCAGGTTGCGCTTCGAGAAGCCGCGCCCGAACCGCTGGGTCAGGTCGGCCGACAGTCGTATCATCAGTTTGGCGCCATATTCAGCCCGGCCCTCGCCTCCCTGTTCATACTCGACGATCCGCCGCCCGATCTCCCAGTAGGTGGCCGTCATGACCGCGTTGACCGCCCGGGCGGAGGCTCGGCGGGCGGATTCCAGGAGCCCGACCATCTCGGCCAGGATCGCGTTGTAATCCGGCATCATCGCGGGAACATCGGGTCTGGAGGCGGGTGTCCGGCGTCGGCTCATGGGTTCCTCCCAGGGGTTTCTCGGTCTCAAAGGGTGTGCGAGGAGCGGTGTAGGGTAGGTCGAGCACCGCGCAGCGGCGTAAGGCCCACCGAACGCCTCGGCACTCCCGGTGGGCCTCGCCTCGATGAATCGAGTCTCGACCCACCCTACGACCATCGGACGACCCGTTTGTACACGCTCTCACGAATCCTCATCCTCGACGACATCGTCGCCCACTTCCCCGGGTTGTCCGGGTTCAGGCGTTCATCATGCCAGAAATGAGGCCGACCGGAAAGGGTGAGTGTCCGCCTCGGAAGCTGGGATATCGCGCGCGGGTCGGGCGGGAGAAAATAACGTGAAAGACTTTCGACCCACCTGTGTGTAACCCCGTGGGAGGAGGACCGATGGACGACGAGCCGCCCGCACCGGCCACGCGACACACGCTGATCGTCAAGCTGCGCGACCCGGCCGACGACCCGTCGGCCACGGCCCTGTTCGAGGCCGAGTACCGCCGACGGTTGTTCCGCTGGGCGGCCGATGAGGTGAAGGACGAATTCACGCCGAAGACCTGGGACGCGTTCTGGCAGACCGCCCACGAGGTTGGATCTATCGCATTCATTGAGGTGCGCAACATCGATTGGCTTGTCCTTATGAGTCGTGGAGGGTGCTCGAATGCCGCGAAGTCGTGTGCTGACCTCCGGGACGTCGAGACTGTCCTGGTGGGCATTCCCGAGAGGGTTCTCGGTCCGGCGTATCCTACGAAGGAAAGAGTTAACCTTTCCAGGGCACGCTTGATAGAATTGAGAGGTCTTCCAGGCCTAACCACCATGAGTCCTTGGATCAGGGTGGAAGCCATTCGAGGAAATCGAGCCATGCAGACCGTGCACGTCCAGTCCCAATCCAGCTCCGATGGTGTTCTCCACCTGGACATTCCGGTCGAATCGCCGAACGCCGATTACGACGTTGTCGTCGTTCTCCAGCCCAGGCCCGCCGTCGCGACTGTGACGCCGGAAGCTCGTGGCTGGCCCCCTGGCTTCTTCGAAGCAACCGCCGGCGCGTGGCAGGGCGACTTCGTTCGCGATCAAGGCCAGTTTGAAGAGCGGGTGGAATTCCGTGATCAGTGAGGGGATGGGGAACTGCCCTGAGGGCAACACTGGATGAGCAGGAAACGATAAGTCCAAACAGAGTATCTGGAGGTGCCGATCAGCTCGGAGATAGCGGCTATGAGCGCCATTAACGAACCGCAACCGCCGATCGGTGACTACGACGATTTCCTCATGGATTGTCTAGAATCAGGCGCACCCTCAAGACTCGCCCTTCTGAGGTCGCTTTGCGATCGCCTGGGGAGATATGACTTCCGTAGCGCGAGGGAGGCAGAATGCATTGTCAGGGATTTCTGCAAACGTCATGCGCCTGGATTGTCGGTATACCGGCCCAATTTCCGGGCGGGACTCACGAAAGCCCTCGTCGTCGTGGTGCTCTCAGTGCTGGGTTACTACAGGGCGGCTTCCTTGATTTCAATGGTTCCAAAACCTTATAAGCTGGTCTTATGTTCCGTTATTTTAGCGGTTGGTTGGTTGTTCTGTGTCCTGGGATCAAGGATACGTGCCCTACGTGCGGACCGCGTATCTGGGACCGGCGATCCGTCATGAGCCTTGATGTTTCGGCCCATCGCAGCAAGCAGGTGCTTCGGAGCACCTGGAAAGCTCCGGCTGGTTGTCTCGGGTGTTGAGAGACCCGATCCGAACCGGTTCCCCGGGAACGCTGCTCTCACCCCAGCAATTCCGGCACGACCCTGGCCTTGGTGACCTCGGCGTCGGTGAGGCTGTCGAGGCGTCCTTCGTGGGGATAGGTCAGCTTGCGGTGGTCGAGCCCCAGGGCGTGCAGGAGCGTGGCCTGGAGGTCGTAGACCGTGACGACCTGCTCGACCGATTTGTAGCCGAACTCGTCGGTCGCGCCGTGGGCGTGGCCGGGCTTGAACCCGCCGCCGGCCAGCCAGAGGGAGAAGCCGTGCCGGTTGTGGTCGCGGCCGTCGGTCCCCTGCGAGACCGGTAATCGGCCGAACTCGCCCGTCCAGAGCACGATCGTCTCGTCCAGCAGCCCGCGCTGCTTGAGGTCACGGACCAGAGCGGCACTCGGCTGATCGGTCATGGCGCAGAGGGACTTCAACGTCTTGGCGTTCTTACTGTGCGTGTCCCAGGGCTGGCCGCCGAGGAACAGTTGGACGAAGCGGACTCCGCGCTCGACCAGGCGGCGGGCGAGTAAGCAACGGGTGCCGTACTCGCGCGTGACCGGGTTGTCCAGGCCGTACATCCGCCGGGTCGACGCCGATTCCCGGGATAAGTCGAGCGCCTCGGGGACCGCGGTCTGCATCGCCGCGGCGACCTCGAAGTTGGCGACCCGAGCCTCCAGCTCGCCCTCGCCAGGATGCCGCTTCAGATGGATGCGGTTGAGCTCGTCGAGGAAGCCGAGCCGGCCGGCTCGTGCCTCGGCCGTGACGCCCGCGGGTGTCTTCAGATTTAGCACCGGCGAGTCCCCCGAGCGGAACGGAGTCCCCTGGTAGACCGCCGGTAGCCAGCCGCTCGACCAGTTGCGGATGCCGTCGACCGGCAGGCCGCCGGGGTCGGAGAGGACCACGTAGGCCGGCAGGTTCCGGTTCTCCGTCCCCAGGCCGTAGACGACCCACGAGCCCCACGCCGGCCGGCCCGCCAGGATCTTCCCCGTGTGGATCAATCGCAACGCCGTCTCGTGGTCGACCGAATCGGTGGACATCGACCGGATCAGCGTGATGTCGTCGGCGATCTCCGAGATGTGTGGCACCAATTCGCTGAGCACCATCCCCGACTGGCCATGCGGACGGAACCGGAACGGCGACGCCAGCAGGTTCCCCGCCTGGGTGTTGAAGTGGATCTCGAGCGAACCGGGATACGGCTTGCCGTGATACTTCGCCAGCGCCGGCTTGGGGTCGAAGAGGTCCATCTGGCTCGGTCCGCCGTGCTGGAAGAGGCAGATCACCGACCGGGCTCGGGCGCGCGGCTTCGATGCCACTGTCCGGTCGCTGGCTTGAGCGGCTTCCTCCAGCAGGCACGACAGGGCCAGGCTCCCGATCGCCCCGGCATAATGGCCCAGGAACGCGCGGCGATTGAGCGCGAAAGGGGAATCGTTGGCCGGCGGGATCGTGGTCATGGTGGGTTACTCAACATACAAGAAAGCGTCGCTGGCCAGCAGCATCTGGCAGAAGTCGGCCCAGGCTCGAAGTCGGGCATCGGGGGCGGCCAGGCCGGGGTATCGGGCCGGCTGCGCCTCCAGGAACCGCCGGGTCGCGTCGCGCTCGTTCTGGCTCGGCGCGCGGCCGACGACCAGCAGGAACGCCCGCGCGATCCGGGCGTCGACCGCGTCCGCCCCGCAATCCCGATCGAGCCGATGCGCCAGCTTCCCGGCCCGCGCCACGACGAAGTTGGAGTTCAGCAGGCTGAGCGACTGGAGGGGGATCGTCGAGGGGAGGCGTCGGGTGCAGGTAGTGACGATGGATGGGGCATCGAAGACGTCGAGCAGGCTGGCGACCTGGGTCCGGCGCTGCTGGAGATAGACCGAGCGTCGGGTCGCGCCGGGGGTCGATTCGTCGACGACGACCTCGCCCGAATCCGTCCGATCGGTCGGGACGTACGGGCCACCCTGGCGATCGTCCAGCTCACCGGAAGCGGCGAGCATCGCGTCGCGGATCGATTCGGCGTCGAGCCGACGGAGCGGGTAACGGGCCAGCAGCCGGTTCTCGGGATCGACGCGCGCGGCCTCCGGACGCGGCGCGCTCGACTGTCGATAGACGCTTGAGGTCACGATCAGCCGGTGGAGTGCCCTGGCCCTCCAGCCCGACCGGGCGAGCTCGTCGGCGAGGAAATCGAGCAGCTCGGGGTGGGTCGGCGGCGAGCCGGTGT
Source organism: Isosphaeraceae bacterium (assembly GCA_052148775.1). GTDB lineage: Bacteria > Planctomycetota > Planctomycetia > Isosphaerales > Isosphaeraceae > CAVZRC01. The sequence continues at coordinate 14,675 of JBKQHM010000571.1, read as the reverse complement.
AGCCGAGGTTGTCGGAGGTCGCGGCCAGGCCGGTGCCGAAATGGCCCTGCCAGATCCGGTTGGCCAGCAACCGCGCCAGCAGGGCCGCCGGCCTCGAGCCGGGTTTGGTCAGCCAGCGCGCCAGGGCCAGCCGGCGGCCGGTCGAGCTCGAGCCCGGCCATGGCGGCGTCGGCTCGTAGCGATTGTCCGGGTCGGTCAGGAAGGCGGGCACTCCCGGGCCGACCTTCGGGCCCGGCGTGGCGGGATTGCCCCGGAGCAACACCGGGATCTCGGCCGGTTCGCGCGAGACCTCGCCGACCCAGGCGATCCGCCCGGGATTCGGACGCCGACCGCCTTCGATGGCCTCGATGATCGGCTTGAGCGCCTCCTCCTTCTTCTTGCGGACCGCCTCGGGGCCGTCGACGAATGACCGTTTGAGCGCCGCGATCTCCAGGTCGATCGTCTTGTCGTGCGCGGCCCACCGCGAGAGCTCGGCGCGGGGCCCGGCGATCGCCACGCGGTCGTTCGGCTTGATCCAGTGCTCGACGTTGAACGACGGGTAGAGGATCGCCTGGAGCTGGTAGTATTCCTTCTGCGTGACCGGCTCGAACTTGTGGTCGTGGCATCTGGCACACTGGATCGTCAGGCCCAGCAGCGACGAGCCGATGACCTGGGCCGTCCCCTCCAGCACGGCGTACTTGTCGGCGCGGACCTCGTCCGGGTTGCCGTCGCTCTCGCCGGTGCCGTCTTGAGAGTTTCGCAAGTAATGGGTGGCGACCAGTTGGTCGACGGCCTCGGCCGGCGTGCCCGGCCCCCGGCTGGGCGTGAGCTCGTCGCCGGCCAGTTGTTCGCGGACGATCTGGTCCAGCGGCCGGTCGGCGTTGAAGGCGCGGATGACAGAGTCGCGATATCGGTAGGCCAGCGGCCGGTCGGTATCGGCGCTGAAGTACCCGTTGGAGTCGGCGTATCCGGAGGCGTCGAGCCATTGCTTGCCCCATCGCTCGCCGTACCGGGGCGAGGCCAGCAGTCGGTCGACGAGTCGTTCGTAAGCATCCGGCCTCGGGTCGTCGACGAACGCCGCGATCTCCTCGGGGCCTGGCGGCAATCCGGTCAGATCGAAGCTGAGGCGTCGGATCAACGTCGGACGATCGGCGTCGGTGCCGAGCGTCAGCCCTCGGGATTCGAGTGCCCGCTGGATGAAGCGATCGACCGGTCCGCGGACGCGGCTCCCGTCGCGGACCGGGGGTGTCGACGGGCGTCTCGGGGGGGCGAAGGCCCAGTGGTCGGACTCGGGCGCGGAATGGGCCGCCTTGGCGGCATCGGGCAACCCTTCGGCCCCGCCTTCGATCCATCGTCGCAGGGCGGCCTTCTCATCGGCGGAGAGCGGCTCCTCCGGCCGGGGCGGCATCTCGTCACTCGCGACCTGATCCCAGAGCGGGCTCTCGTCCGGATGGCCCCGGACGACGACCGGTCCGCTCGAGCCGCCCCGGGCGATCGCTTTCGGGCCGCTGAGGTTGAGCTTCCCCTTGGGCTTGATCGGCCCGTGGCATTTCGCGCAATGGGCCTTCAGCAGGGGGAGGATGTCGCGATCGAGTTCCGGGCGCGTTTCGGCTTCCCCGCCGCGGGCCTCCACGCTCGCCGCGAGCATCAGTGCGGCGACCCAGACCGCCATGGGAGAGAAACTCTTCAACGCACGTCCCTCATCGCGGCGGCGCCGCAACCATTGTGCTGTTTCACCGCGGAGTCGGCGGCGAAGATCGTCTTTTCTCCGTCCTGGTCTCTACGATGAGCCATCCTTCGTTATTATGGGTAGGTTCCGGACGACTCCGCAACCCGACGCATGGAGACGAGGGCGCGTACCATGGCCATGGCACATATCACGCTGGCGACCCGCGACGTGGGGCGGTCGGCGATGTTCTTCGAATCCACCCTGGGCTGGCGGCCGATCGCCCGGCCGAACAACATCGGCCGGCCGGCGGCCTGGCTGACGATCGCGCCAGGGGTGGAGCTGCACCTGATCGAGGACCCCGAGTACGAGCCCTCGCCGTTCGAACGCGAGTTCGGCCGTCACGTCGCCGTGACGGTCCCGCTGGCCGAATTCCCCGCGCTCCGGGAGCGTCTCCAGGCCCGAGGCGCGACCCTCATCGACCCCCTGCGCGAGACCCCGTTCCAGCGGTTCTTCTTCCGCGACCCCGAGGGATACGTCTTCGAGGTCGTGGAAGAAAGACACAGCGAACCCAGGACGATTGCTTGAGGCGAGATGGGTCGAGTGAGGCTTTCTATGGTTTCTTCGTCTCCGCGGGCGGCGGCGTGACGGTATCCGGCTTGATCACCGGCCCCCCCAGGTCTTTCTTGAGATCCTGCTCAACCTTGGATGTCTTCCCGGGCTCGACCGGATTGGTCTCCGGTGGCACCGGAGGCGCCGGCGGTCGAGAAGGCGGGGCGTTGGGGAACGGGCTCGGCGGCGCACTCGTCGGGGCGGACTCCTCCGGGGCACAGCCGGAAACCAGCATGAGCCCGGCCGATAGAGTCAGATTGGTCAACCAGGCTTTCCTGCTCGACGTGATCGTCATGGGTGTACTCCTGAAAACATGGCAAGGATCCCATGAATAGGACTTCCCAGCACGCCGCGCGCCTCTTTCGACTTTCTTTTCAATGACCAATGACCAATGACCAATGACCAATGACCAATGACCAATGACCAATGACCAATGACCACTACGAGCGTCCCACGCCCAGCGAATCGGCGACGCGATTGATGTAGTTGAACCAGGACGCGATCAGGGTGATCTGGAGGACGGCCCGGTCGTCGAAACCGGCGTTGCGCAGCCGGTCGTGGTCTGCGGGCGAGACCTTGGTCGCGTCCCGGGTGAGCTTGACCACGTAATCAATCATGACGCGCTCCGCATCGGTGATGGGAGCCTTGGTGTAATCCTCGCGAAGCGCCTGGATGAGGTCATCGTCCAGGGTGACCCGACGCAGAAACTCTGCGTGCGAGACAATTCAGTAATGGCACTTGTTCGTGAGCGACACCATCGTGGCGATCATCTCGTGCTGACGACGCCCCAGCGGCAGGTCGGGCGACATCAGGGCGCCGAAGGTGGCGAACGCGTGATACAGGGCTTGCGGGATCAAGGTGTGCGAGGCGACGATCCCAGGCAGGCCCTCGTCGAGCTCCTGGACGGGCTGGGCATATTCCTGCGGATACAGATGGCGCTGGTCGGCCATCGCCTTTTGCACCGCGTCCTCTTCGCCCTCCAGGGGCGTCGTACGAATCCAGGCCACGGAAACACCTCCGTTACAGGTCGGTCAGTTCGAGAGAAGGATTCTTGTCCGTCGTCTGCCCCCTCGTCATGACCGCCATGGAGACGGGCACCCCCAGCGCGACGACAGCCAGCCCGATCCCGACGCGATGGGGATCGCGCAAGGTCTGCAACACGATGACGATCAGGATCGGCACGACGGCCAGCAGGACGGTGACCGGATAGCCGGGTACGACCAGGGCGGCCTCGGCCGGCGCCCTCGACCGCGATCGGCGGTGGAGGACGAAGACTCCGACGAGCGCCATCGCCAGGAAGGCCAGGGTCGGGACCATGAAATAATCGAGGATCTGTTCGAAGGAGCCGGTCAAAGTCAGCAACGTGGCGAGGGCGGCCTGGATCGCAATGGCCCGCGCGGGCGTGCCCCGGCGCGGGTCGACCGCGGCGAAGCCCGAGAAGAACAGTCCGTCGCGCGCCATGGCGTAATAGACGCGGGGCGAGGCCATGAGCACCGCGGCCAGGCTGCCGGCCACCGAGGCGACGACGATGGCCGAGAAGACGACTTCCCCGGTCCGTCCGAAGAGCGCGCGGCCGGCAAGGGCCGCGAACGCCGCCCGGTCCTGTTCGGAATCGATCCGGTCCGGCGCGACCAGGTAGAGGAACACCACGCTGACGGCGATATACACGATCGTGACGATCGACACGCCCAGCACCAGGGCGCGGGGCATGGTGCGCCCGGGGTCGCGGACCTCGCCCGCGATCTTGCTGGCGTCCCACCAGCCCGCGAACGAGATGAAGGCCAGGATCAGGCCGCCGGCCACGGCGCCCAGGAGCGGGTCCGAGCCGGGCCGTTGCGTCCAGAACGGCGTCAGGTTCGCCCAGTCGCCGCGGCCGAAGCCGAAGCCCCAGGCCACGAGGAACGCCAGCAGGCCGAGCTTCAGCCCGGCCAGGGCGCGCAGCACCCCCGATCCGATCGCACTCCCCACCATGTTCACCACCGCCAGGACGACGATGCCCGCGACGGCCATCCCCTTCAGCTCCCAGCCGGAAAGCGGTACCAGGTGCGCGACGTAATCCGCCAGCCCGACGGCCAGCATCGCGGTCAGGCCCGGGTCGGTCACCAGCATCGAGAGCCAGCCGAAGAGGAAGGCCGTCCGACGCCCGAACGCTTCTCTCAGATAGACGTAGAGTCCGCCGGCTTCCGGGTAGCGCGCCGCCAGCCCGCCGAAGCAAAGCGCACCGCCAATCGCGCTGGCCCCCATCGTCAGCCAGACGGCCATGAGCCAGGCGGGCGAGCCCAGCGACTTCGCCATCCCGGCCGGCGTCAGGAAGATCCCGACCCCGATCACCTCGCCCACGACGAGCGCCGTGGCCGTCGCCAGCCCGAGCCGGCGCGCCAGCCCCGAATCTCCTCCACCGCTCATGTCATCGTTCGCGTCTTCCATGAATTCTCGCCAGGAGCGTCAGAGGATGACTGGCCGTGAAACGTGTATCGATCTGGAATCCGGAATCTGCAATCGGTCCATGTTAGGGGCGGGCCGCCTGTTGGGTCGACCGTGCCGTCGATGTGGGATGGGCCGTAGCCGCCGGAGGTGCGATGCCCGGCTTCCGGGTCGCGGCCGCCGATGAATCCTTGTCTTTCAGATCGGGAAACTCATCCTGCAAGAGGAGGATCAGCGAATGCTCCAGCTCAGCCGGCTTGAAGCCGAACGGCCCGCGCCCGCTCTTGTAGGCGACGCGCCCGCGGTGATCGATCAGGTAGAGCCGGCTGGGCATGCCGCTGTATCGTGCCCCGACCGTGTCGTCGATCGTGTCCACCAGCATCGGCATGCCCAGATCGAGCCGCTTGCTGCACGTCTGGGCGACTTTGATGCGCTCGGCGTCGCTCCGGGGCTGGGCGATCGAGACCTCGACCCGGTCGTTGCTCTCCATCCGCCAGCCGTCGGTGGGATGGGCCTCGCGGACGTAGACCATGACGAAGGTAGCCCGGTCCTTGTATCGTCGGTAGAGCTTCTCGACGTTGCCCGCCTGGCTGCGGAACGGGCCGCAAGTGAAGTTGCCGAAGATCAGGACGACGGGCTTGGGCCCGACCTGCTTCGAGAGCGTGATCGCCTCCTTGCCGTCGACCGTCCTCAGGGTGAAGTCGGGCGCCGGGGTGCCGACGGCCGGCCCGGGCTGGAGCGAGCCGATCTCCTGGCGGAACAGGCCCTTGATCAGGGTGAGCCGAGTGGGACCCTGCGAGCCGCCCCTCGGGCGCGTCTGCGGCGAGAGTGCCTCCTGGAGGTCGGATAGCGAGAGGAACCCCTCGCCGTCGGAGTCGGCGGCGCGGAAGAGCTTTTCGAGCTCCTCGCGGGTCACCTTGCCGTTGCCGTCCCGGTCCGCGGCATAGAAGACCGTCATCCCCGGCGAAGGGACGAGGGCATGGGCCGAGAAGTCGAAGTCGGGCGCGCCGATCGAGCCGTCGCGATCGCGGTCGAGCCGCCGGAAATCGGCGTCGGAGCCGGCGAATTCCGCGCGTGAGACCCGGCCGTCGCGATCGCGATCCAGCCGCTGTTGCGTGCTCTTCCAGTCGTAGCGGGTCTGCGCCACGGCCTTCTTGAACCAGCCGTCGCCCGGGCCGAGCTGGCTCCCTTTGAGGATGTCCACGAACATCGCGACCCACTCGGGGTGATCGGGCCACGCCGCCTGGAACTTCTGCACGAGCCGGTCGACCACCTGCTCTGCCAGGTCCTTGACCGGCGTCGACGAGGGCGCCTCGGGCTGAGAACCGCCCTCGGGCCTGGCCTGCTGGGCCCGGGCGAACCCTCCCGGCGCGACGAGGGCCGCGATCAAGAGCCACGAGCCCAACCGAGACCGAAGGAACACCGCCGGGACTGATATCGATCTCTCAATGCCCATCGTGTTCGCCTCCTCTTAAGGCCAATACCGTTGAATTAGCGTTAACGATTTAATCTGCTGCGACTTGAGTCGACTCGTTCCCATGCTCCGCGTGGGAATGCCGTCCCGGACGCTCCGCGTCCCGACAGATTCTGAGCGCGATCCGGGCCACCACGACGCAGAGCGTCGAAGACGGCATTCCCACGCGGAGCGTGGGAACGAGTTCAAACCTTTCACTGCCTTTAGCTTATGACTTATCCAACGGTATTGCTCTTAAGGCGGGCTTTGCCCGCCGGATCGGCCGACGATCGACCTCAATAATCCGACCCGCTGATGACCTCGCCGCCGTTCCGAGTGCTCAGCGCCCGCCAGACGCTCAGCGCGACGCTGTCTTTCATGAACCGGACCGATCCGTCGCCCAGCAGCAGGTTCACCCCGCCGGGGTGATAGCTCGACGGCGGCAGGTCCACCGCCATGTTCGCCATCGAGCTCGTCGGCATCATCATCATACCACCGGACATGCTCGCGCAGCTCCGGGTATTCGGCGTCGAGACGTGGTTGTAGGTCGAGCAGCTCATGTCGCCGATCACCCAGGTCGCCCCCATCCAGCTCGTCAGCGGCATGGACATGGTCATGTCGAGGTTGTTGCACATCTGCCACGTCTGATCGATCGTCACGGCGGTGCCCATCATGTACAGGTCGTTCTTGATGTCGGGCGTGCCCTGGCCTCGACGACGCTCGCTGAAGAACGCGGTGTTGCTCGTCCCGTCGGTCATGCTCGCCAGGTTGATGCAGCTCCGGTTGTAGAGCGGCCCCTGGGGCAAGTATCCCGGCGCGATGGTGCTCGGGGTCTGCTGGCAGCAATCGCAGAGCCACGAGCCCTCGTTGCCGAAGTAGTTGTTGCCGCCGTCCCAGCCCGACGGACCGCCGGCGCCGGCTGGGTCCGACGGGCACAGGAACGCCGAGATGGCGATCCGGCAGACGGTCATGTTCTCCCGGTTCGGGTCCTGGAAGGCCGGCATGAACCCCATGTTGTACGAGTCCATCAACGGCGTTTCCGGCGGCAGGTTGAAGTTGATGGCGTTGAACAGCGGCATCTGCTCGAAGAATCCCAGGATCTGGCTGTGCGTCGACCATCGGGCGTAGACAGGCGCCATGGGGAGCTCGTCCTCGTAGTTGTCCCCCTTGCCGAACGGGAGGCTCCCGAGCGAATCGACGTAGTTGTGCAGGGCCAGCCCGAACTGCTTGAGATTGTTGTTGCACTGCGCCCGACGCGCCGCCTCCCGCGCCGCCTGGACGGCCGGCAGGAGCAGGGCGATCAGGACGGCGATGATCGCGATCACCACCAACAACTCGATCAGTGTGAAACCCGGGCGACGTCGGAACATGGTCGGTTGATCCTCGATAGGGGGTCGTGGGCGCATCGTCTCCGAACGGGCGACTTCGCCGCCCGGATCAGCTTCGGAGCCATTTCGTGCTTCGGCCTCGCGGGGCGCGTTCAGAGCGTGAAGACCAGGTTTGCCACCACCAGCAGGGCGGCGGCCAGCACGCCGAGCGTGCCGTACCAGCTCGAATCGCGGTCGGCCAACCCGGACGTGGAATACGCGAACGCCGTCGATGATTTCGTCGTGCTCATCATTTCCTGTTCTCCGAATAAACTGATGGTTCCGGCTCTCATTTCGGTCGCTGTGTGCACCGACGACTCGCCGTCCGCGCGAATCCCCGGAGCACGACCGGCTCGCGGGTCGCGGGAATACGGGTCGGACGTTGACCGATCCATTGCCGAGGACGACCGTGACGTCGACCGCATTTTGAGGGCCACGCACGGCGATCAATTCGACAACACCGAGCTCAGACGCGGTTGGCCGGCTCGGTCGATGAAACCGCGAACTCGCCGCGCGGACTCCGGGCTTTTCCCGTGGGCGCGGGCCGAGCGCTGAGGTGGGAGATCAGGCGCGAGGCGGATGGAAGATGGAGGACTCTCGCGGGGACGAGCCCGGGGCGGGATCGGCGGTCATGCGCTCGGCGGGCGATCCGACCGGCAGCACGACCGGTCCGCTCAAGGCTCCCCAATGATCGGTGCCGTCGGGGGCTTGAATGGTCGTCGGGATCGGCGTCGGAACTCGCTTCGAACAACCCGGCCCCGAGCAGGGCGCCGGTCGCTGCGATCCTGGTTCTTCCATCGGACCGCGAGTCAGGTCGTCCGATCGTGAGGCGGACGAGCCGCCGGTTACGAGGGCGTCGAGTTGGTCGAAATCGCGGAGTCGTTCGGACTTCGAGACGACGAGGTGATGGCAGCCGGCCTCGGCCGATCGAGGCGCGCAGAAGCCGTGGACCAGGAGCACTATGAATGCTCCGGCTCCCCACCGCGTCAGGCGATCGAAACGACTGGGCCTCATCAGATCCTCAACGCCGAGCAGAAGACAACGTCCAGGCCGAAATGCGTTACGAGATCAGGACCGGCGAAATGGGGGTTCGAGAATGGAGCGACAGCCTCTGACCTCAACAGAGATAACATACACGGTCGCGGCGGGGTCTTGCAAGCTGTCGCAACCCGATGTCAATCATTATCCCGGTCCGGTCCTGAAAGACACTCGCAACGCGACAGTGCCGGGATCGTCTGGGCGGTATTCATGACCATCATGCGATCAATCCGTGCCTGCGAGCACGCGGGGCAGCCGAGGAACCTCTCGATGTCCCAGAGATCGGCGAAGACCCGGCCGGACTTTCGCGATAGGCCGTATTCCTGAGCGATTTCCAGGGAGGCGAGGGATGGTGGGCTGAACGCACCGTTCGTCATCAGGGATTCCATGGCACCGTTGCCCGCGCGGGTCGGGATCAGGGAACAGGCCGTGGCGCCGCACTCGAAGGCGAAGTCGAGGGATCGTTTCGCCCACACGACGCCGTCTTGCTCCGAAAGCCAGGGGGGGCGTACGAGGATGAAGACCCTCAGGTCGATTCCCGCGTCGTTCAAGAAATCGGCCGCGCGGCGGAACTGTTCCAGGGTCATGCCCTTGTTGAGCCGTGCCAGCACTTCGGGATGGACCGTCTCCAACCCCATCGCGACCTCCAGGCGGCCGGAGAGCCGGTCGCGGAACTCGAGGCAGCATGCCCCAACCAGGGCGGGGTGGCACTCCACGATGACCCGACCGAATGGCGACGCCAGCCGCGCGACCGACGGGTATTCCCCGGGCGGGACCGCACGCGGATCGAAGAAGCTGCCCGCGTTGTAGAGCTTGAGACAGCCGGTCCCGGGAGTCATCGCCGGGAGGCGCCGCAAGGCATACTCGATCTGGGCCGAGATGGCGCCCTCCGGGACGGTGTCCTCCAGCGTGTTCCGCCAGAGGTCGCACATCACGCAATGCCACGGGCATTCGCGGTTGGTCAGGAAAACGGTGGCGACCTCGACGGGCACGCCGTCGGGCCCGGCCTCGGTCTCGGCCACGAAGGCATACGGGCGCCACGGATCCAGCTCGTTCCGGGCCGGCCGGCGGTCGAGAATCCAGCGGCTCCGCTCGGACTGTGATAGAGGATAACTCGTCATGCAAGTGGCAAATCCAGAAATGCATTGATAGAACACGAAATCCACCTGATGGAATTCCAGAAGAGGAACTCCAAACACGTGATGGATCGTGTGTTTAGCATAGTTTGCGTGCCATGCGGATTCTTATGCCGGGACGGCGTTGCCGGAGACGCGTTCCGCCTCCGGGTCCCACGCGGTCCGGAGCCGTTCTTCCCACTGGCGGAGGAAGACCTGCCGGCACCAGGCCTTGCTGACCTTCCATTGTCGGTAGGCATCGCCCCCGGCGCCGGCCTGGAACCGCCTCTTGGGCAGGACGGGCATGCGGATCCCGGTGACGGCTTCGACCCCGTCGCGGACGACCTGGGCCTTGAGCGTGTAGAGCCGCTCCACGTCGCCATGGAGGAGTTCCTCGAACGGGATGGCCACGGCCTTCGCGATCGCCGAGCGGGCCGTGTACGGGCTGAACGCCGTGAACCCCAGCCGATGCGCCGGGGCATACGTGCGCACGTAAGACCGCGAGAGCCCGCCGGAGTAACAGAGGCTGTGCTTGATCGCGTCGATACCCCACCCCTCCTGGTAGAGCAGGGGGTTCTTGAGGATGCTGGAGATCGTGAGGTCCGAGTCCTCCAGGGGATACGCTTTCAGGTTCTCGTCGCCGCCGTCGCCATCGAGGAGGTATCGTATCGAAGGATGACGCTCGCGGATCGCCCGCAGCAGCACCAGGCTGGCGGCGGCACACTCCACGTCCAGGGGGTGATAGTCCTCGATGGTCGCGATGGCCTCCTCGAGGTCAGGGATCACGCGGGGCCGAGAGACCGGCTCCCAGCACGATTCCAGCCCCAGCTCACGCAGCCAGGGCTCGGCCTGCGCCGCGTCCTGCCCGCCGCCCAGGTCGAGGGTGAACGCCCTGGCGAGGCCCGGGTCGCGGCCCAGCTCGCGGAGGGCATGCCGGGCCAGCAAGAGCACCGACCCACTATCAACACCTCCGGAGAACATCACGGCGATCGGCTGGTCGGCCGGCACGCGGGCGATCCAGCTTTCGAGGGCCTGATAGGCCGCGCCCACGTAGGCGGCACCCAACTCGCGGACGTCGATCGACCCCTGGCCCACCTCGGGCGTGAAGAACCGGAGATAGCGCGGATTGGGGTCCGGGCAACCGACCTGGTCGATCTCGACCAGATGATGCGCCGGGATCATCCGCGTGTACTGCGGGTCGAACTGCCAGCCGATCTTCTCCCGGCAGCAATACTCGTAGAGCTGGTCGATCCGATCGGCCACGACGAGGTACGGGCCGTGATACCGCTTCGCGACGAAGTAGCGGAGCGGCAGGCCGATGGTCCGCGCCAGCCGGACCGTCTGACCGTCCCGGGACGTGACCGCGAAATGGCCGTCGGTCTCTTCCAACCGCTCGACGTCGCCATCGTGCACCGCCGCTTCGACCTCCGCGAGCGCGGCACCCGTCAGTCCGGACTCGCGCGGTCCCACCAGATCCACCAGGCGTTCCATACCAGCCAGCATGATCGAATCCTCTCCAGATGATTGAGAGCGTCGTCGGGAATCTCGAATCGTGGTCAAGCGGACTGAACGGGCTGCCCCGACGCGCTCCATGCCGGGGCTTGACGGACAGCCGGCTCGACGGTGGCCTCTTGGGCGACGGCCGGGGCCGGCGCGGCGCGGCGGCGCGAGTCCCACCAGATCTCCAGGGCGTTGGCCGTCGGGCCGACGAGGAAGAGCGCATAGTACGGGGCATGGACGACGCGGTTCAAGCGCAGGATCGCCTCGACCAGCGCCACGGAGAAGGCGACGGCACACTGGCCCGATTTCGTCCGCACGGTCGTCTTGGGGTCGGTGATCATGAAGAAGACGAATAGCTGGTACATCGGCCCGGTGATCGGCGCGACGGCCGCCAGCCAGGGATCGCCCGTGATCGCGCTCCGCACCCCGGAGAGGACCAGGAACGAGGTGACGTAGGTCGCGCAGATGTGGAACCGTCGCAGCCGCCAGACGATCAGCGAGCCCAGCAGCCAGATGACCAGCATGGGCCAGACCGCGTTGCCCCACTGGATGCTCAGGCTGGCCACCGTGGCGGGGGCCAGGAAGAGCATCGCGCTGACGCCCAGGTTCGAGGGGTTCCAGAGATGCCGGCCATGCCATCGGATCGCGTACTTCGACGTGATCGAGATCAGGCTGCACAAAACATACGGCCAGTAGGCCGTCGAGCGGATCAAGATGCCGACGCTGATGCCCGAGATGTACGCGCTGGCCAGGTGGGGCCACTTGCCGACGATCAGCCGGCTGAGGATGATCTCCATCGCGATGCTGCTGACGATCGCGAGCAGCGTCTGCGTGTAACTCTCCAGGATGCCGAAACTGAGCTGGCCGACGAGCAGGATGAGCGTGATGAACACCGGCGCGATGAAGCGATTATCCAGGCTCAGCATGCGACTTCGGCTTGCCGGTGACTTCGGCGAGGGGGCGAGGGTCGGATTCGAGATCGTCGTGGTCATCGGGGTTCCTCGACCTGGTGGACCTGCCCCGCGACCGGGGCCTCGATGGTTTGGACCGACCCGGAGGGCCAGCGGATGACGGCCTTATCGATCTTCGGAGCCTTGCCCAGGCCGAAATGGAGCCGGCGCTGGTTCTGGGCCGAGTAGCCGCAGCCGCCGCAGACCTCTTGCAGTTGCTCCTGTCCGTTCCAGAACAGCCGCACCTGAGCCCCGATCGCGCCTCGGTTGGACTTCGTCCCGCGCAGTTCGAAGTCGATCCACTCGCGATCGGGCGGCACCGTGTTCTTGTAGACCAGCAGCGGACCCCGCTGGTTGGCCACCAGGACGTCGAGGACGCCCCTGTTCCACAGGTCCACCAGGGCGACGCCGCGGCCGTCGTGGGTGTCGGTGTAGCCGACCGCCTGCGCGACCTCGTTGAAGTGGCCGGCGCCGTCGTTGAGCCAGACCTTCTTCGGCTGGTAGCCCGAGAGGCTCTTGCCCTGCATCGGCGGCCAGTTCTTCGCGTCCGAGATGATCGCGCTGTTGCCGCCGGCCACCATGGAGAACTCGTACCAGTAGCTGGTCCCCTTGGCGGCCGAGACGTAGCCGTTGGTCAGGAACAGGTCCTGGGTGCCGTCGTTGTTCAGGTCGCCGAACTGGGCGCCGAAGCTCCAGCCGCCCAGCTCGACGCCCATCGAGCCCGCGAGGTTCTCGTACTGGAGCGAATCGCCCGAGGTCCCCTCCCCGGGCACCCAGAGGTTGTTGCCCTGGATCAGCACGCCCTCCTCGGAGATGTTCGTCACGTAGATCGAGAGCCGGCCCTGGTTGAAGATGTCGCCGAACGCGACGTTCATGCCGCTCTTGGGGGCGAAGCCGATGCCGGTCGGCTTGCCGATCTCGACGAAGGTCTTGCCCGCCTGATTGGCGAACAGTTCCGAGACGCCGTAGTCGTTGGCGATGAACAGGTCGGGATAACCGGTGCCGCGCAGGTCGGCCGCGGCGGCGCAGAGGGCCCATCGATGGCTGTCGAGCTTCGTGGCCGTCGCGACGTCCTCGAAGGTCCCGTCCCCCTTGTTGCGGAACAGGTACTTCCGGCCGCCGTTCTGGGCGTATTCGAAGCTTTCGGGCATCATCTTCGTGGTGTCGAGGTGCCACAGATCGAGCCGATCGGCCCAGTAGCCGGCGAGGAACAGGTCGAGGCGGCCGTCGCGGTCGAAGTCGAGCCAGGTCGCACAGCCGGCGTTGACCCAAGCCGGTAGCCCGGCCTTCTCGGTGACCCGGGTGAAGGCCCGACCGGCGTCGTTGTGGAACAGTTCGGGCCGGCCCCACTTGTAAACGAACAGGTCTTCATATCCGTCGTTGTCGTAGTCGCCCCAGAGCGAGCCCATCGAGACGCCCGTGCCGGACTGGTTGACGTCGGCGACCCCGAGCGATCCGGCCACGTCGCGGAACGTACCGTCGCCCAGGTTCCGGTAGAGCCGGTTCTGGCTCCCCTCGCCGCTGTCGGTCGTGTAGAAGTCCTGCCAGCCGTCGCGGTCGAAGTCGGCGACGGCGACCGATGCCCCCATCGAGGCGATCTGCGGCATGATGTTGTCGAGCTTGGGGTCGAGCCTCGGCGCCTGGTGCACGAAGTCGATCCCGGCGGATTTGGAAACTTCCTGTAGGCTGAGCCCGTAACGATCCAGGCTGCGATCCGTGGCGGTTGCGGTTGTGTTGGCCCTCTCGCTCGTCGTCGCGGCGGGCGTGGACAGATTGTTGAGCACCCGCAGCGCGATCAGCAGGCCGACGAAGAGGACGATGACTCCGACTCGAGCGAACTGCCTCATGAAATCACTCCAGCTCCAAGCGAGGCGAGGAATCCCGCCGCGGCCTGAGCCCTTTCTGGAAATCGCCTGGTGTGATGTAACGTGTATGGTAATCCCGCCAATCCTCCGGATGGAAGCGATACACCGGATCGTCTTCCAGCGCACCCGGCGGTGTGTCGTAGCCCGGCCACGCGTGCGACGGCAGCGGGAGCACGGTCTTGGAGAACGCCGTGTTGGCATCGCCGTCCTTGTTCCAGCCGTCGCCGATCATGACGAAATCGCGTACCCAACCCTCCGGCGGCGGCGACGGCGCCGGAAAGCGGAGGGCCAGCTCGTCTCCGGCATTGGCGATCACGTAGCGATCGTCGACCGCCCTCAAGAGCTCGCGGACGTCGCCGAACCGCGTGTAGAAGCCGATGAGGTCCCGCCATCGCTGGCCCGTGCCGACGATCGTGTCGTAGTGCGGCAGCTCGGGCGAGCTGGCATCGGCCTGGGTCATCAAGGAGTAGCCGCGGGGGCGCAGTTCGGCCGATTGCGGGGCGAGCCGTTGCGTCTTCAGGGTCGTCTCGGGCGCGGCCACGGCCACGGCGAACGCGTCCCAGAAGACCTCCAGGTTCGTGCGGAGCCGGAAGCGTCGGGGGCCGCTCCGGGGGAAGATGCCGTCGAGATCGACGAGGATCGTCTTGTGCTTTCCCGCCGGAAAGCCCAGGTCGGGGCGTGCGAGCGTCCAGGTCCCGTCGGGTCC
>JBKQHM010000570.1:0-12471 GCA_052148775.1 Isosphaeraceae bacterium | reverse complement strand
TAAGCGATACTCGGGGGTGAAGTCCGTGAGCCGCTTCACGTCGCCTGCTAGGTCGGTCCGAAGGGCCTCGATCTTCTCGATGATCCGTCGCGCCATCGGCTGGGCAATCGACCTGAGATCCTTGATCGCCCGGGGCTTGAACTCGATCCAGTAGTCCATCCCTCCCTGTCCCTCCCGACTGCGATAACCTTCGACCTGGCGAGCACGTCACCGAACCTGGCGTCGTTCACCCCGAGGCTGACTACCCGTGGCTGCTCCGCAACGCCAGTTCAGTGGCGACCAGCATAATTGCGAGGACATCACCGACCAAATGGGGCCGCGACGAGGGTGTCGCGGAAAAGGTCATTGGTGCCGCGCACAAATGCGCAGATCACGTTCACGCTTCAATGAGGCCACGACAAGGGTGTCGTGGAAATTGCTCCCGAGGTAACGGGCCGGGTCCAAAGCGACCCGGCCCGTGCGGCTTCGTACGAGGGCGGCTATGCGGAGTCCCGAAGCCACTGATTACATCGCGTGTCAAAACCAACCGTAGCCCAGTCGGAACCCAGGGACATGACAAGCAGCCTGTCGTTGGCATCAAGATGGGGCTGAATCCTGTCCCTGACCTGACCGCTGCCCAACGGCGTGCGGACTAGCCAGACGGACTCAAGGCAATGCCACCGCGTGGCCCCGATCGACTCGATGATCGCATACAGGCTCGAGTAATCACGCCCGGGCTTACGAAGATCATAACTGATCAATTGAAGACCCACGGAATAGCTCTCCGTCAAACGAGTTGCCGTGTGGATCTCCGCCCGGTAAAATCTGGGTACTCCGCCAAGAGTGGCCCGCTACGCCGGGCTGTCCACGAGGAGGCCAGGGAAATCCCCTGGCCTCCTTTTTTTACATTGCTCAAGCCCGGAAGTCAATACTGTAGAAAAAATGCGCCGAGCAATGGAACCAAGGCAAAGATCACTTTCACGAACAGTTACTCAAAACGAACGACGCTCACGTCGCAAGACTAAACACACGACGCCCGCCTTTGAACAGTCTCGTACGATCTACTGTCCGTTCATGGCTGCGAACAGCCCCAGTCCATGAAAACGGCCTCCCCCGAGGCAGATCGGACCGGGGATCGAGATCGGATCGCACGCCGAATCACGCCACGTAATCCGCACGTGCAGTCGTCGAAACCTCCGGAGCTTGTCGGGGAATTGGTAGTTCGTCGCAAGCTCGGTTCCCGGCCAGAATCCGACCGGGCGCCACTGAATCTCGGCGTGTTGAGCAAGCTCGTCGGAGTAACCCGCCTGCCGGATCGCTTTGCGCAAGAGGAACTCGATCCGGCGATCGAGCCGATCGAGGAGCGCTTTCTGCTCGGTTCCGTCGAGGGGGCGACGACCCGAGTCGGGCCGGGTTGATAGACGCACGCGAAGCTTCCGGGGATCGTCGTATCCCGGAAGAATCATGGGCGTCACGGTCGCCCAGGTTGATGCTTTGTCGGTGTACCGGCGGATGGTCTTCTCGGATTCCGGTATGCGGGCGAGCATCGCCACGGGAGCACTCTGGCCTTCCGCGAAGAGCTCGGCACCGGAGAGGAGCCGGGAGAGTTGCCGGAGTTCCTCATTGGCCTGTCCTCCGGAAACGACGATCAGCGCCCGACGGATGCTGGCCACGGTCATGGCACGGCCTTCGCCCCGCGGCTCGATGCTCGGGATCGGGATGTACGCCAGCCGTGGTCCCTGGACGGGGGCGTGGGACTCTCCGGGCGATTCCCCGTGGCCGAGGACGAACGCCGCGACTTTCTCCGGCGACCAGCCGAGGGCATTCGCGATGGTCTCGGCACTCGCGGCATGTCGCAGCATCCCCGACACCGCGATGCCCCTGCGCATCGTATCGAACGGCCGGAAGCCGCTGGCGTCGGTCTTGAGGATGCTGAAGGCGGCGAAGGCAGGGGCCGCCGGCTCGGTCGCCCGCCGGTAGCCGACGACGTTGAACTCGGAAAGCGGTGGCACGGGAATGAAACCTCCCTCCGGACTGATTCGATTGAGAAATGCGTGATGTTTGTGGATCAGCGCGTTCAAGGTGCCCGTGGTCGGCACGCGATAGCTCGACATGGACGCGCCGGGGCAAGGCAACCATCGTTCGCCCGCGAGTGTGCGCGAGTCGGCTTCGGAGATGACCGACGCATTCGCCGCGACCATGTCGACGCCCCAGCCAAGATGCGTGATGCTCCGCGCCGCCGCGAAGAGGACTTCCTTGCACGCGTCGAAGTCCGGATCGGAGTCAGGTATGGGCCAGAGGTAATGGACCGCCTCGCCGCCGGGAGGCAGGTGAGTGGGGCGAACGTCCTTCTCGGTGCGATACTCGGCGACGCTCGCCGTCCCTCCTCGGGACCACGACCCGGCGACCTTGTCACCGACGTTATCCGGCACGTAGAGCCGGTAGGGTAACCGCGAGGACTCGCCACGGGCGGCGACGATCAGCGGCGGCGGCTGGCGTTCCAGCCATCGAAGAGCCGAAGCGGCATATTCCAGGGACGTCCGCTCGTTCCAGCGGGCCGCGGCCGCCGCGACCAGCGATTGAAAGACACGGAGCGGACTGGGAGGCCACTCCGGTTCGGCCCGGTCGCCGCGTCCATGACACATCGACTGAAGGAACCGGACGGTAATGCACAAGGACGGTGTCATCCGTTCGCCCCTCCCGTCTCGGCCTTCTTCGCTTTCTTCCCCTTGGTCTTGGTTTCACCCTCGCCCATCACATCCTTCTTGGCCCGGTCCTTGTCGAATTCGACGGTCTTGTCTTCGCCGACGCCGAACGCTTTGGCCGCGGCAATCGCGTAGGCCAGGGCTTCATCGTGCGTGAACTTGGCTGGTTTGCGCTCGCCGGTGGGCAACACTTCGACGAACTCCCGGGCCTCTTTCGGATTCGGGTCGAGCACGAGCAAGCAGCCCTGCCGCAGATAGCCCGATGGGTTGCGGGTGAAAGCCGTGAGGGCAATCCCCAGGATATAACGGCGCAGGGCAAGAGTCTTCTTTTCATCCTTGCCGGCGAACAACAGCCGGAGCGCGGCGAGTCCCAGAGTGGCATCACGGCGAATCCCACCTTCGGCGACGACTCCTCCGGGCGAGCCCGATGCGGGGACGTGAATGAAGCCACGCTCCGCGTAGGCGTCTTTGGTCGTCTTGTCGGCGGGCTCTTCGAGGAGCTTGTCAGCGACGTACTCCGTGGCGGGCACGAATTGGGCCGACCGCCGCAACCTCTTCACGTTGAAGGCTCGGATCGTGGACGCGACCAGGCGGGGCAGCTTTGCCTGGGTGTCTCGCGAATCCCAAACGCCGAAGACCAGAGAGGTCGGGGCGATCTTGGCCAGCGGTTCCGCATCGCCTTTGAGCACCGATTTGAAAGCGTTCTGAAGGGACTGCTGCAACTCGGAACAACGGACGATGGCATCCCCGGCCCGGTGTCCGGCCTCGAGGATGTTCACTTCCTTCTCGCCCGCTTTCACCACGATCTGAGGGACCAGCGTCCTGTACTTTTCCTCGGCGAACATCGGCTCGATGCGGTTCGCCTGCGATCCCACGCTGTCGATCAGGCAGATGTTGGTCCCGTTGGGGAACTCGTCGATGTTATAGCCCCCGGGGAAACCGTCGCCAGAGGCGAAGGTGGCCGGGAACAGCACACCGTCGCTCCCCTCGACGGGCATGAGATACTCGCGGATGACGATGGCCGCGGGACCATCATCGCTCAGGTAGCGGTCGAACTGCGACAACTCGCTCATCAGTTTCCTCGGGTTGAAATGGGGATTGCGGAGCGGAACGCCTTGTGCTTCCTCTGACCGGTGCGGTACCAATTCTCGAACCGATAGCCGAGTCGGCCACTGTAGGGAAGTAGCCCGGACACAGCCGCCGGGACCAAGGGGGGCGGGAGCGGCGTAGTCCAGGTGTAATACTCGAAGACGCGCGATTGAGCCGACCTGGCGGGCAAGCCTCGCTGGAGGCCCACAAGGCAAAGGAATTCGACGGCCGGGAATGCGGTCGTCGTCATCTGGAGATCGTTCGGCGAGAAGCCGACGTCGCGGGAATGGGCGTTCGGGCCGCGTCGGGCATCAAAGTAGAAGGGTTCGACCTTCTTCGTCGGGTTGTCGGGGTCATAGGCAATCAGACCGATGTCGAACAGGTCGGCGCCCTGGAATCGGTCATTCCGCAGGGCATGTTGCATCGCACGCGCGATCCGCACGCTTTCCATCGTGCCGGCCCAGACCTTCAATTCCTTGCCCCCCGCGCGTTCGTCGAGCCACCAATCCAAGCGTAGGCTTCCGGTCGGCAGCACGATCTCGATCGGGGACGATGTATTGTCGTCCCGGTCCAGTTGGATCAGCTCGGCCCGTGATACGATTCGCAAAAGGTCAGCCAGTCCACCGCCAGCCGAGAGGCAGAACTCCCCCGATTCAAACCATCCCTCGACCCCGTCCCAGATTCGGCCGGCAAGCTCGAGCAAACCGCAACAGGCGAAGAACTGTCCCGGATTGGTCGGATCGACGTAGACGCGGATGCTGGATTCGGGGGTCTTCATGATTCGTCCTCCAACGTCTTCGATGGCTGGGCGCTGGCGGCGTAGTCGGCGGCTCGGAGCAGTGATTCCAGATAAGCCAGTCCCCAACGGCCATATCGGCGTTGGAGCCTGGCGAACCGCCTGGGAACCTCGGCGGCGATCGCGGCGACGTCTCTTCCTTTTGGTTCCAGGTCGAAAGCGAGATCGGATGGGAAATGAGGGCGGCCGTAGCCGTGGTGCACGGCGATGAGGTGGAGCACGAGGTCCTTCTGATCGTCGCTCAATTCCTTGAAGTCGGGCTGGTCCAGTACGTCGAGCAGGGAGCCGAATTCATGCCGGTAGTCGGTGAGTTCGACCGGCTTCATCCTCCCTTTGGGATGTCTGCCCGACTTCGCCAGCCAGTTCGTCGGACTCGGATTGCCGATACTTCGTTGCCAGACGATTCGTTTCTTGCCAAGGTCGTGGAACCTGGCGGCGAGGATCACGGCTTTCTTCTCGGCTTCCGGCAGGAGTAGTCGATCGAGGATGTCCCGAGCGCGTTCCGTCACGTCGTCGGTGTGGACACTCCAGGCAACGGCCCACTGGCTGGTTTTCGATCCGTCGTCATCGGCCGCATCCGATAACACATACCAGCTCCAGAATCTCTTTGCAGGGATCGCGCTTTCACTTTCCGCTTCTTCCTCGTCATCGGGTCTGGTGTCGATCGAACAGATTATCCGCATGCCGGATGGCGCCTCACGATCCCAGAGGCGCATGCGAGCCGGGCGCCGTCCGGGCTGTCCTTCGACGACCGGCAAAGTGTCGGCCACGTCGTCGGCGGCATCGTTCGGGTTTCCGGTCAACATGCCGCCGCTCAGCCCGCCGACTGCGGGCGGAAGGAGGACCGTTCGATTGTTGATCCGATCCTTCTGCTCTTTGTCGGCGAGGTATTCGAGGGATCGAACATGGACGGTTCCGTCCTGGTCGACAAGCCAGGCCGGCGCGGTCGGGTGTCTCTTCGCGAGCGATGAGAGGCGATTGAAGACGCGGTCGCTACGATCGCGGAGCAATTCATGGGGCTTGAGAGGATAGTCCGCGAGCAGATCCTCCGGGTCGTGTCGTTTGGCGAGCAGGTCGTCGATGACACCGACTTCCTCGCGCCAGGCGACGTAAGTCTCGGGCATCTCTTTCTCGGGCTCACCGTGCAGATAGGGTTCCACCGGCGGACGGCCCGGTAGCTCGTCGCGGACGGTCGTGAGCGCCCAGGCGTCGTAGAGGATGTCGGAGGTGCACAGGATTTTCGGACGGGGACTGAAGGCTTCGAGCCGCTCCTGCATGTCGAGCGCGCCAAGCGCGGCTGGGGATCCATCGCCGTTCAGGTCTCTCAGAAGTTCCAGCGTCTTCGCGCGTGCGTTCTCGTAATCATCGTCGTCCTTGAAGGAAGTGGGATGAACGATGTCGATCTGGGTGTCGTCGCGGGTCCCAAATCGGTTGACGCGGCCAAATCGTTGGGCCATGCTTTCAAACGTGGAGAGATCGCAGATCAGTTGGTCGGCGGAGATGTTCACTCCAACTTCTCCGGCGCTCGTGCAGACAAGGTACACCGTCTCATCGCCAGACCCGGCTCCGGTCAGGAACCGCTTGAAGACATCCGTTTCGACAAGGGCGTCTCGCTCCTTCCCGCGCATCGTGCCCGTGAGTGTTTCAACGTGCTTCTGTTTTCCCTTTCGCAACGCCTCGGCGACCTTCTCCACGGCTTCCACGCCGCGGGCAAATACAAGGACAGTGCAATTCGAGTCTTGATGTTGGAGCGCCAGTTCGGCCAGCCGATCGGGCAGCTTTTTCTCATCATCGATCGCATGGAGGATAATATTCTTCTTTGCTTCAATGCGCTGCCTCACATCCGACCTGGCTCGATCCTCGGCGCCCAGGCCAAATGCCCCATCACCGCGCGATGTAGCCGAGAGTTCCATCACGTGGAATGAGCGGAAGTCTTTGCTCCTGACTTGTTCTTTCTTGATCGAAATAAGGAGTTCTTGAAACGCAGGCTCCAGGTGGGCTTCATCGTGAACGAGCAATGCATCTTGTCCGAGGAACCCGGCGTGCAAGGGCTTCGACTTGAACCCGATGCCATATCCTCTGAAGAGCAATCGGCTGCCGATCATGTCCACGGTGCCAACGATCACAGCCGGGCGGGAAGGGTCGGCCGACCACTCGCGGTTGTCCGCGAACTGCCCGCGAAGCGTGCTGATGGCAAGCTCGCCTCCGCCGAGCTTCGCTTTCAGCTCCTCCATGTTCTTGAGATTGTCGCGGAGCTTCCTGGCCTCTTCCGTGGATTGGTCGACCACCGTTCGACGGTTCACGACATAAACCAGTCGTCGCGGCACGAGAGCCGGATTGTTCGCCAGCGCGATCAGCCAGACGGCGATGACCGAGGTTTTGCCCAGTCCGGTCGGAATCTGACACGACTCCGGTGGGTCCCCATTGACCATGCGTCGGTACATGGCCTGTTGCCAGGGAAAAGGGTTGTTTCCCGTCAGCTCTCGGAAGTTTCTTTGAAAATACGGATCATCGGCCATGGTTCGGTCAATGCCTCCCAGCCTTCGCTTCTACGAGATGATCACCACGTCCCGCGCATCGTGCGGCTCGATCGGTCGACCTAATGCCTCGATGGAACCGGCGCAACGACCACAGATCGGGACAAAAAGAACCTGGTCCTGATCCAGATTAATGACGTCATACAGCCGTGACTTCAACCGTACAAGGTCGACAGCGGTAAGTCGACAAAAAAACACCGAAAATTGTTTTCTCAAACCAAAATCCTCGCAGGTCCGGGCGACCTTGCGGAGCCGCTTCGGGTTGGCGATGTCGTAGGCGACGAGGTACGTGTCCATGGGGATTCCCGATTCCCGGAGTCCAGATTCCAGATCTGGGGATTGCGGCCAGAATGACCCTCGTACGAGCCCGACGCGCCAGCGAGTGGATTCCTCCAGGGACCATCAATTCACTCGCTGGCGCTTCGGGCTCGTATGAATTATGAAGTTCACTCGCTGGCGCTTCGGGCTCGTATGAATGATGAAGGAGACCCGCGCCCAGCGCCGGCAGGACCGGACGTCAGGCTGGAAAGCCTGACCTACGGGGTTCAGCGCACGGTGAATCCCACGTATCGGGGCAACTCGCCGCGGACGTAGGCGGAGAGCATCCGCGCCTGCACTTCGAGCATCCTCCCGTACGACATCTGGTAGCCGAAGACCGGGTGCGTCACCTCGGTGGCCTTGCGTTGCTCGTAAGCCTTGAAGAAACCCGCGCGACCGGCGTCGGTGAGCTGGCAGGCGTCGCGCCAGGTCAGGAAATCGCTCTCCACCACGATCCCGTTGTTGATCAGGTTCAGCACGACCGAATCGGCGATCACCGCCCGGAACTCCTCCATGAGGTCGAGCGCCAGCGAGGGTCGTCCGTGTCGGCCGACGTGGTAGAAGCCCTGATAGGGATCGAAGCCCACCGTGCAGGCCGCCGAGAAGCAGTCCTTGGCCAGCAAGGCGTAGGCGAAGCTCAACAGGGCATTCACCGGATCGCGGGGCGGGCGGCGGTTCCTCGTCGTGAAGTCGAAACCGGCGCCCGGGGCCCGGGCCTTGAGCATCCGGCCGAAGTTGGAGAAATAGAGTGCGGCGGCCTGGCCCTCCAGGCCCAGCAGCACCCCGAGGTCGGGGGCGTGGGGCACGCGGGTCAGCAGCTCGGCCATCTCTCGCGCGGCCGGCTCGTCGCTTCCCCGCATCGGCGGGGCTTCCGGGTCGTTGCGCCCGGCGCGGGCCTCCTGGTCTCGCCGCGCGTCCTGGGCGAGTTCTCCCGATGTCGGGTCTCGATCCGGCTCGGACGGAGCCTCGCACTCCCGGACCGCCTCGCCATTCCCCGGCTCTGATGCGGCCCGCGATTGGGATCGGAGCGACCGCATCAACAGCGTCCGCTGGTTGGCGATCTTGGCCGCGACGACCGCCCTGGCCAGTGCCAGCGACCGTTCCGGGTCCGAGAAGACGCGGTACTGGCCGGCCCGCAGCGCCATGTTCTTCGCCGGCGGCGGCACCAGCGCGGCGACGAACTTGCCATATCCGGTCAAGTAGGCCACCGCGATCTCGGCCTCGGCCAGCGTGTGCAGCGCCTGGGTCGAGACTTGCACGTGACCGAACACGACGACCTGGCGGATCGACGCGATCGGCACGCGGTTGATCTCCTGGCCATGGTGGGTCACGACCAGGTGGCTACTCCGCCGCCCGACGTGCGAGCCGGGCTCGTGCAGGTAGAGCACCGCCTTGTCGTCGTTCTTGGCGATCACGCGCGTCAAGGCCGTCGCCGGCGATATCCGTGAGGCCGTCGCGGCGTCCGGGGTGGGCTCGGGCGAGGATTCCGGCTGATGGATCAGGTAAAGGGTCTCCTCGGGCAGGCAAATCGGGGCCAGCGAGCAGCCGAA
Source organism: Isosphaeraceae bacterium (assembly GCA_052148775.1). Taxonomy (GTDB): domain Bacteria; phylum Planctomycetota; class Planctomycetia; order Isosphaerales; family Isosphaeraceae; genus CAVZRC01. The sequence goes on along the minus strand of JBKQHM010000570.1, from coordinate 3,497 downwards.
GCATCGGTGTCGCAGCTCGGCCGGCAGCGGTTCCGGGGCGACCTCACGCGCCGAGAGCTCGCGGCTCATCGCGATCGCCGCGAGCGTCTTCTCCCGGAGCGATTCGTCGAAGCGGACCTCCACCCGCGCCTTCGAGCCAATATAGTAGAGGATGCCGCCGGGGACCGAGACGTTCAGGCCCTCCTCGACCAGCAGCCCCTGAGCGCATAGCTGGATCGCGTCGTTCTCCCAGAAGCCATGTTCGCCATCCTCGTCCCGCGGCGCCGAGGATCGCTTGTACTCGACCGGTCGGGTCGCCTCGCCGCGTTCCTCGAGCAGGTCAAGCTTGCCCGTGATCCCCAGCCGCTCGGAGGAGAGCGACACGCTCCGCGTCCGCAGGGAATCCCCCTCCTTGCGCGTCCGGTTGGCCAGGTCCGGGTCGTTGACCCGGCGATGCTGGAACAGGCCGTCCTCGACGTGCTCGTTCACCGGCATCAGCGACTCGACGTATTCGAGGTAATAGAGTCGCGGGCAATAACTGACCTGGTTGAGGGCTCGGACCGGGATCAAGTCCGGCGGGTCGGCGTTCATCGTCGGATTCCTCCAGGGAAGTGGGATACCTCTTCGGGTTTCTCGTCGGCGTTCAGGGGGTCTTCGTGGATTTCGACTTCGTCATCGGCGGTCCGTCCGTTGCCGGATTCGTCGGCAGCCCGCGATAAGCTTCGAGCATCTGCCCCAGCTCAGCGGCGATCTCGTCGCGGAGCGATCCGGGCTCCAGCACGATCGCGCTGGCCCCGAAGCTGAGCACCCAGCTCTTGAACTCCACGGTATTCGACAGCCGGTATCGGACCGTCAGGCTGCCGTCGCGGTTCCGGGTCTCCTGCTGGCTCTTGTGCCGCCGGCTCTCCGAGACGTACCGGGCCGCGGCGGGCAGGAACTTCACCACGACCTGGATATCGCCGTCGCCGTCGTAGATGCCGAACGAGTCCGCCAGGAACGCCTCGATGTCGAAGTCCCGGTAAAGCTGGTGGACGAACGCGCTGACCTCCGCCGCCTCGATCCGGTCGAGCTTGTAGGTCTTGAGCCGGTCCTGCCCGGGGACGGCGGCGATCAGGTAGAGCGCGTCCCGGTGCCGCACCCATGCCAGCGGATAGACGTCGCGCGTGGCCGGCTCGGTCGCCTGGTTCGACTGGTAGGTCAGGTGGACCGCGTGGTGGTCCTCGATCGCGAGCGTCAGGTCGTCGAGGATACTCGCCTTGTCCGTGTAATCGGCATGGCCGAACCGCGTGCAATGGAACATCTTCGGGAACCGGTCGAGGTAGTCCGCCACGCTCTTGCCGAGCGAGGCCCGCACCTTCCCCCAGGCCCGCTGCGCCGCCGACCAGAACGGTGTACCCGCCAGCGGCTCCAGGAACTGCCGTCCCATCGATAATGCCGCCGCCTCGTCGAGGCTGAACGTCAGCGCCGGTCGCCCCGGCTCGTCGACGATCTGCCAGGTCTTGCAACCCCGATCGCCGGTCGTCTCCTCCAGCCGGAAGCCCACCGATCGGAACAGGTTCAGGTCGCGCCGGATCGTCCGATCCCCGACGTTCATCTCGCGGGCCATCTCCCGGATCGTGAGCCCATAGCGACGCGCGGATAACATCCGGATCAGCTTCCATTGCCGGAGCATCGATGTCTCGTCGGGCATCATGTCCTCTCGCGTTGATCAGGTCAGGGTCGGCGAACGTCGCGGCGAATCCCTCTCGAATCGGAACGGACCTCGCGGCCATCGAGCCGGACGAAGGAAAACGGGGACCGGCTCCCAGCCCCGGTCGGCAGCGACGAGTCTGGCCCGGGCCGGCGCGTCCCGCCGTCTTCCGGGCGTTCGTCGCAAGGTTAGATCACGCGAACACGCGATCCCGCCCGTTGCCCCATGATAGCGGCGAGGTATGTCAGATCGTGTCCAACGTGACCCAAGTTCACCGGTAGCGCCCGCGCCGGATCGATCGCCGGGAACAAGCCGATTGGGATCGATCACGATTCGGGATCGTCGTCGACGTCCCTGAAGATAGGTAGATGCGGAGAATCATCGGCTTATTCTCCGCAAAGAGTGCGGAGAAGACTCTCGGACGACCCGGCAGGGTTCTCCTTGCCGAAGTCGCTTGCAATCCTGGTTCTCTTTGACCACATCAGGATTTTCCTGAGCCGGAAACCTCGGAGTCCTCAAAGTTTCTATAGATAAGGATGTCGGGTCGAACCGGCGGCGTTCGGGGTGCGCGAGCGAGCAAGGAAGGAATCGAGGGTGACATGCGAAACCGAGCACGGCGAACGCAAATCTCGCAAAACGAACCCAATCTCGCGGTCCGGCGAACGCAAATCTCATGGAACGAACCCACGCTCAGACCTCGACGCTCGCAGATCGCGACGAACGAACCCAGCCGACGAGCCGCACCGAATTGCGCGAACGAACCCAATGGTGTCGGCCATGAGCTGCGCGAACGAACCCAAACCCGGAACGCCCGGGCAGATTATTCCGGATTTGCGGATCAGTCGATCGGCGTATGGCCGGCCAGTTCGACGAACGAACCCAACGCCGTAGTCCTCCACCGCGAAATGCGCGAACGAACCCAATCCCGCGGGATCGTCCCCGCGAAATGCGCGAACGAACCCAAGATTGTCGGCCAAACCCGCCGAACGAAACCAGGCTCCCCTGCCGGCCGGGCGCGAAATCGATCGAACGAACCCAACGCCGGAGGGATTCGAGTCGAGTCGGGAACCCGGAGGGTTTCGATCTGGGCGCGATTCGCGTTTCCTGCTCAACTACCCGGAGGCCAGGGATCGGCCGTCGAGCCGTCAAATCTTCGAGTCCTTCGTGCGGTCATCGTCAACCGCGAGCCGGGATCGTCCGATCATTTCCCCGGGAACGAACGAGAATGGGATTCATCCCGATCGTGGGATCGATCATGAGACACCTCGTCGCGACCCTCGTGCTGCTCGCCTCGGCGGCCTCGCCCGCGCGGGCCCAGTTGTTCGAGAGGTGCAGTCCCAAACACCTCAATCCCAAGCTCTCCGGCCGGGTGGTGGACTATACCCATAACCATGGCTCCGACCGTCGACTCTATTCGCCGATCCTGGGCCGGCCGCGCGACCTCTACGTCTATCTGCCGCCGGGTTACGACCCGTCGGTCGCTTACCCGTTGATCCTGTTCCTCCACGGTGCCGACGTCGACGAGCACGACTTCCTCGATCCCGGCGACCTGAAGGAGCTCGATGCCATGATGAGCCGGGGGGAGATGCCCCCGGCCATCATCGCGGCCCCGGACGGCACGTACAGCGGGTCGAACTGGCTGGTCTCCACCCATTCACTCTGGATCAACGGCCTGGGGGGTCGGTTCGAGGACCACATCGTGTCCGAGGTCATGCCGTTCTTGATGCAAACCTACTCGGTCCGCCCGGAGCGTCGGGGGCATGCACTGCTCGGGATCTCGGCCGGCGGATACGGCGCGATGGCGATCGCGCTGAGGCATCGCGACCTG
>JBKQHM010000569.1:0-5585 GCA_052148775.1 Isosphaeraceae bacterium | reverse complement strand
GCGCACGTTGCCCGGCCAGGAGTAGCCCTTCAGGACCTTGCGCACTGCTGGTGTCAGCGAGGCGATCGTCTTGCCGTGCGACGCCGAGAATTCCTTGAGGAAGTAGTCGATCAACAGCGGGATGTCGTCGCGACGCTCGCGCAGCGGTGGGAGCTTGACGCTGACAACCTTGAGCCGATGGAAGAGGTCTTGTCGGAACTTGCCGTCGGCGAGGGCGTCGGCAAGATCGCAGTTGGTCGCCGAGATCAGCCGGACGTTGACCTTGGTCGGATCGTTGGTCCCGACCCGGACGATCTCGCCGGTCTCGAGCACGCGGAGCAGCTTCACCTGGATCGAGATGGGCATGTCGCCGATCTCGTCGAGGAACAGCGTGCCCCCGTTGGCGTACTGGAACCGGCCGATCCGGTCGCGGTCGGCGCCGGTGAACGCCCCTTTGACGTGGCCGAACAGCTCGCTCTCCAGCACGTTCTCGCTCAGCTCGGCGCAGTTCAGGGGGACAAACGGCTTGTTCTTGCGCGGGCTGTTGATGTGCAGCGCCTTGGCCACCAGCTCCTTGCCCGTGCCGCTCTCGCCGGTGATCAAGACCGATGCCGAGGTCGGCGCGATCTGGCGAAGCCTGCCGATGACGCCGTGCATCGCGGCCGAGCTACCGACAACCCCTTCGAAGCCGAACTTCTCGTTGAGCTGCCTCTGGAGCTCGAGGTTGGAGCGCTGGAGCCGCTGCGACTGCGACGCCTTGTCGGCCTTGGTTCTCAGCTCGCTGATATCCAGCGGCTTCGTGAGATACGTCGAGGCGCCGGCCTGCATGGCGCTGACGGCCGCCTTGATCGTGCTGTGGCCGGTGAGGATCACGACCTCGGCGTCGGGGAGCTCGCGCTTGGCCTTGGCCAGGACCTCCATCCCGCCCACGCCGTCCATGATCAGGTCGGTGATGACGATGTCGAAGACCTGCTCCTCGATGAGCCGGAGTCCTTCGCCGCCGCTGGTCGCCACGACGCAGTCGTAGCCGACGCGCTCGAGGCTCTCCGCCACTGCGTGCGCGTGGGGTTCATCGTCGTCGACCACCAGGACGCGGATCTGCTGGTCCATCGGCCCTTTCTCGCGATCGATGAGGGAAGTTCGCTCAGCCCGGCTCGGCTCAGCCGCGCCCGAGAGGTCGCGGGGTTGACGGACCGTCCGGGATGCTCGGGCCGTCCACCGACGAGCAAGCCGGGGTGCCGGCGGGGAGGCGAATGGTGAACTGGGAACCCTTGCCGGGATCGCTTTGCACGTGGATCGTCCCGCCGTGGGCCTCGACGATCTTGCGGGTCGTCGGCAGGCCCAGGCCGCTGCCGGCCGCCCGCGTGGAGAAGAAGGCCTCGAAGATCCGGGCGCGGACCTCCTCGGTCATCCCAACCCCCGTATCGGTCACATCCAGGACGATCCAGCGCCCCTCGCGATGGGTCTTGAGGATCAGCTCGCCGCCGGAGGGCATGGCATGATCGGCGTTGAGCACCAGGTTCAGCAGGGCCTGCTTGAACAGTTCGACATCGAGCTGGATCGGCGGGAGGTCGGCCGCGAGCTGGGTCCGCATGACGATCGACTTCGTCGCGGCATGGTGCTCGTAGAAGTCGCAGATCTCCCCGACGATCTCGTTGAGGTCGACGGCTTCGAGCTTGAGGTCCTGGACGCAGGCGAAGCGGAGGAAGTTCTCGAGGATGCCGTGAAGCCGATGGACCTCGTGGCGGAGCCGCTGGATGCGCTCGAGCACCCGACGGTCGCGCGGGGTCTCGGATCCCTGGAAGTCCTCGGCCATCAGGTCGAGATTCATCTGGACGGTGGACAGCGGATTGCGGATCTCGTGGGCTAATCCGCCGGCGAGCAGCGAGATCTCGGCATACTGGGCGCGGAGTCGCCGCGTGACTTCCGCCTCCTCGACGGCCTCGGCCGCCTCCGCCGGTCGCCCCTGCCCCGAAAAGCCGGATGCGGATCCCCCAGGCGCGGCCCGTCCGTCGCCCTCGGACGCGATTGAGGTCCTCGGGGCCTGGATCGGGACTTCCGCAACGGAACTTGACGAGAGGTTTGCCATAGGGAGATCTCGACGGTCGCCGGACGTTGGACGAGACAGGGCCGATCGGTGTGTCGGCGGCGGACTCAAACGCTCGCACACGAATCGGCCAGGTCGCCCGATGGACAGCTCAGGGTCGCGAGGGTCCGCGCGGGCCGCCCCGATCCCGATCGCCGCCGCCGTAGCCGCCCCGGTCTCGATCCCGATCGGGAGGACCGCTGGGACGCCGGGGCGGAGGAGGGCCGCCGCCGGCAGGCCCGCGCGGCTCACCACCGCCGCCCGCGCCGGGAGGCCGGGTGCGGCTGGCCAGCTCGTCGGGCTGGCCCCGCTCGGCCAGGGCGGCCTTCCGCGAGAGCTTCACCCGGTCCTGGTCGTCGATTGCGATCGCCTTGACCAGCATGACATCGCCGACCCGGCAAACGTCGGACACGCTGGAGACATACCCGTCGGAGAGCTCGCTGATATGCACGAGGCCGTCCTTGCCGGGAAGGATCTCGACGAATGCGCCGAACTCCTTGATCGAGGTGACGCGGCCCTCGTAGATCCGCCCGAGCTGCACGCCCTCGGTCATCGCCACGATCTTGTCGCGGGCGGCCTCTGCGCCTGCGGCTTCCAGGCTTGAAAGCGTCACGACGCCGTCGTCATCGATGTCGATCTTGGCCCCGGTCTCCTCCTGAAGCCGGCGGATGGTCTTGCCGCCGGGCCCGATGATCATGCCGATCTTCTCGGGGTTGATCTGGATCTGGATCAGCCGGGGGGCGTTGGGCGAGATCTCCTCGCGCGGCCGCTTGATCGAGCGGAGCATGGCCCGGAGGATCTCCAGCCGGGCCTCGCGGGCCTGATCGAGCGTCTCGCGGATGATCTCCTCGGTGATCCCCTGGTTCTTGAGATCGAGCTGGATGCCGGTGACGCCGCGTTGGGTGCCGGCGACCTTGAAGTCCATGTCGCCGAAATGGTCCTCATCGCCGATGATATCGGTCAGCAGGATGTGGCGGCCGGTGTGCTCGTCCTGGACCAGTCCGATCGAGATCCCGCCGACCGGGTCGCTGATCGGGACGCCGGCATCCATCAAGCTGAGCGTCGCGCCGCAGACCGAGGCCATCGAGCTGGAGCCGTTGGACTCGAGGATGTCCGAGACGACGCGGATGGTGTACGGGAACCGGGCGGGCGGGGGCAGGATCGGGGCGACCGATCGCTCGGCCAGGGCGCCGTGGCCGATCTCGCGACGGCCCGGGCCTCGGATCGGACGCACCTCGCCGACGGCGAAGCACGGCATGTTGTAATCGAGCATGAACTTCTTCTTGTACTCGTCCATGATCCCGTCGATCCGCTGCTCGTCGGCGGTCGTGCCCAGGACGGTGGTGACCAGTGCCTGAGTCTCGCCGCGCTGGAACAGCGCCGAGCCGTGGGCACGGGGCAGCAAGCCGACCTCGCACTTGATCGATCGCAGGTCCTTGGGCCCGCGGCCATCGGGCCGCTTGCCGTCGAGGATCAGCTCGCGGACGATCCGCTCCTCGACCGAGCCGAAGGCCGCCTTGATCCGCGACGGGGTGACCGGCGTGTCCGCCGGGACGGGGCGCGGGGCGGCCTCATCGCCCGGGTGCTCGCCCGCGCCTTCGTGACCGGCCTCCGTTAGCGGTGCCGCGGACGTCGCGCCCTCGACCGGCACCAGCTCCTTGATGATCGTTTCCAGCAGCGACTTGGTGGCCGCGTTCCGCTCGGCCTTCATCACGATCTGCTTGATCTGGCGGAATTGCTCGCCATACCTCGCGTAGATCGTCTGGCGGAGGGGATCGGACTGGGCTGCGGGATGCTCGATCGGGGGGAACCCCAGGGCCTCGACCAGTTCCTTCTGGAGGGCGATGACTTCCTGATTCAACTGGTGAGCTGTCATGATGGCGTCGCCCATCTCGTCCTCGGGCAGCTCCTCGCCGAAGCCCTCGATCATGACCACGGCCTTTTCCGTGCTGGCGACGATCAGGTCAAGGTCGCTGTTCTCCAGTTCTTCCGCGGTCGGGAACGCGACGAGCTGGCCCTCAACGCGGCCGATCCGGATGGCGCCGATGGGACCGTTGAACGGCACCCGCGCCAGCACAAGTGCGGCGGACGCGCCGATGATCGACAGCACGTCCGCGTCATTGGAGCGGTCGGCGGAGATCGGACCCGCCTGGATCTGGACCTCGTCGCGATACGTATCCGGGAAGAGCGGCCGGATCGGACGGTCGATCAGCCGCGAGGTCAGGATTTCCTTGGTCGTCGGACGACCCTCGCGCTTGATGAAGCCGCCGGGAAACTTGCCCGCGGCGTAGGTCTTCTCGCGGTAATCGACGGTCAACGGGAAGAAGTCGAGGCCTTCCCGGCCGGGTGCGGCGACGACGGCGACCAGCGTCATGGTGTCGCCGATGCGCACGACGACCGAACCGTGGGCCTGCTTGGCAAGATGACCTGTCTCGATGCTGATTGGCTTGCCGCCGATGGTACGTTCGACAAGCTTGCGGGATAACAAGGTGCTGGACATGGACCCTACCTGGGGGAAATGGTGCTCGACGAGCACCCGCCCGACGAGGCCGTGTGGGTGGAATTGGATGATCGAGGAAAGTGCGAGACCCGATCGGTTCGGGTCGGACCACTTCCCGGCCGCCGATCCTTCAGCTCCGATGCCGCCGGCCGCCCGGCGAGTTTCCCCCGGCGATGGCCGGACCCGATCGATCGAGATCGAGCGGATCGCGGATTCGTAGCCGGGAGATGCCTCGTCAGCGAACGGGCACGAGCAGGATCGAGGATTTCACGAACGATGGAAGTCAGCGAGAACCTCGGCTGGTCACCCTGGACCGCGAAGACCCCGGCTTGCTGGCCCATGAGGACCGGGGCTGGGGACGACCGGGATGAAGCGATCGCACGGCGCGGGAATGGCGGCAAGCCATGACCCGCCGCCGGCCGTCACTTGCGGATTCCCAGGCGGTTGATCACTTCAAGGTACTTCTTACGGTCGTGGAGCCGCAGATACTTCAGCAAGCTCGATCTCTTGGAGACCATCATCAACAGCCCGCGGCGGCTCGCATGGTCCTTGGCGTGCGTCTTGAAGTGCTCGGTCAGGTGGTTGATCCGGGCCGTCAGCAAGGCGACTTGCACTTCGGGCGACCCCGTATCCTGTTCACCTCGACCGAAGGTGCCGATGATCTCCGACTTTTTCTCCTTCGTGATCGCCATCTCACGCCCCAATGCCACGGCCTTCTCGTCGAGGCCGAATTGATGAAACATCACTTCCACTTTAAGGGTCTCAGCATAGGCGAAGACGCCGACGATTGCAATCCCCTTACAACACTCGCGAGACCCGCGGGGTCAATTCAAGCCTTTCGGTCCTGGGTTACGGGTCTGACGTCACTCCCCAGACCGGGATGGTAGACTCAAGGTGGGCTGATGAAAATCAAGCTGGCGACAGCAATGGAGTTCCCTCCAGTTTTGTTTCGCTTTTCGATTCGTTCGTATCCTTGTTCGATGCATCAACAGACTCATACGCCAGGCGGCGTTTGGATCT
>JBKQHM010000568.1:0-15425 GCA_052148775.1 Isosphaeraceae bacterium | reverse complement strand
CCGTCGGAGATCGTCCCAGAATTCTTCCCGGGCCCGAGGGTGAAGCCCCCCGAGCGGCTCATCGAGGATCAGGAGCTCGGGTTGGCTCACCAGCGCGCGTGCCAGGGCCGTCCGAATTCGCTGCTCGGGCGTGAGCTGATCGGGACGACGGCCGGTCAAGCTGTCGATCCGCAGCGCGGTCAGTGTCTCGGCGATGCGGTGCCGTCGCTCCTGGCGCGCCAGCTTCCGCGATTTCAGCGGATAGGCCACATTCTCGAGCACCGTCAGACCGGGCCATAGTCCGAGATCCTGGAAGACCATGCCGACGCCCCGGTCATGCGGGGCCACCGACTGGACCATCCGGTCGCCGAAATAAATCTCGCCGTCGTCCGGGGTCTCGAGCCCGGCCAGCAACCGCGCCAGAGTCGTCTTCCCCGCGCCCGACGGTCCCAGAACATAATTCATCCCGCCCGGCCGAAGCTCCATCGACGCCTCGTCGACTGCCGCGATCGAACCGTATCGCTTCACAAGACCTTCGAGGATGACTCTTAGCATTGGTCATTAGTCATTAGTCATTGGTCATTGGTCATTAGTCACTGGTCATTGGTCACTGGTCATTGGTCACTGGTCATTGGTCATCGGTCACTGGTCATTCGATAGCGGGCAGTGGGAGCTAGAGCGAGTGTGCGATAAGCTGGTATTCGATGCCGGCAGGAGACTTTCGGTCGGGAAAAGGAATTCTGAAGGTCCGCTCCCTGGGCGAGTCTTCAAGACTCATGACCAGTGACCAATGACCAATGACTAATGACTAATGACTAATGACCAATGACTAATGACCAGTGACTAACAAGAGGCGAGCGACCCGCCGATAACGCTGGCGGGCCCAGGCCGTCCATTCGGCTCGTAGCCAGTCGCGAAACCTTGGCTCGTGGCAGAGTCGACCGTCCGCGGCCTGGGCGAGTTCCTCGAGCGTCACCTGACCGATGAGACGTTGGGGTGAGAGCCAGCTCCTGACGAGCCAGGTCCGTAGCGAGGAGTCCGTCGCGAGCTGGCCGGCCAGCGTCTCGACCATCGACATACCGCGATCGCCCGATCCGTCCATCATCTTCGCGACCGATGCCGGCGGCCATGGTGGCGGCTCGGTCATCCATCGTAGGGCGTTCTCGGGGAAACCCTCGCGTTCCAGGGTCGACCAGGCCGTCCAGAGCTCATCCTGGGCATCAACCAGCGTCGCGCCGAGCAGGTCGGCGAGGAGGGCATCCACGTCCGTCGACTTTTCCGATAATCGGGGAGGCAAACCCGCCGCTCCGGTCTCCGCCAGGAATTGCAAGAATCGCCGGGCTTGTTCGGGATTTCGGGCCGCACCAACGATGGCCACGCCTTCGATCCAGGACGTCTCCTGCGACGTGCGATCTGACGGCTCTTCGGACACAACCTGTGGAGCCAGTTCGGCCTCGCCGCGCTCGGCGGCGGCTCGCGCGGAGCCGGCTTGCCGACCGATACGACGACGATGACCGGCCACCCGGACCAGGAGCGAATAGCCCGCGCGGAAATCATCGCGAGCCAGGAGCCCCTTCGCCCACGCCAGCGAGATTGGGTCATCCCGGGGATCATCGATCGCGACGATCGCGTCCTGACCTGGATGCCGAATCGAGATCGGGTCCAGTGGCGGCCGGATCGCGACGGAGCGATCCGATCCGGTCGATGGCCCGGCCAGACGGATCCACGAGCGACGTGCCACCCCCCACGACGGCGAGCCCTCTAGGGGCAGGGGGGATAGCTGATTCATCCGAGCGAGCCGGTCGAATGATGCGGCCGGGCCGCCTAGCAGGACGTCCGGCGGGTTACGTCGCGATGCGACGCTTGCCGGATCGTCCCCGGGCGAGAGGATCAACCAGTCCAGATGGATCGTCCCGCGCCCGGCCTCGCCGGAGCCCGCAGTCCACCTCGCAAATTCGTTCTCGATGCGGAGACGATCGGCAGACGACCAGCTCGACGCCACGATCAGCCGTTCGGATTCGAGTGGCCCGCATCCGATCGGGACGGTCGCGATGCCCGCCAGCGCGACCAGGACGGCCAATGCGAATCGGTGATTGGGGGGGAACCTCAGGATTCGCATCGGCTTGACTTCCAGCCCCGGCGCCCTCGGAAGGATCGGGAGACGAGAGACAACGCTCGGCGGGACTGTCAACGGCCGGGGCGGCTGCCGAGCGTGACCTGGAGCTTCACGTCCTTGCCATCCCGCTTGACGACGATCTCCACTTTCTCCCCTGGCTTGTATTGACTCATGCTCTCCATGAAGTCATACACGGTCCCCACCGGTTTATTGCCGAATCGCGTGATGATATCGCCTCCCTTGAGTCCCCCCTTCTCGGCCGGGCTCCCCTCGCTGACCCCGTCGATCCTCATGCCGTCCTTGGCCTCGTAGGAATAGTCGGGCCGGGTGCCTACATAGACGCCGGACCCCATCCGGGCCGGATCCGTGCCGCCTCCTCCGTGCGTCGGCGCGGTCACGCGGGCCAGCGCCGGGCGCTCAGGACGTCGGATCACGTCGAGCAGGAGTAATTCCAGGTAGTCGGCGATCCGGGCCATGCCGGCATAATTGATCAGGTGCGAGTCGTCGCTGGGCCGGTGATAATCGCGGTGCACGCCCGTAAAGGCGAACAAGACCGGGATGCCCTTGGGGTAGAACGACTGATGGTCGCTGCCGCCGAAGCCGTCGGTCATGCCGGAGACCTGCTTAATGGTCAGGCCGGCCGATTTGCCCAGCACATCCACCAGCGAGCCGAGGCCCGGCGAGGTGCCGGTCCCGATCATGGTCAGCTCGTTCTTCGCGTTGAGCCGCCCGACCATGTCGCAGTTGAACATCATGACCGTCGAGCTGAGCGGGAAGAGGGGATGCTGGACATAATACTTGGAGCCGAGGAGTCCGCGCTCCTCCCCCGAGAACGCGATGAAGACGACGCGACGAGGAAGCGGGTCGCGCCGGGCGCCCAGCCGGCGCGCCATCTCCAGGACCATCGAGGTGCCCGAAGCGTTGTCATCCGCCCCGTTGTGAATGTCGCTCGAGAGCAGGGCGAGCGAGCCCGACATCAAACCGCCCCGGCCCAGGTGGTCGTAATGGCCCCCGATGATGACCGTCTCCTCGGCATGCGGGCCGATCCCCTCCAGCACACCGATGACGTTCTTCGTCACGCTATCACCCCGGTCGATCGCGATCCGCTCGGACAGGGTCCAGCCCTCGAGTTCCCTCGATCGAGGCTTGAGGTCGGCGTCGATCTTCTCCTCCAGCTCGTCCAGGGTCGGTTGTCCGGACCCTGCGAGAATCTTCCCCGCAAACGCCCGGCTCACCATCACGAACGGGATATTCGAGAAGGGGTCCTCCCCGGCCTGGGTGAATCGCAGCAAGGTTTCCTTGCCGTCGCTCAATTCTCCGCGATCGTTCACGAGCAGGACGGCCGCCGCTCCGTGCTGGAAGGCGTTGGTCGCCTTGTGTTGGAAGGACGAATAGCGCGTCACCTGCTTGCCGCCGAACGGACTGGACGCGTCTTCCTCGCGTGGCTTGCGACGGATGATCAGGACGGCTTTCCCTTTGACGTCGATGTCCGCATAGTCGTCATAGCGGAGCTTGCGTCCCTCGTCGTGGGCGGTGATCCCGTAGCCGGCGAAAACGATGGGGACCTTCTCGAGGGCCGCCGCGACGCCGATGGCCAGCGGGTTGAAATCCGTCCTGCCTGACCCGACGATCGACTTGCCATCGGGTCCGCTGATCGTCAGCTCGGGTTTATTCGCCAGGCTGGGGACGCCGCTGAGTGAGAACGGTTGAAAGTAGCCGTCCGCTCCCGGAGCCGGCTTGAGCCCGGACGCCTTGAAGACGCCCGCGATGAAGTCGGCCGCGGCCTCGATGCCCTTGGTCCCCGGCGCACGGCCTTCGCGCGCGTCGGCGGCCAGGAATGTGACATCCTCCCGGAGCCTCGTCTCCACGGGCGAGTAGACGGGACTCGGCTTCGATACGCCGGCCTTCGACGGAGCGGGGTCTTCGAAAGCACCGGCGACCCCCGCGAGACACAACGCCAAGGCTGCCGCCCGGATCGCGAGGAAGGACCAGCATTCGGGTTTCGGAGTCTGCGGACGGTTGCGGAGACGCATGCGAGCGGTCCTTCTGGGTAGTACCGGTGCGATCGAGGGACTTCAACAGGAGCCGAACTCACGCCCGATCGGCCGGGCGACGCCGTCATCGACCTCCTTTTGCGTTCGGTGCGATCGCTGACGGGGCCGGCAAGGCCCGACGGCTCCTTCCGATAATTCTCGGGACTCGCCCCGGTAGCGTCAAGCTATTGGGCGCGATCGCCACACCACCGTCGGGGGACTCCCCCAACCACCAGTCGGGATCCGCTCATCCCGGTCATCCCACGATGCACCACGTCGCCGCTCGACACCGTGAGACCCGGATCATGAAAAAGGGCCAGCCCGTGAACGACAGGACTGGCCCTGAGGACGGTCTGTTCGGAGAAACCGACTCGACACCATCGGTCTTTCACCGACCAGGAAGAATTCCCTCAGCGGCTTTCCTCCGGATGGACGCCGTCGGAGCCATGGCTTAGCGAAGGGAGGGCCAGGGGGGGGGTCTGAGCGTACAGGCCAAGCTCGGCGGCAGAACCAATGCCCCCCCCGAGCCCCCCCTTCGTAAGGGGGGACCAAGACGGTTCCTCGCTCAAAGTTGCGGCCCCGCCGCGATAGGTAGTCGGGCGATGATTCCGCCAGATGGCCCCTCCCATTATAAATCGAATAATGTATATTTTTAATGTTAATTAACATCATAGCTCGCTTTTCTGTTCCTCGGCAGCGGCCGAAGAAAGCGCCTACGGAACCCGGCGGATCCGGCCCAATCCGACGATCATCGCGCGCGGCCGGGCCGCGTTCCGCCGGATCGCGAGGTCCCGCGGCCTGTCCGGGTCGAGGCGGCTCGATCCTCGCCAGGTTGCGTAGAGTCTTTCCTCCGTGTTGTAGTAGGACCAGCGTTGCGATATGCTAATCTTGGAAGAGTCGTACAGTTGTCTTTTGCGGGCCAGGGGACCAATCCTTTGCGAGACGATGTGATCGCCCGATGGGCCGACCTGCTGGTGGACTATTGCCTCCAGGCTCGTCGCGGCGAGACGATTGTGATCAGCTCGGAACTCGCGGCGAGGCCGCTGGTCGAGGCCGCGAGCAAGGCGTTGATCTTGCGCGGGGCGAATCCGCTGCTCCGGTTGGAGATCCCCGGCCTCCACGAGTTCTTCCTCGAGCATGCCGACGAGGCGCAAATGACACATCTGCCGCCGTCGGCGATCGCCGAGGCGGAGTCGATCGACGCGCGAATCCGGATCGCCGCCGAGACCGACACACGATCGATGAGCCGGGTCGATCCGCGCCGTCAGGCCGCGTTCGAACGCACGCGCGAACCGATCCGACGGGCGCTCCGCCAGAAGCGATGGGTGTTGACCCAGTATCCGACGCCGGGGTACGCCGCCGATGCCGGGATGACGATGGCCGATTATGAGGCGTTCGTCGAGGCGGCATTGTTCCTCGACAAGGAGGACCCGGGAGCCGAATGGAAGGAACTGGGTCGGCGCCAGGCGGGGATGGTTGAGTTCACGTCGCAGGTCCGATCCCTCCGGATCGAGGCCGAGGGCACCGACCTGAGCCTCGCCGTCGGCGGCCGAACCTGGATCAACTCGGACGGCCGACGCAACATGCCATCGGGCGAGATCTTCACCGGGCCGATCGAGGACTCGGCCTCCGGCCGCCTGCGTTGTGGGTTTCCCGTCTGTCGCGACGGCCGTAAGCTCGTCGGGATCGAACTGGAGTTCGGCAAGGGAGAGGTCGTCTCCGCCCGTGCCGATGACGGCGAAGACTACTTGCTGGCCATGCTCGACATCGACTCGGGCGCGCGGAAGCTCGGTGAGTTAGGACTCGGTCTCAACTCGGGGATCGACCGGTTCACCGGCAGCATCCTCTTCGATGAGAAGATCGGCGGCACGGTGCATCTCGCACTCGGCCAGAGCTATCCGGAGACCGGAGGGGTCAACGTCTCCGCGTTGCACTGGGACCTGATCGTCGACACCCGGACGAACGGCCGCATCTGGGCCGACGATCGACTCGTGATGGAGAATGGACGCTGGTTCGTTGGCTGAACTCCCGTGTTCAGGGAATATGAGGGCGGGGCGGGTCAGGTCTTCACTGAACACCGAACACTCTACGAAGAATCCGAGGGTTACACCGATGCAACGCGGCTCAGTTCGTCCTGTCCGACTTCGGTTGATCGCCGGCTTATGCCTGTTCGGGCTCTCCGCCTTCGCGGCACGGGGCCAGTCCGATTCGACGGACGCGGCGCTGCGCGACCGCGTGCTTCAGCTCGTCGAGCGGCTCGACGCCCCCAAGCCCGAGGCCCGCGATGCCGCGATGGCGAGCTTGACCAAGCTGGGGCCGAAGATCTTGCCGATACTGCCGGACCCCGCGACCCTGCCGGCCGGCAATCGCAAAGAGCGGATCGAACAGCTCCGCGCGGCCTTGCGCAAGTCGGAAGACGACGTCAATCCCAGCGCCAGCCGCATCACGCTCGTCGGCAAGGGTATCCGGCTCACCGAGGCCCTCCAGCAGCTCCAGAAGCAGACCGGCAACGCCATCGCCGACAAGCGCGAGGAACTCGGGGCCGAGGTGACGAACCCCGCGCTGGACCTGGAAATCCGCGACAAGCCGTTCCTCGAGGCGCTCGACCTGGTCGCGCGACAGGCCGAGGTGGGCATCGATTTCCACACCGGCGACGGCTCGGTCGGCATCGTCGGTGGTGGGACCATGTCGAAGTCGCCCATCGTGTACAGCGGGCCGTTCCGGATCGAGATGAAGCAGATCGGCGAGGTTCGCGACTTCGCCGCCGGGTCGTCCACGGCCACCGTGACGCTCGAAGCC
Source organism: Isosphaeraceae bacterium (assembly GCA_052148775.1). Taxonomy (GTDB): domain Bacteria; phylum Planctomycetota; class Planctomycetia; order Isosphaerales; family Isosphaeraceae; genus CAVZRC01. The sequence goes on along the minus strand of JBKQHM010000568.1, from coordinate 8,498 downwards.
GCCTGGGAACCCCGGCTCCGGCCCATGCTCCTGAAGCTCAAGGCCGACGAGTTGAAGATCCTCGACGACCACGGCAAGGTCGTCAAGTCCCAGGTCGAGATGGAATCCGATGAGGTCGTGGTCCGGCCCGAGAATCCGGTCGCCGAGATCAACCTCAACCTCCAGGCCCCCGAACGCTCCGCCTCGAAGTTCAAGACACTCAGCGTCAAGGCCGATGTCACCATCCCGGCCGGCATCAAAGTCTTCCGGTTCCCCAGCCTCACCCAGGAGAACGTCACGGTGAAGCAGGGGGACGTCAGCGTGACCCTCCAGGGGACCGAGGTTGACGAACAGGTCTGGAAGGTGAACGTCGAGCTGGCCTATCCGGGTGAAGGGCCTGCTTTCGAGAGCTATCGTCAGGGATTATTCAACAATCGCCTCTGGCTCCAGCGGGCGGATGGGTCGCGGTTCGAGCATAACGGTGGGTTCTCCAATACCGGCGGCTCCGGCGGCAGGCTCGGTTTCGAATACCTCTTCGTGGACGCGCCCGGGAAGCCCGCGGATTACCAGCTCGTCTATGAAACACCCAGCAAGGTGATCACGATCCCGTTGGAATTCGAGTTCAAGGACGTGCCGCTCCCTTGATCGCACCCGAAGTCATCGATTCCGAATATCGAATCCCAGATTCCGAATGGATTTCAAGCCCGCCGTCCCAGGCCTGTCTGATTCTGGAATCGGGAATTCGGAATCTGCAATCGAATTCCATTGCGAACGACCCCGGGCGGCTTCACGGAGAGGAATCGGGTGCGGCCGCCGCGATCGGCTCGAATTCGCTCGGGAGGGACAACTTCCGGCGAGGACTCTTGAACAGGACCCGCTCAAGCCCGTACTTCTGGAGCTTCTGGGTGACGCTACGGCGCGAGAGGCCGCTGTGCCGCGCGCAACGCGCGACGTTTCCCTTGTACAGGGACAGCAGACGGACGAAATACTCGCGCTCGACCTGACTGATCAACTCGCTGGTCAGGTCGGGCAGTGGGCGGTCGATATCGATCAGGGAACTGCCGCGATTCAGGGGCACGCTACGAGGGGCGACCGACTCGGGCAGGTCGTCGCGTCGCAGCACGGAGCCGTGCGCCAGGGCCACCCCGGCCTTGATGGCATTCTCCAGCTCGCGGATATTCCCGGGCCATTGGTGCCGCAACAGGGCCTGCATCGCGTCCGAGGCGATCTCGGTTAACTCCGTCCCGGTCCGCGACCGTTGTTGCTGGAGGAAATGCATCGCCAGCAGAGGGATATCTTCCGTCCGCTCTCGCAACGGCGGCAAGTCGATCCGGATCACATTGAGCCGGTAGAAAAGGTCGGCGCGGAACCGGCCCTTCCGGACCTCCTCCTCCAGGATCTTGTGGCTGGCGGCGATGATGCGTACGTCGACCTTGACAGACTCGGTCCCGCCGACGCGCTCGAATTGCCCCGTCTGGAGTACGCGGAGCAGCTTCGCCTGGAGTGCCGGGGGGATGTCCCCGGCCTCGTCGAGCAGGAGCGTCCCGCCATCGGCCAGTTCGAAGCGACCGGCCTTCCGTCGCTCCGCACCGGTGAACGATCCGCGTTCGTGGCCGAACAGTTCGCTCTCGAGCAGCGAATCGTTCAAGACTGCGCAATTCAGGGCCACGAACGGCCCCGAGCGTCGCGTGTGGGCCGCATGGATCGCCCGGGCGACCAGCTCCTTGCCCGTCCCCGTCTCGCCTTGGATCAGCACGGTCGAGCCGATCGGTCCGACCTGCTCGATCAGCTCGAAGACCTTGCGAAGCTTCGGGCTCTTCGACACCATCGTGTGCAATCGGTAGCCGTCGCACGACTGCTTGCGGAGCTGGTCGAGCTCGTCGATCAACTCGCGACGATCCAGTATCCGCTTAACCAGAAACCGGAGCTGCTCGGGATCATAGGGCTTGGTGATGAAGTCATCGGCGCCCGCCTTCATCGCCCGGAGCGCATCGGTCGGGTCCCCGAAGGCGGTCAGCACGATCATGCCCACCGGAAGCCGTTCCTCACGGACCCGCGCGAGCAGGTCCAGCCCGGTCAGCTCGGGCATCCGCAGGTCGGTGATGACGAGATGATACTTGTTAGCCCGGAGCTCGTCCCAGGCGGTCTGGCCGTCGGCGACGGTCTCGACCTCGAAGCCGTCCGTTTCGAGGACCATGCGAAGGTGATTGCGATTGAATTCCTGGTCATCGACGGCGAGGATGCGGCGTTTCATGCGGCGTAACCATCCTTGTGAGAAAGCCTCAATCGTGGGGAAAACAGGCTGTCGAAGATCCTCCATGACAGAATCGCCGTAAGGCGCGAACAGGCCGATCATTCCGGCTCAGTCTCGTCCGATCGACGGGTGACTCAACGGGATCACCGTGCCGGATCCTCGGGAGGTCCGGCCGAGATGCTCAAGATCAATCGGCCGCTTCCGGGCGGTTGGTCCCGTCGGTCCTGCCGACGGTCCGGTGCACTCCTACTGCATCCGGCTTCCTCTCGACTCGGGTCACGTTCGGCTTTCGCGGCGCAACCACGTCTCCGAAAATATAACGACTGATGCCCGGCTCCCGCAATGGAACCAGGTGATCCTCCCGAGAGTTTGCTCGGTCGACACTCGACGGACGAAGCCCCCTCCCAAGGGGGTCCTGGGAGGCACCGGCTCCGTCCGGCGAACTTCGTTCAAAGGCCGACCGCTCTAGAACTTCGGTTTGACCGCATCCTTCGACGATTGCTGCGATTGGAAGTCGCCCTTGGCCGGTTGATTGGTGGATGAGGCCCGTGCGCCCTTCTTGGTCTTGGTGTTCTTCCGGAGCTGGGCCTGCGCCTCCATCATCGTGATCGCTGGATCGATGAAGGGGAGGACCTTCTTGCGTCGGCCCTCGGACAGATGCACGACGAAGGCCTTGTTGAGCTTGTCGGGGACGAGGTTGTAAACGGTCTTCTTTTCCTTGGCCGTCCCTTCGTGTGCGATCGTCTCGAGGGTCAGGCGAGTGACCGGCTTGGCGGGATCGACCCAGATGTTGCTGATCCTGATGGTATAGTCGCCATCGAATCCCCTGGGGCAGACGTAGACTTCTTCGGGATGGGCGCCGTATCCGTTCTTGAGCATGGAACCGCCGAAGACCGTGCGTGGGATCAGGTAGCTCGCGGTCGCGCCCAGCGGCTCCTCCACGGTCAGGTCGAAATCGGCCTGGCCGTCCCAGGTCAGCCGGATGTAGAGGTCGCGTGATTCGGAGTTCGTCACCCTGGCCAGCAAGGCGTCGGCCTCCTGGGCGCGCCCATCCTCGCGGAGTGTCTTCGCGAGTGTCTCGGCTTGGTTGTGCGACTCGGTGCGGAAGTAGTCGTCCTGGCCCGGCCAGCCGAGTGAGAGCAACCGATCGATGGCCTCTCCCATGCGGCGCGGGTCCTTGGTCTTCTGTGCCAGGTTGATCGACATCACCAGGGGTTCCGACCGGTGAGGGACCTTATCTGCGGCCTCATCCAGCAACGGGCCGATGCGGTCGAAAAAACCCTTCATGAACATCTTGTCGGCGACGCTGACCAGGAAATTCGGATTGTGGGATTTCTGGGCCAGGTCGGCCGCGTAATTGAGCGCGGTCTTGATGTCGGCCGACGTCCCATGATTCATCTCGATGGCGATCGCCAGCGCCTCGTACATCCAGGGCTCAGCGTCCTTCGAGTGGAGGGTCAGATAGGCCCGCAAGGCGGCGTCCACGTCGCGGGTCTTGCCACTGAGATTCAACAGTGCGACGGTCTCGCGTAAGGGATGCTCGCCAGCCTTGTTGGGCTTGATCTTCTTCTCGTCATTGGTTCGATAGTAAGCCATCCAGAAGGCGTAGGGATCCGTGTGTCCGCCCGAGCCCGATTTCGCGGCAGCACTCCCGACACGCGAGTCGATCGGGATCAAGGTCTGTCCCTGGCCGCCCCGAGGACGAATCAGGGGCGACATCTCCTGGCCCGCACCCGATGATCCGGACCGGATCATCGGCCCATCGTCCCGCGACCTGCCCAATGACGAAGGGCCAGCCGGCGATGTGCCGGACTGGCCCTGGGTCTTTGTCGGAGACTTGCGGACTGGGTTATCGTCGAGCGCGTCGAGGGCTAACTTTTTTTTTGCAGAAAGTCGACGTCATCCCCGGCGGGGACCTGAGGATCGACTGGCGGGACGGACATCATGCCGCCGCCCATGCCGCCGCCCATACCGCCCATGCCGCCGCCCATACCGCCCATGCCGCCGCCCATACCGCCGCCCATACCGCCGCCCATGCCTCCCATGCCGCCGCCCATACCGCCGCCCATGCCGCCACCGCCGCCGCCCATCATCAGCGAGATCGGGATGATCGCCAGGTCGGCCACCGGATACACGCGGATCTCCGTCTGCTGATCCTCCGAGTCCTCGGAGGTCACCATCAGGAACCCGTCCTTGACCGTGTAGGCCAGGCCCAGTTGCTTGAGCATCAGCTTCAAGGTCGTCTTCAGCGGCACCCCCTCGAGATCCATGGTCACCGTCGAGTTGAGCGACCGCTCGGCCTCTTGGAGGCCCAGCGGGTCGACATAGATGGGGATCCCGGAGAACGTGGGAGTGGTCGTGGCCTGTTTGATGTACTTGAGGACGTCGTCCAGCGGCGTCTCATTGGCGAAGGACATGGAGACGGGCTCGTCGAGCTTCTCGAGGATCTGCTTGGTCTTGGGGTCGCGATCGAAGAGGTCGACGGCTTTGCCCCATCGCTTGATTCGTTTCTCGGAGATGTAGCGGAACCAGTCAGCCTCGGGGTACTCGATGTACTGGTTGTCGGGGAAGGGGACCGAGGCGCGGGTAACGTCGGACATGGTCAGCAGGTACCGGTAGAACTTGAGCTTGCGGAACTGCAATTCCGAGCCGAGGAATCTCATGGAGTTGCCCACGGCCTCGCCCGCGGCGGGAGCGGGGTCGTTGTCGCTGTAGGGCAGCGGGGCGCCCCGCTGGAGAGCATAGGCCTTCTGTGCGAGCAATCGAGCCTCAAAGAACGGCTCGGTCGCGGCGCGGATGTCGCCGGTTCCGCCGTTAAACAGGACATTGTAAACGCCTTCGCTGACCAGCGTATCGAACTGGATCATCATGGCGCCGATGGTCTCTTTGTTGCGCTGGAAGATGTCGATGGCGCGAGTGCGTTGCTCGGCGGCGGCCTCGAGTCGCATGCGTTCGGCTCGCTCGGCGACAACCCGTTCCTCGGCCTGAGCGGTGGAGATCATCTGGGCCTGGATGCGCCGTTCGAGCTTCTGGCGGTCGGCCTCGGGGACGCCCGTGTTGGATCGGACGACGCTCTGGGTGATGCGCAGGACGTTGAGCGCCATCTCGGGCTGACCGGCGTTCATGAGCTCGCGAGCGGCCTGGAGGCGTTGCTCGACGTCGTTGGTCAACTGCTGACGGTTGAGTTGCTCGGCGGCCTGGGTCTGCTCCAGGGTCGCCTGGGTATCGGCGGTCGGCGTCGCCAGCGGTTGATCGGCCGATCCCGGCGCCGGTGCGGCCGGTTGAGCCGGCGGGGTCGCGGCCGGATCCTGCATAGCGACCCGTTTGACGGCATCGCTGGGGGGCTTGGTCTGCTCGAGTCCCCGTGCCGCGGCCTTGTTATTCGGGTCGAGCAGCAGGGCTTTCTGGAAGAACGTCCGAGCCGTCGGTTGGGCGCCCTGTGAAAGCGCCTGGCGGCCGAGATCGGTCAGTTGTTTCGAGAGGGACGGATCATCGGCACCGCGGGCTGAAACACCGGACAGCAGGGCGCTACCCAGTATCAGGAACACGGCACCTCTCCAAAATCGCGCGATTAGGGACATGTTTGATGCTCTCCAGGAGAAGGAAGTGACCGGCACCAGGGACCGGCTCGGGCGCTCGATGTTCCCTCATATCAACTTACGGAACGGCTCACTCTACCACAAGCCCATCTCGGATTCGCTGCCAGGGCCGGCCGAACATCACCTCGCGACGAAACGGGTCGTAGCCGCGTGGCCGGCTCGTGACCTTGGACAACGGATTCGGGTGGTTACCCTCTCAATGAATCATGATCCCTGGTGCGCAGTAACCCCACCTTCGGTCGACCGCCATGGGGTCCATCTCATCGTGATCCATTATGCCACACGCTTGGCCGACCGGCCAAAAGCGAACACCGACCGAGCGATTCGACCGATTGCAAGCCCTCGGGATCATTGACAGAAAGGGTCGCGTATCCTAGAGATTCTTCAAGCCGATCGCGGAAATTCCTCGGCCCGGCAACCTCTTAGATCTCGAAGGCATCGTCTTGGACCGAGGGGGCCACGATCTCGCCCAAGGGAATCGCTAACCCGATTGATCCAGGCGACCGTCCCGCCAAAGATCCGGGCCGGATCTCGACACCTTTCCGGATAACCAACTCGGGATGACTACTTCGATGACCGACGACAATAACCAGACGAAACCCCCGTCTCCGCAATTCGATTTTTCCGCGTATCCTGAGGACAGTTTATTCCACGAGCGTCGCGACCGTCGCGACCGTCGTGACTCGAACGCATCGTCCTCGCCCCCTCCTCCGCCGGCTGGCGGCGACGGCGGGGGCGCGCGCCGGCAGAAGAAGGAACGACGACGACGGATCGACCCGACTACCTTCGAGAAGCAATACACCGATGACGAGATGGAATTCATGTACGCCATGCAGCGCTTCAAGGAACTCTCGGGGAAGACGTTCCCGACCTATGGCGACGTCCTCAAAGTGGCCGTCTCCCTCGGCTATCGTCGGGCGGTCTTCGAGTTCGACCCCCTCCCCGCCGATGACCTGGGCGGTGAGCCCTCGATGATCATCGCCTCCATCCGGGATAACTGAATCCTTTCTGCACACCTCCATGCAGTCGGACTCTTCGTCCGGAATCCGGCCCGACTCCGAAGATCTCAAAGCATCGATCCGGGCGTGGGCCGCGACATGTATGCGTCTCGCGGCCAGCTCTCAGGGACCTTGGTAAGATAGGAGATAGGCTTGGTCGCGAGAAACCGCGGCAATCCGGGCGGTCCGTATCCCACCTTCGTTGATGCCTGGCGATCACAAGGAACTTTGTCCCGACGATCGATCTTTCGACGTGGCGAGGTTTCCGGGAAAGGCTTAGGATCGTGGGATCTGGACCCGATCACCGGCAACTGGTGACCCGTGACGTTGCCGAGACGGATCGTGTGAGCGGAAGGAGTCGGACGCGATGGGCAAAAAGGTCCTGGTGACGGGGGCAGGGGGGTTCATCGGCAGCCATCTGGCGGAACGCTTGGTACAAGGAGGGCACCGCGTCCGAGCGTTCGTGCGCTATAGCGGCCGCGACGACCGCGGACATCTCGCGGACCTACCTGGCGACGTCCAGGCCGGGATCGAGATTGAGCGGGGCGACTTGAAGGATCCGGCGGCCGTCCGACGTGCGGTCGACGGTCAAGAGTGGGTATTCCACCTCGGGGCCCTGATCGCAATTCCCTACTCGTACCACAATCCCTACGACGTGGTACAAACGAACGTCCTGGGCACGGCCCATGTGCTCGACGCTTGCCGGGCCAGCTCGACCCTGGAACGCGTGATCCTGACCTCGACATCCGAGGTCTACGGCACGGCGCGAACCGTCCCGATCGACGAGGGACATCCGCTCCAGGGCCAATCGCCCTACGCGGCGACCAAGATCGCCGCCGACGCCCTGGGCGAAAGCTACCACCGCGCTTTCGACTTGCCCGTCGCGATCCTGCGGCCCTTCAACACATTCGGCCCGAGGCAGTCTGCCCGAGCGATCATCCCGACGATCATCAGCCAGGCCCTGACGCGGCCGGCGATCAAGCTGGGCCGGCTGGACCCTCGGCGCGACCTGACCTATGTCAAGGATACGGTCGCGGGCTTCGTGGCGATCGCGGGCTGCGACGCGGCGCTCGGCCAAGCGGTCAACATCGGCCGGGGTTCGGACATCTCGATTGGCGAGCTGGTCGAGATGATCGCCGGCCGGCTTGGTCGTCCGATCCGGGTCGAGTCCGACGAGCAACGGATTCGCCCGGCCGCCAGTGAAGTCGAGCGTCTCCTCGCCGGCACCGGCCTGGCCAGAAGCCTCTGGGGCTGGGAGCCCCGATATACGCTCGAGCGCGGCCTCGACGAGACGATCGCCTGGGTCCGCGAGAACCTCGACCGGTTCCGGGTTGACGCCTACGCGACGTGAACCGGTGAATATCTTCGAGCCCGGGCTTTCGCCCAGGGAGCGTTGCCCAGCGCAGGTTACCCTTCAAGTGCCAAGTCCCATCGAAGGGCCGGGTCTGGTCAAAACGAGACTTGACACTCGGTCTGCCTGATCCTCGGTCTGCCCAGGTTTGACACCGGCTTCCCAGACACCGGGTCCCCAGGGTAGCCCAGGAAACAAAAGCCGAGTAGGGAAGGGGCGCCCGGCGGGCTCGATCGAGCTTCGGGTTTCCCCTTCCCCCTCTAAAATTCCGTACGGCGGGTTTTCCCCAGTACGGCTTCAAATGGATCGTCAATGGC
>JBKQHM010000567.1:0-3314 GCA_052148775.1 Isosphaeraceae bacterium | reverse complement strand
TCGAGGGCGAACGGCTCGTGGGTCTGCTCGGTCAGGAACTTGACGACCTCGGCCAGCGGCTTGCCGCGGAAGTCGAAGGCCTGCGCCTCGCCCAGCACGCCCCGGAGCCGCTCGGCGGCCTCGCGCTGGCGGTCCGAGGGCGGGGCAGGGGCCGTGTTGGGTTGGCGCGGGACGACGAAGAGCCTGTCATCCCGAACCTCGTAGGTCAGGCCGAACGGGCCGAGGAACAGGTCGAGCCAGCTCCGCACGGTGAGCTTCGCCGTGAGCGTCAGTGGGATGGGTTCGCCGGGGTCCACGCCGGCCGCCTTGAGCATCCCGGGAATCTCCCGGCCCTGGGCCCGGGACGCCCATCTCGATAGATAAAAAAGTGCCAGGTCCAGGGGCATCTCGTCGATGCCGAAATCCAGCGACCGATCGAGATCGCGGGCAACATTCCGGCCCGGCCGGAGCCCGAGCAACTTCTCCTTCAGGAATTCCTCGGCGCGCTCGTGGACACGGACCAGCCGCCCTTCCGGGTCGATCAGGAACGCGGTCGGATAGGCACGCACGTCATAATTCTTGATCGTTTCACCGGTCCCATCGAGCAGGATCGGCAAGGACAAGGGCTTCCCGCCCCAGAATCGCTTGCTGACGCTCTCGAGTTGAGGCTCCAGCTCATCGAGCGTCCTGGCACTGGTGTGATGGACGGTCAGGATGGCGAACTTGTCGCGATGGGCGCTGAACTCCTTGTCGAGTTCGACCAGTCGAGGCAAGCCGACCGCGACGCACGGCCCACACCAGGTCGCCCAGAATTCGAGCACGACCCACTTGCCCCGGAAATCGGCGAGCGTGATGTCCTTGCGAATGCCCCTGGCATCGGTCACGTGCAAGGCGGGCGCGGGCTTGCCATACTGCCGCGCCAGCCCGGTCGGCGTCATGTCGATCGTACCCAGGTCGAGGTCGGGCTGGTCGGCCTTGAGCTCGATCACCCGGTTGACGTCATGGTATTCGGAAGCGTTGCTGTAACCATGGAACTGATAATGTCCGGGCGGCAGGAGGAACGCGAACGCGGCTTCCCAGGACGTGCATTGCGCCAGCCGGAGCGGGCTCGGGGCCAGCTTCGCCAGGAACCGCGGGACCGGCAGCCGGCCGGGCATCACGTTCATGTAGACGTTGGTCCAATCGGGAGGCTCGCCCAACTCGTCGCAGGAGAACCGGCCGTGAACCCGCACCAGCGGGCCGAGCCGGATCTCAAGGTCCTTGCCCGACGAGTTCTCATCGATGATGACGATGCCGCCCCGCTTGTGCTCCCGGTCGAGGGCCAGGAAGGGTTCGTGCCCTTGCCAGAAGTCGACGTCGAGCTGGAATCGGCCGTCGGGATCCGTCCTGGCCGCGTGGAACGCGCGCATCTGCATTCCGCCCATGGCGTCCCACATCGTCGCAACCTCGGCCCGGACCACCGGCCGGCCGGCCTCATCGATCACCCGGCCCGACACCTTCCGCGTCTCGCCCCCGGTCGCCTGGACGCACAGCGCGAGCCCGATCAGCCACACCGTGATGACCCATCTTGTCAACATCGCCGTTACTCCCGTCGATACAAGCCGGCAATGAGTCTCTGACAAATGTACTGGCACATTGTAACCCTGGCCAGTCGTGAAGCTCAAGGGTGCATCGTCCGGAGTCGCCACGGTCCCGGCGATGCCCCGGGCGCGGGCCTTGTGCCGGCACGGTCGCCTTGTCGGATCGGTGTCGTTCGGCTTACGATAGACCTGCCTGCATCACGTGTCGAAGGCGAGACGACCAGGATGTCCAGTCAAACCCCTGCGGGATCCCCACGCCGCACGCTCGTTGAGGACCAATGGCTCGACCAGGGGGCGTTCCACGCCCTTTACGAGGCAATGCCTCCCGACACCCGGGCCGAGTTGATTAACGGAGTCGTCTATCTGCCCGGCCCCATCGGCACTTTGCATAGCCGTGCCAATGTTCCCACAATCGTCTGGCTCGGCGAATATGCCGAAAAGACCCCGAGTGTGCAGGTCTTGCCTCACGTGACGACATGCCTGGGATGGAAAAGCGAGTTTGAGCCCGACGTTCAGCTCCGCATGCTGGAGGAGCCTGGCGGCCGAACCCGAGAGGAGAACAACTTGCTACGTGGCGTCCCGGACCTGGTCCTCGAAGTCGCCGAGACCACGCGATCCTCGACCTGGGACCGAAACTGGACGAATACGAGCGGACCGGCGTGCGGGAGTACATCGTACGCGCGATTGATCCCGACGAGGTGCTTTGGTTCACGCTCCGGAAAGGGCGATTCGTCGACCTGAAGCCGGGCCCGGACGGGATCTACCGCTCGGAAGTCTTCCCCGGCCTCTGGCTCGACCCGGCCGCACTGCTGATAGGCGACACGCGACGGCTCCGCGCCGTGGTCGACCTGGGCTGCGCCACGCCCGAACACGCGGCGTTCGTCGCCAAGCTGGCCGCCGCCCGCAGGACGCCTTGATGGGCCGATTACAGCGTGAAAAATCGGGACATCAATTGGATCGGTCGCGGATTCGCCGGTAATAAAGCGGCTTGAGCTTGATGTTCTTGTACCAGCACGGCGAGCCGTGGTCTTGGAGGCCGATGTAGCCGGAGCGGGGATGGTCCTTGTACGCGACGTCGAACTTGTGCTCCGAGCCGTCCGGGCGGCGGTTGGCGGTCGTCCACTGGTCGAGGTCCATCCGGGTCGTTACTTCACCATTGACTTCGACAGAAATCTTTGGTCCATCGCACGTGATCACGATGTGATTCCACTCGCCGACCGGCTTCATGGCATTTCGTGACGGCTTGACCAGGTCATAGATCGCCCCGGTGTCGTGATAGCCGGCGGTAGTCGTGTCGTCGATCGCGACCTCGAGGCCGTTGAAGCCGACGTCCTTGCCCGGGCGCGGGGTGAGCGGATAGGTTCGGATGAAGATGCCGCTGTTGCAACCCTTGCTGATCTTGAAGTCGAGCGACAGCACGAAGTCGCCGAAAGCCTTCTCGGGGATCATCATGTAGCCGCCGCAGCCGTGCGGATTGATGTTCCCTTGCTCGACCGGCACCTTGCTGGGATTTCCGCTGCTGGTCTTCCAGCCGTCCAAGCTCTTGCCGTCGAAGAGCAGGGTCCAGCCCGCCTTCTTCTCCTCGGGCGTGATCGTGTTGTCGGGCCCGTCGGCGCGGACGGCCGGCGCCGACGCCGCGAGCCCGACCACCATCGCCAGCAAGCCGGCTGCCCCGATCGTTCGAAGTCTCATCACAACCTCCCTGTTCGCGTGTGGGTTGTCGTCGGGATCGCGGCGCAGCCGCTGTGGCCGCAC
>JBKQHM010000566.1:0-6721 GCA_052148775.1 Isosphaeraceae bacterium | reverse complement strand
GTCCCGGGCGTCGGCGTGTTTGGCGTGCTCTCTCACCGCCGCCGCGACCCGGAAGCCGCTGTCCACTCGATGAATCATGACCGGCCTTCCAGCATTTCGCCGAACAAGTCATCCTCGGCCGTCAGCGGGCGAAGAACAGCGCCCACGCTCACCGGCGCGATGTCCAGGATGCTATGTGACCGCGCGATGGTTGGCGATGGACCGGGCGCTAACACGGTCACTTCTTGGCCTTCCGGCAGCCCCACGCCGTTGGCAATCACGACGACGCCGTTCTTGACTTGTCCCCGGGCAACCATCCCAGACCTCATTCTCAAGGCTACCGGTGCATCTTGTTTATCGTGGCCGCTTTCACTCAGGGCAGCCGGATCAGGCTGTTGTGGAAGAAGCCGGCGGATTCGGGGTTGCCCGGGTCCTGGCGGAAGGTCTCGCCATCGATGAGGAACTTGTACTCGTGCGACCCGGGGCCGAGTGTGATTGTCGTCGAGTAGTTCCCCTGGGCGTCCGGACCGGTCATGGCGAGGGGACGTTCCTTCCAGTCGGTGAACGTGCCGACGAGGGCGACCGACCTCGACGGCCCGGCGGGGCTGTAGCGGAAGGTGACCTCGTACTGGCCGCTCGCGAGTCGCTTCGAGGTGGGCATGCCGAGGGTGAGGTCCTGGCCGGCGAGTGCGAAGCAGAGGTATCCGACGTGCATCTCATCCCACGTCTGCTCGCCGAAGGTGACGGCGCGCTTCGGGTCCGGGTTGTTCGGGTTCTCGTCCGAATTGTCGAAGCGGGCCTCGGTATGGATGATCGTCCCCTCGGGCATCGGCTTGGCCCGGTCGAGAACGTAGAGGTTCTGCCAGTCGAACTCGTACCGGGGGACGTCGAGAAGGACCTCGCGTCGGCCGTTGGGGTACTCGGCGACGAACTTCATCGACTTGCCCCGCAGGTGCATGTGCGGCATGAGCTGGAGGAGCAGCGAGGGCTGCGAGAACCGGAAATCGGCCCGCGAGATGTAGTCGCGCGTTCCGGGCGGGATCTGGAGGCGGAAGTTGAGCGCCATACCCGACATCAGTTCTTTGTGGACCGTCGCCGGGTCGGCGAAGACGAGGCCGATCCGGCTCCGGTCAACCTGCTTCGTCCCCCGGGGGGTGTAGTGGAGCTGGAGGACCAGCCTCGATCCGGCCGGGATGCGCTTGGCCACGCCGTCGGGCAGGACGCGGGCCGGCAGGCCGGGCGCGTAGGCGGCGAGGAAGTCGCCGCCGGCCTCGTCAATCTTCGCGACGCCGGGCGGCAGGACCAGCACGACCGCGTGGTGGACGACCGCCGGGTTCCCGGGCCGGACCTGCGAGGCGCTGACCCAGACGTCGCGCGTGAACTTCGGATCGATCTCGACGAGCTGGTAAGGCATCGACCCCTCGGCCGGGATCTCGATCTCGCGGGGCATTTCCAGGACAACGTCGGGCCGGGGGATCTGCCATCCCTCGACGAATCGGGGCGGCGGAGGTAGGTCCGCCGGGTCTCCTTCGGGCGAGCCGGCGGCGACCCAGTCGCGAATCGCCTTCTTCTCATCGGCGGAAAGCCGGGCGTCGTTGGCGAACTTGCCATACTCGGGCGAGGCGTGCCATGGGGGCATTCGGCCCTCGTCGACGACCTCGGCGATCATGCTCGACCAGCCGGCCGCCTGGTGGTAGTCGGTCAGGGAGAACGGGGCGATCTCGCCGGGTCGGTGGCAGGTGACGCAGCGCGACTGGAGGATGCGCGCGACGTCTTTCGCGTACGTCACGGATCCCCCCCGGGCCGACTTCGTAACCCGGCCGATCCGGCATCCGACCGCGTCCGTTTTCGGCGTCGCGACGGGCCGCCCGGCGAGGACCGCATCGAGGGCGTCGACCAGGTCGTGCCGGGTGGACGAGGGTCGATGGATGCCGATGGCGTACTGGTCGTCGACCCGGCCTCGGTAGACGACGGCCCGCGACCGATCCAGGACGAAGACCTCGGGCGTCCGCTCGGCCCCGATGCGGTCGGCCAAGCCGTTGCCGACGTCCTTCAGGATCGGGAAAGGCAGGCCATGCTTCTCGGCGAACCGGCCGATCGCGACCGGCCCATCCTGCTGGTTGGCATCGACGCCGAAAAAGGCGACACCTCGTTTGCCGAAATCGCGGGCAAGCTCCGCGAGCCTGGGCGCATATGCCTCGGCGAGCGGACACTCGGTCCCGAGGAAGGCCAGGACAACGACCTTTCGGTCGCGGGCCTCGTCGAGCGTGTGCCAGGCTCCCCGGTGGTCCTGAAGTCGGAAGCCGACCGTCGGCTTCGCCGGTTCGCCCGACCCGACCAGGCTGACCAGCGCCATGACCCCGACCAAACCCGTAGCGCCCATATCCGGCCCTCAATATTCCAAGCCTGCTTCCCGAACCGCGGATCGATAATACCACAATTGTCCGAGAGGTTCCACGGATCAGGTCTGGATCAGGCCCTGCCGACGCCGGTCGGGGGCGGGTCCTAACCTCTTCCGCGGATGATTGTTGCGGCGTGCCTTCCCGGCGAGTCCCCGTCTGACGAAAGACCAGGCCATTTCCTTTGGCCTGATGTCGATCTGGCCGATTGTCGATCGACTAAATTGTGACGTGCGATCAGGTGGCTGTGAACAATCCCTACCCGGATTCTCTCGTACAACAATCAGGAGTACGGAAATGACGCGACGACTGCTCTTGTGCGCGGGGCTGCTGGCCCTTCCGCTTGCGGCCTACGGCGAGGACCAGACTGGCAAACGGCCGACGGTGCCCACCAATCCCGCCTTCGAGAAGATGAAGACGCTGGAGGGGACCTGGCTGGCCGCGGACGAAGACGGCAAGCCGACGTCTCAAGTCGTGTCGATCATCAAGGTGACCGCGGGAGGCAGCGTGGTGCATGAGACCCTCTTCCCCGGTCAGTCGGAGGAGATGGTCTCGGTCTACACCGTCGACGGGCCGGACCTTGTGATGACTCATTACTGCGTGCTGGGCAACCAGCCGCGTCTGAAGGCCGACCCGAAATCGCCGGCCAACCAGATCCGCTTCGAGTTCGCCGGCGGCACCAACCTGGACCCGACGAAGGACAAGCACATGCATACCGTGACGCTGACCATCGTCGACGACAGCCACATCGAGATCAGAGGGGTCGGCTGGCAAGGCGGCGCGCCCACGAAGGACATGTGCTGCGCGAAGCGGCTTGTGCGCAAGAAGTAGCGGCAGCGTCCGCGGGCTGCGTAGACGTCTCGGGTCCTGGCGAGGCCGTCGCGCCGCACCGGTTCGGTCGGCGCGCGGCCCCGTGCCGCCAAGGCGCCTGGACGATAATTATGCTCGGTGGTCGGTCTCCCGGTCGAGCACCGCGGCTTTCCGCATGCGGGTCCGACGGCGGCATCCCGCGACTCTCTCTTTTCGGCCACCCGACTGACCTTCCCCCGCGGCCGGGCCGATGTTATCCTTTCGGGTCTGTGATGTCCAGATGGACAGGCAATCCGAGAGGGGGGCGAGATGCGGTCGGCGACGGGAGGCCGGTGCGGTCGGGACGGGGCGGACTCGGTGACCAACGCCCCGACGGGCCTCCACGCCCTGGTCGAGGAGGTCTACCGGGCGGAGTCACGCCGGGTCTTCGCGTCGCTCCTGCGATTGGTCCGGGACTTCGATCTGGCGGAGGAAGCGCTGCACGAGGCCTTCGCGGCGGCGGTCGAGCGGTGGGGGCGGGAAGGCGTCCCGGAGAACCCGCGGGCCTGGCTCGTATCAACGGGGCGGTTCAAGGCGATCGACGCCCTGCGCCGCCGCGGCGCCTTTGCCGGCCGGCAGCGGGAGATCGCCGAGCGGTTCGCGGAGGTCGCCGAGTCGAACGCGGCCCGGGCGGGCGAGGAGATCGAGGACGACCGGCTCCGGCTCATCTTCACCTGCTGCCACCCGGCCATCGATCTGAAGGTCCGGATCCCGCTGACCCTCCGCGAGGTGTGCGGCCTCACGACCGAGGAGATCGCCGCCGCCTTCCTGACCGCTCCCGCGACCATGGCGCAGCGGATCGTCCGGGGCAAGGCGAAGATCCGCGACGCGGGGATCCCGTTCGTGATCCCCGCGACGGAGGAGTTCCCGGAGCGGCTCGAGGCGGTCCTTGCGGTCGTCTACCTCGTGTTCAACGAGGGCTACTCCGCCACGTCGGGCGAGTCCCTCACGCGGGCCGACCTGTCGGGTGAGGCCATTCGCCTGGGGCGGCTCCTGGCCGAATTGCTCCCCGACCCGGAAGCCTTGGGCCTGCTCGCGCTGATGATGCTGCACGAGTCCCGTCGGCCGGCCCGCTCGACGCCGGAGGGCGACATCGTCCTGCTCGAGGACCAGGACCGCTCGAAGTGGAACGCCCGGCTGATCGCCGAGGGCCGGGCGCTGGTCGAGCGGGCGCTTGGCACGCGGCGGTTCGGCGCGTACACCGTCCAGGCGGCCATCGCCGCCGTCCACGCGTCGGCGCCGAGTGCGGCCGCCACCGACTGGCGGCAGATCGCGGCGCTGTACGACGCCCTCCTCGCGATCAGCCCCTCTCCGGTGGTGGAACTCAACCGCGCGGTGGCCGTGGCCATGCGCGACGGGCCGTCGGCCGGCCTCGCGCTCATCGACGCCATCCTCGACCGTAGCGACCTCGGCGCCTACCACCTGGCCCATGCCGCCCGCGCCGACCTGCTTCGACGGTTGGGGCGGCGGGAGGAGTCCAGGCGGGCCTACGAGCGGGCGCTGGCCCTCGCCCAGCAAGAGCCGGAGCGTCGGTTCCTCCGCATGCGGCTCGCGCAACTCTGATAGCGGCACAAACCCTGCTCCGCAAACGATATGCGGCGCAGACGGGCCGGCCGGAGAGGTCCGTCATTTCTGAACCCGAGAAATCCGCGGCGTGTGTCGATCCGCGGCCGCCCCATTCGACTATGAGGTGAAGGGCAGGCCAGGTGAGCGTTGCCCAGGACCCTTGCGGAGGAGACCCATGACACAACAGAAGATCAGGACCTGCCTGTGGTTCGATGGGAACGCCGAAGAGGCTGCTGAGTTCTACGTTTCGGTCTTCAAGGACTCCGCTATCACGGGCATCACCCCGGGCCCAACGGGCGCGGCGCTTGTCGTCGTATTCCGGCTGGCCGGAGCCGAGTTCCTCGCCCTGAACGGGGGGCCGGAGTTCCGGTTCAATGAGGCGGTGTCGCTGTCGGTGGACTGCCGGTCGCAGGAGGAGCTGGACGAGCTGTGGGAGAAGTTGTCGGCGGGCGGCTCACCGGGGCAGTGCGGGTGGCTCAAGGATCGCTACGGCCTGTCGTGGCAGATCGTCCCCTCCGTCCTGCCCGAGCTCCTTGCGGGCGCGGACCGAGGCCGGGCGCAGCGCGTCCTGGATGCCCTGATGGGGATGACGAAGCTCGATATCGGGGCCCTCGAGGCTGCGGCCGACGTGGCGTGAGGACCGGCGGACGGACGATTGATCTCCAGGGGGGCACGAGGAGGACGTCATGAAGTACATCCTGCTGATCTACGGGGCCGAGGACTACTGGACCGAGGACGAGCGGAAGGACTGCATGATCGAATCGCTGGCCTTCTGCGACGAGCTCAGGGCCCGTGGGAAGTACCTCGGTGCCTCACCGCTGGAGTCGGTCACGACCGCCGCCAGCGTCCGCGTGAGGGACGGCCAGGCGCTCGTCACCGACGGCCCGTTCGCCGAGACGACCGAGCAGCTCGGCGGCTACTACTTGCTCGACCTGGCCGACCTCGACGAGGCGATCGCGGTCGCCGGGCGCGTGCCGCCGGCCGCCAAGGGGACCGTCGAGATCCGCCCGCTCGTCGCCCTGGAGGGCCTGCCGCCGGACCGTCCGTTACCGACGGCCACGGGCGACGGGTCGCGCAGCCCGTTCCTGCTGCTCTGCTACGACGACGAGGCCGCCTGGGAGGCCGCGGGTCCTCTTGCGGTCGCTGAGGCCCGGGCGGAGGCCACGGCCCTCGCCCGGCGACTCTCGGACGAGGGCCGGTATCTCAGCGCGTCCCCGCTCCACCCGGCGGCGACGGCCACCTGCGTCTGCGTGCGGGGCGGCCGGCGCGAGATCACCGACGGCCCCTTCGCGGAGACGCACGAGGCCCTGGGCGGCTACTACCTGATCCTGGCCGAGGACCGCGCCACGGCCATAGGGCTCGCCGCCCAGCACCCGGGCGCGCGGGTCGGGACCGTCGAGGTGCGACCCCTGTTCGACCTGTCCCGCCTCAGACGATCGCCCTGAAAAGCCCGGCGGTCTTGCCGATCCCCGCCGCCCGATTCGCCCGAGCTGGCCCTCGAACGCGGAGATGAACGCGTCGAACGGCTTGAGTACCGTCGAGCGAACGTGCTCGACGAGGAAATGTGACCGGCTCATGGTGCTTCTCCCGATGCGGCCTTGGTGACAGCGGGCAATGCGGTAAACATTCTATCCCACGTGTCTTCCGGCAGATTCTCTCGCATCCGCTTCTGGGCCCTCGACCAGGCCGGGCGCGCCTGTTCCACCTTGGTCTTTCCCGCCTCGGTGATCGCGACAAGCCTCTCGCGGCGATCGGCCCCGGCGCGGATCGTCACCCATCCGCTCTTTTGCAGCGGGCGGAGGTTGCGGGTTAGGGTCGTCTCGTCCAGCGAGGCCATCTCCCCCAAGTCTCCCTGGCGGACCTCGCCCGCGCGGTCGAGGAGCCTGAGCAGCGAGTGCTGGGTCGACCGGAGCCCCGTCCCGCGGAGC
>JBKQHM010000565.1:0-5334 GCA_052148775.1 Isosphaeraceae bacterium | reverse complement strand
GCACGAAACAGCCGCCGTGGTCACGAGGGTTGGCGGCGCGGGCCCTCATACAAGCCCGAAGCGCCAGCGAGTGCATTCCCAGAGACCATTCACTCGCTGGCGCTTCGGGCTCGTATGAGACTCCGGTGTCGAGCTGTGCGCAAACCATTCGCGACGCGCTCTATTTGCTGACATTTCATAACACGCTCTAGCGCGTACGGGTTCGTCGCGCGGGCCGCTCGGGGGCGTCGTCGGTCGAGACCGCGACGCGATCGACGTCCTGCTGCGTCGGGTGCCCTCGGCCAGCGAATGCGGGGCGGACGACCCTCCAGTCGCTGCCGTCGCTCTCGATGGTGATCGTCCCGAGTTGATCGGTGCGGAGGAATGGGATTCCGGACCGCCGCAGCAGGCTCACCGTCTCGGGGTGGGGGTGTCCGTAGTCGTTCCCCGCGCCCATGCTGGCCACGGCCAGCTCGGGCCTGACGGCCTTCAGCCAGGTCGCGTCGGTGCCGTTGCGGCTGCCGTGGTGGGCCAGCTTGAGGATCGTGCAATCGCGGACCAGCTCGGGCTCGTGCTGGAGCCACCAGTGACGCTCGGAGGTTTCGCCGTCGCCCGGGAAGAGGACCGAGAACCGGCCGTATTTCAATCGGAGGCAGATCGAGTTGTTATTCTCTTCTTTCTTGTCTTCCGGGGCCTGGGGGAAGATCGTCAGCTCGACGGAGCCCAACTCGATCTTGCGGGCCCGGGATGAGGGCTGGATCGCGGTCACTCCCTGGGATTGGACCGTCTTGAGCAGCTTGAGGTAGGTCTCGGTGGTGTGCCCCGAGTGCGATGCCAGGAAATACCGCGGCTTCATCGCGCGGATCACCTCGTCCATGCCGCCGTAGTGGTCGCTGTGGTGATGGCTGAGGGCGACGATATCGAGCCGCTGGACGCCCGCACGCTTCAGGGCGTTCAGGGCGCCGTCGCGGGACGGGCCGGCGTCGATGAGGGCCGTCTTGCCCTCGGGCGATCGCACGAGGATCGCGTCACCCTGGCCGATGTCGAGCACCTGGACCACGACCGACGGGCCGCTCGATCGCGACCATGGCCACTGCGCCCGGCTCGATGGAGGGGCCGCGGTGAAGCCGAGTGCGATCGACAGCAAGGCGACGAGGTGGAACGAACGGCGACCGATCATAACTGGATATCTCCACCGGGATCGCCCTGGGAAAGTTTGTCCTGGACCCGTCGGGTCTCGTCGGCGAGCGTTCGCGTCGCCTCGGGGTCGTGTTCGAGCGAGAGGGTGAACACATCGCCGGGCTGGGCGGATGAGGGCAGGAGCGACCTGGGGATGTTGAGGGTCTCGCCGCCGTCGGTCAGGAAGACGGCGATCGCCTTGCCCTTGCCTTCGAAGCGGTCGAGTGAGAGGGACGTTCGTGTCGGCACGACGATTGCTCCTTCGCGGCCAGGCCGGGCTCGATTACTTGATGACGATGGTGCCGTCGTCGCCCGGAGGCGACGCGTCTCGCGAGCCGATCCCGACGGTATCGCGTCGGGCCGGCGACTCCGCCGGACGCTGGCCCTGGAGATTGCCGACGCGCAGGCTTTGAAGCACGATGTTGTTGTTCCGCGGATCGACCGCCGCGTCGGGCTTCTGGGCGGCCTCGAGGGGGAACGTACCGGGCTTGAGTGGGAACTCGCGCGGCTCGGGATCGGACGGGGCGAGGGTGAACTTCTTCGGGTCGAAGAACGGTAAGGTGCGGCGGTCGTACACCTCGACCATCAGTCGATCGCCGGGGTTCCAATCGACCTGGAACGGCCGCTGGGGCCAGCCCGCGATCAGGTCATCCTTGCCCGCGACGGCCAGCCGCTCGCCGTAAGGCTTCGTTTCCCAGAGAGTCGTGGGCCTGCCATTCGGCTCGACCTTGAGCACGCGGGCCTGGATGTCGACCGTGTGGCCCACCTTGAATAGGTGCGAGTCGAGATGGACCTTGGGGATCGTGACCTGATACGTGCCGGGCTGGTCGAACTGGTCGGTTGAATTGAGGAGGTCGGAAACCTTGGCCGCCAGCACACCCTCCGCATCCTTGACGGCGGTCGAGCCGGTCGGGACGGGTTTTCCCGTCACGAGGCTCCAGACAGCCTGGACGCCCGGATAGTCCTTGACCAGCCAGCCGCTCGATCCTCCGCTCACCACCATGATGAGATAGAGCATCCGCCGGAACAGCGACCGTCGCGGTTTCTTTCGTGTCTTGGCCATGCACCTGGTCCCATCCTTGAGGGGTGCTGAGTATCCAAATCCATCCTGGTCAGCCGAGACGTCAGGCCGAGCGTTTATGGCCTGACCATCTCATCGATAACGCCCGAGCCGACTCGGTCCGGTCGTCGGCGGCACTTAGGAGCGGGCCGGGAATAACTTCCTGATTCCGCAAGGCTTCGTAGAAAGGAATGGATTCCGTTTCCCAATGCAACGGAATGAATTCCGCTCTACGAATTCCGTCTGAGCCAATCGGGAAGTTATTCCTGGCCTGTTCTTGAACGGTCTGTTTCCCCGGAACGGGTCGGTGCGAAAGGAGTCGGTGAGGGGAGAGTCGTTGTTTTAGCGAAGCTCGAGAAATGGTCAAGGCGAGTTGGTCGCACGATGAACGGAGGTTCGACTCGGAAGCTCCGATAAACGAGCTCCTCCTTGCAACCGGAATCGGGGCAGGAGCGAGGCGGTTTCTCAGGATGCGACGAAATTCGCATACATCGCCAGTCCGACTTCCTGGCTCTTCTCGGGGTGGAACTGGCAGGCCGTGAGGTTGTCGCGCCAGACGACGGCCGCGAAGGGGTCGGGGTAATCGGATTCGGCGGCGATGACCTCGGGGTCGTCGGGCTGGGCGTGGTAGGAGTGGACGAAGTAGACGGAGGGCGATGCATCGAGGCCCGCGAGGAGGGGCGCCGGGCGTCGGATCCGGAGGGTGTTCCAGCCCATGTGGGGGATCTTCAGGCCCGGTTGTGCCTCGAAGCGAACGACCCGCCCGCGGAGCAGGCCGAGCCCGGCATGCTCGCCGTCCTCCAGGCTCACGTCGAACAGGAGCTGGAGCCCCAGGCAGACTCCCAGGCAGGGCTTGCCCTGGTGCACGGCTTCGCGGAAAGCCTCGCCCAGACCTGTGCGCCGCAACTCGGCCATCGCGTCGGCAAAGGCGCCGACGCCGGGCAATACGACCTTCGACGCGTGGTGGATGCGATCCGGATCCGAGGTGATCTCGGCCAAGGATCCGACCGCCTCGATGGCCTTCTGGACGCTTCGCAGGTTGCCCATGCCGTAATCAATAATCGCGATCATGCCCCTGACCTCGCTTGGATTTCGCGTGAATCGAGGGACCATCGTACCATGATCGGTAGGGGACTGCACGGGCGAGGCGGTGGGGGTGATCTCGGTTGTGTCGGGCCATCTCCAGCCGCGAGGCGATCGTGTCGATGGCCGGGCTGGGAATTGCACGCGTCTTTTCCGATCTCTTCCACGATCCTGACCCCCTCATGGCCGAGGCTCGTGCCGGGCACCATACCGGGGACGGTCCCCCGGACGAAATGCAGGTCGGTGCCGCAGATCGCGCTCGCCGTGAGTCGAACGATGACGTCGGTCGGTTCCTGAATCACGGGATCGGAGACGTTATCCAGGCGAATGTCCCCCACGCCGTGGAAGACGACGGCTTTCATGGAGAGGCCCCTCCGTCGGCGGGGCCGGAGGCCCACACCGGGCGTTGTGATCGTTCACTGAGAGTCAGGAATGCAAATCTTGCACCGACTGTGACGTCATGATGGGGGACGAGCCAGCCGGACGATCGCGGCATGCTCCGCCGCATGGCGATGGCGAGTTTTGCCGCTGCATCGCGGCGATCTTCCTGATACGGGTCCGGCGATTCCTGATCCGACGTGGATCGCCCGAGCGGCGGGAGTTTTTCGAGGCCGTAACGAGCCATAGCCGGAGAAGTTATGCCGAGGGACGACTGGCCGCCGGTGGGGGTTGCTCGGCCGCGGGAGCCGCCTCGACGGCCAGCCGGATGGTCGTCCCGATGCCTGGTTGGCTCTCGATGGCAAGTGCGCCCCGATGGCGGCGCCAGATCCCGTGCGCGATGGTCAGGCCCGTCCCGGTCCGATCTTGCTTGGTCGTGAAGAACGGCTCGGTCGCGCGCTTCAGGACTTCCGATCTCATGCCGTAGCCGTTATCCTTGACCTCGATCACGACCCAGTTCCGAGCGTCCACACTCGTCGTGAATGTGATGGTCCCCACGCCTCTGGGCATCGACTCCCGCGCGTTCCGGATCAGGTAGACCAGCAGCGAACGCAGGTGGGACGCATTTCCCCGGATCATCGGGATCGGATTCAGATTCAGGGACCACTCCAGGGAGCCGCCACCCTCGCGCGATTGGGCCTCGACGGTCTCCCGGATCAACTGATTCAGGTCGACTAAAGGCGGAGGATTGCCCACCCGTTCGAATCCGGCTGAGGTCACGCGCCTGGTCATATCGATCAGACGGCGCGGCACGTGGGACGCGGCGAGTGCGTTCTCGATGATCGCCGCGGCTAAGGCCGCGATCTCGGCCAGGTCGCAGTTCGGATCCTTGGCGTGCGAACGGATCAGCTCGGCATTGCTGACCATCGCGCTGAATGCGTTGATGACGTTGTGACCGACCGCCGCGGAGAGATGCCCCAGTTCCTTCAGTCGTTCCGCGTCATCATGGCCGTCAACGGTAGGATCGCTCATGATCGGTTAGATACTCCACTCCGATTCCCCCTCTCATCGAGTACGGGAATCGTCGACCTTCTTCGTGGGGGAGCCGCCCGGGATCTCCGATATCGAAGAAGATGGTAATCGCTCCTCGCTTCGATGGAATAGAGGCTGGAAATGTCCTCCGTGCCCCCGGCGGCCGCACGGAAGCCTACTGCCTTGTCAATCGTGTTTTGAGAAGTTGGAGTCCCGGCTTCAGCCGGTCCTCTCCGCCTCAAGGTGATACTCCAACCTATCAATCGACGGTTGACCGCCCACTATGCTCTGTCTCGCCTCATATCATCGAATGATCCGAGCCTCCACCCAGTCGGCGAAGTCGCGGACGTTGCCTCGATCGCCGAAATCCGTGTCCAGGATGAGATTCTTACCCCCGGTCAGGTCTACCTCGACCGGCTCGGGTTCATCCCGGCTGGTCTTCGGGACCTTGGATCGGAATCGTTCCTTGCCGTCGACCAGGACGCGAAAGACGACGCTTCCCAGCGTACCGGCGCGCTCGTCCACACCAACCAGTGCCTGGAATCGCCGGTCCCCCGGCTTGATGCGGTACACCAGGAAGGTCCGGCTATTCGTTCCGATACCTCGATCATACATCTGGCCGG
>JBKQHM010000564.1:0-5409 GCA_052148775.1 Isosphaeraceae bacterium | reverse complement strand
AAACAATCGGATTGCAGATGCCGGATTCCAGATTCCAGAAGTCATAAGCCCTTGACATGCTGAGCTTAATATGCATTTGGAATCTAAAGTATGTTGTCTGGAATCGATTCTTTCACAGCCTCTCAGTACACGGATGCATATCATCCCCTTTTCAAGTGAGTGTTCGGTTCTGATGTGATGGCCCGGTTTTCCAGGATGCGTCCCCGGGCTATCGAGGAATTCGGATTCAGATCGATCACGGGGATCGCGCGCTACTCTTGCGCGACGGCCAGTTCGCGGAGGAACTCCAAGGCTTCCTCCAACTCGCACACCGCCGCCCCCCGTACGCGGCCGCGCCGATCCAGCTCGTTCAGGAGCATCAGGTCGTCGTAATACTCCGACTCCTGGATGCGTGCACGAGCCTTCACGCCGAGCGTCCCCGCGCGGAGGGCGTGGACTTCCATGTGATGCTCGATCAGCCAGGCGGTCCGCTCGGTGATGGCTCCCTCCAGCGCTTGAAGAGCCGCCTCGACGTGGTCGGTCGGGTCGATGGCCTTGCCCACGTCGTGCAGGAGCCCCGCCAGCAGGAACTCCTCGTCGTACGGCCGCTCTTCTCGCGCGAGCTCGAACACCTGAAGGCTGTGATAGAGAGCATCCCCTTCCGGGTGATATTTCGGACTCTGCTTCACGCCCTCCAGGGGCTCGAGCAGCATCCGGAACAGCAGGAAGGGATCGATCCGGTCCTCCAGGCTTTCGACCTCGGCCTCCAGGTCGATCTCCGGGTATTCCTCGCGCAGGAGGGACTCCAGCTCGGCGATCGACGACCGCTCGATCGCCTTGCCCGTGATCGAGCTTTTGAACACGTAATGAGCTTTGTCCTCGGGGTAGAGCGTCAGCTCGAAGTTATTCCGGTCGTAGACGTGGATGTGGGTGAAGAACCGCTCCTCGTCGTGCTTGATGATCCGTTTGTGCTCCACGTCATACTGGAGGGCCATCTCGTCGAGGAGATCGGTCACCAGCGCCAGGCTGTCGCAGAACAGGTGGATGTCGATATCGGAGCCCTTGCGCACGTGTCCCGTACGGACGCTGCCGATCAGCCGTGGCCGGAATCGTGCCAGCAGTCGCATGAACCGGAGCGCGTCGAGCCGCATGTCGCGGAGGGTCTCCAGACGCTTGGGACCCTCGTGCATACGGGCCATCGCCTGGATCTGGTCTCGGATCTCCTTGTTGCTGGGTAGGTCGCCCGGACGATGCCGGTACTCGACCCCGAGTTGTCGGGCGGCCTTGCGCTTGGCCGTGAAGTATTCGGTCTCGGTACGGTGATACATCAACTGCGCGGCCAGAAACGCAATCTGGCGCCGGAGTCGTTCGTCGGCCATGTGAGGAGGTGCGCCGATTTGAGCCCATCGAGGCGGCGCGGGGCGAGGTGGGTCGATCAGAGACCGGCAGATTCAATCCGGACTCGACCGGAATCGCGATTCAAGATTGGCAAAATCACCTTCTCAACCATAGTCCGATCGACGGTCCCGGTCAAGAGAACATCGATCGACCGGGCGACGACGACGACGCGACGACAATGACCGGGCTCCTCGCCGAAGCATCACGGTTTTCCCGGATGCGTCTCCCTCATCCACGCTCCGCATGTTCCGCCAGGACTCGGCCAAGCTCGCTGTGGAGTCTCACGGCATCACCAACACTCAGATAGAGGCAGACACCCCAATCGCCGCAACGGGCACCGACCATCACATGAAGCGGATCGGCCATGGTGGGCCCGACGATTTGCATCGCAGTCCCGGCTCTCAAGATGGAACCATCATCTCCCTCGACGCAAGCGACCAGCGATTGGAGGGATTGCATCTCACTGTGTGAAATCCGGCTCAAGTTGGTTTCCTCAAAACGGCAACAGTTGAACGACTGGCCACATGGCAGTAGGCGGAGCCATCGTTCAGGGTTCCAGTTTCATTTGTCCCCGAAGCCGGATCAACGCGCGAACGAGGCGAGCCTTCACGGCGCCCTCGGTGATCTCCATTTTCGAGGCGATCTCCGCGGTGCCGATATGCTCGAGATGGCGCATGATGAGAATCTCACGGTCCTTCGTGGGAAGCGAGAGGAGCGCCTCCTTCAGCCGACCCTGGGTCTCCGAGCGAAGGAAGCGGTCGCTGGGGCTCGTATCATTGGTCAATAGGCGACCGGCCAATGCCTCGGCCGATTCCTCATTAAGTTCCAAACGTTCTTCTCGCTTTACTCCGCGACACTGTGATGAGATGTGCCGCCGGTGCATGTCGATGATTCGCTCTCCGACGATCTGACGAAGCCAGGGCAAGAACGGCAGGGGACGATCACGCAGATATGCATCCAGCCGACGCCAAGCATCGATGAGGACATCCTGGACGACGTCGGATGCGTCGACTCGCACGCCCATCCGTGGGTCCATTCGTGCCTGGACCATACGCCGCAGGTCGTCGCGGTGGAAATCCAGCAGAGCGTGCCGCGCCGATTCTTCGCCGCGGGCCGCTCGTTCCATGAGTTCGTGTGGTATTTCTCGGTGCCTCGGCATTGAGAGCTCCATTCCCTATATCTTATCCCGTAAGAGGAACGCGTCAGATACGAAAGATTCCGGAATTCATCCGAAAAAATGAATGGAGTGGTTTCGAAGTGGTCACGACTAACGAGACTCGGTTACGACTCGCGGTTAAAACGGTGACAGTCTCGAGAGGGGAGGATAGAGCTTCGTCCGAATACCCTCAGGGCTGTTTCGTTCTCCTGGGGAGGGCGAGGCTCCGGCCGAGCCAAACCGTAATTTGGGGGCAATGAAGAGGCTCGGCAGGAGCCTCGCCCTCCCAAATCCCGTTGCAACGAGAGAATGAAACAGCCCTGCGAATACCCTGGAGGCGCCGGAGCGGAAACAAGCCCTCGAGAACTCGGATGGAAGTTTATCCCTGACAACCAGTTCGCCTGGCAAAAAAATTAGGCAGGAAGAATCCGGTGATGCCTGTCGCGAAGGCTCCGACTTCGCCCGGAGTCGACTCGAAGTCTCTTCAATGAGCGAATGGATCGGCCGGGAAGGGCCGATCGAGGATGAGGCGTTCGGCCTCGCGTTGAAGTAGGCGAATCTCCTCGACGGCCCAGAATCGAGACACGGACGTGGCGGGTTCCTCCGCCGTCATCCTGGCGAGCATCGAGCGGGCCTTGGCGTGATCCCCGGACTCGTGATAGGCCATGGCGAGCCAAGCCGTATCGTCGGGGCTGATCTCGCCGTCGTCGGCGGCGATCCCCTCATTGATCCGGTCGATCGCCTCGCAGAAGCGACCCGAGCGATAAAGGAGTCCTCCCAGCAATCCCAGGTAGGCATGCTTCAGTTCCTTGCGACCGTCGGATGCGGCGTTGCGCAAGTCGTCCGCCCAGGAATTCGACCTGCCGTCGTCGCCGATGCCTCCCGGCGCCAGGGAGCAAGTTTCAACGATCACGGAGAATCTGGCGGGTTCGAGTCCGGCCCATCGCTGGCCTCCGGAGCCGGGATGCCGGCTCCGGAGGACGTCGCAGACGCGTCGATACCCGGCCGCGTCGTCGATCGCGAGGTGGGCGACGGCAGCCTGGATCCAGACCTCGTACGAGATCGTCCCTTGCGCGATCGCCCGGTCGTAGAGCTCGATGGCAGCCTCCCAACGCCCGGCCCGGCTCCGTTCCTCGGCCAGGCGGACCAGGAATGGGATATCGGCGCCACAGGCGATCGCCCGTCTCAGTTCGGCCTCGCGCTCGGCGGTATGTCCTAGGGCCGCCAGGACTTCGGCCCGGCGCACGTGAACGGACCATTCGGAGGGCCTGGCGGCTATGACCGGATCGAGCAGTCGCAAGGCGTCGCCCGGACGGCCGGAGGCGCGGAAGTCTTCGACACGCTGGAGGAGCCAATCGAGGATGCGATCGCGGGGCCCCAACGCGATCGCGCGGGCGATCTGGTTTTCCGTCGCCTTGAAATCGCCGGCCAGCAAGTCGGTGATCGCGAGACGAGCCGCTACCAGGCCATCGCCGGGCCGATCCGAGATCATCCGCTCCATGTGCCATCGGGCGCCGAAGCTGTCGCCGATGGCCTCCGAATCTCGAGCGGCCGCTTCATGCCAGGCAAGGTCATCGTGCGAAGGAGACGACTCCGGCGACTCATCGACCTCCGCGCGGGATCGACGCCAGGTCTCGGGGTCGAGGATCACAAGTTCCCGGGCGGTATCCAGTTTCACCCCGACCCGCACCTGCAAGTGCCGGATCAATCGCTCGACGGGCTCGTCCGATGGCACGGGCATGGTCCAGGAGCGGACGTTACCGCCATCGTCCACCCCCAGCAGGGTACGGCCGTCGGGTCGGAACACGAGCCCGAGGACACTCCCCCTGAGCATCAGGGGCGGCCCGATCGGCTTGCGTGAGGCCACGTCCCAGAGAGAGACCGCACCGTCCTCGCATCCGGTCGCGAAGATAGTTCCATCGGGGGAGAACGCTAGGGCGCCGGCACTTGCGCTCGGATGGGCCAATGCTGGAGACGCGGGCTGGCCCGAGGTCGAGTCCCAGAGTCTTGCGGCGGTGCCGGACAGCCCGGAACTGACGGTCAGGAGGAGCCGGCTGTCCGGGCTGAACTCGAGCCCGAGGACGAACTCGTCATGATCCAGCCGCTCGCCGACGGCCCGGCCTGTGGCCACGTCGACGAGCCGGACCGTAGTGTCCGAGGAAGCGGCGGCGAGTCGATGGCCGTCGGGGCTGAAAGCGAGCCTGTTGACGATCCCCTTGAAGCGGATCGGCTCGCCGAGAATGTGGCCGCTCGCCAGGTCCCAGAGTACGAGCTGGTTGTTCCGCTCGGCCGTGCCTGCCGCCAGTGTCTGGCCGTCGGGGCTGAAGGCCAGGCTCATGACAATCGATCCTGCACGAAGGGGCTGTCCCAGGCTGGCACCTGTCTCGGCGTCCCAGAGGTGGACCATAGCCGTGTAATCGCCGGAGGCCAAGACCTTGCCATCGGGGCTGAAGGCCAGCGCCGCGACGTAGTTGATATGCGGCAGCAGTGGCGAGGATGGCCGCGCCATGGCCGCAGCCCAGATCTGGCACGTCGCGCTGGTGCTGTTGGTGCCGCCTTCGTCGATTCGGACGTCGCGGCTGGCCGTCGCGAGGTGGCGGCCATCGGGACTGAAGGCCAGCGCGTTGACCCTCGGCCATCGATGTGTCATCGGCGGGCCGATCGGTTGCCCGGTCTCCGTGTCGACCAGTCGGGCCAGGGCATTCGTCACGCCCGCCACGAGGACACGTTCCCGGTCAGGGCTGAATGCGACCAACTGGAACGAGACACCCGGCAACGCGGCCGGAATCTTGAGGTTTCTCTCCTCGGGATGGTCCTCGTTCCTCAGGGCGATCGGCAGGATCTCAGAGGCTGTGAAAAAATCGGGCTAGCATGCG
>JBKQHM010000563.1:0-6455 GCA_052148775.1 Isosphaeraceae bacterium | reverse complement strand
AATCCAGGGGAGCACTTCGCGAACGGGCTTTACGAAATGAGAATCCAAACGGAGCGACCTGTCAAAGAGAAAACCCTAGCCCGGGAATTGCTGGTCGATCAGCAGCCGGTGCGAGACCAGGAAGCGCGAGTGGGTCGTCCAGGGATTGACGCCGTAACCCCTCTCCTGACGGACCCTGGCGATATAGTCCTTGTCGAGGATCTGGAAGACCAGTCCGAAGCGGTCCTCCAGCTCCTCCTGCCACTGGAAGAGCATCGAAGGCGGGCAGGACACGACGATGTCCTGGACCTTCTTGCGGAGCAAGAGTTCGCGGGCGATCAGACCGGCCTCGATTGTCTTGCCGAGGCCGACGTCATCGGCGATGAAGAGGTTGACCCGGGGCAGTCGCAGGGCCTTTTGCAGCGGCTCCAACTGGTAGGCATCGATCCGGATGCCGGCCCGGAAAGGGGACTGGAAGAGGTTCGGATCAGTCGAGGTCACGCAGTTCCACTGCAAGGTGTGCAGGTAGGCCGAGAACAGCTTCGGCGGGTCGAATCCCCTGGTCGCGATCTCCTGCCAAGCTTCGGCCGTGATCGGCTCGGAATCGACCTCCTTCTCCCAGAGCACCTCAAGCGGTTGGCCCTGGGCGTCATCATTGAGGCACGAGAGCCGCACGAGGGTGGCGTCGTCCCCGACCGCAGGGGGGACGACCTCTTCCACGAAATACTGCCGCTGGCGGACGCGGACGATCTGGCCTGCCTCAGGCGCCACTATCATTGGCCCGACTCCCGGTCGATCCACGCCGGTCTCCCGTGCGCTTCAGCGATGTGTCGATAGAGATCCTGCCTCGCGTCCAGGTCGGCCTTGCATGGCCTTCGATCATTTCACCTGGATGCTACTAAGGATCTTTAGACGAATACTTAATTCTTTTCCGATCCGTATCCACGTGCAACTGTCCGACAAGTCTGCATGATACCAATCGCACCTGCCTAGTCCAGTCCTTCGTCCTTTCTCGAAGCCTATTTTCATCGGTTTGCTTGCCAATCACTCGCGGTAACAATGACAAAGGAGGAGACCGTCTCGTCACTTACCGCCGACGCGAGTGCCTTGTGCTCTGAGGCATCTCGTGTGAGTATTGGTCCAGAGGGCGCATGAAAGCGATCATCATCGATGGCTACGGCGGAAGTGACCGGCTCCGGCTCGACGAGCGGCCCGATCCCAGGCCCTCTGCCGGCGAGATCCTCGTCAAGGTGCACGCGTCGGGCGTCAACCCCGTGGACTGGAAGATCCGCCGCGGAGACCTTCGTCTGATCCTCTGGCTGCGATTCCCCTACATTCCCGGCGGCGACATCGCGGGCGAGGTCGTCGAGGTCGGTCCGGGCGTGATCCGGTTCAAGCCCGGAGATGCCGTCGTCGCGTTCGTCGATCTCAAGCGGGGAGGTGGCTATGGCGAACTCGCCGCCATCAAGGAATCAGCAGCGGCCCTCAAGCCGGAGGCTCCCAGCTTCGCCGAGGCCGCACCGCTGCCGATCGCGGGCGTCACGGCCTTGCAGGCGTTACGTGACGTGGGCGGGCTGAAGGAGGCGGGCTCGGTGCTGCTTCCCCGCGTGCCGTCACCTGCTGAAGCCGGGGGGAACCTACGTCACGACGGCGCCCGGCCCGGGGTTCTTCTTCTGGGCTGCGGTCCAGTCGGCGGCCGGGCTCTTCGGGCGTGCGAAGCGGACAAGGTTCCTCGTGGTCCGACAGGAGGGAAGCGATGATCCCCCCGAGGGGTCTGACCGTGCCGATTATGATTGAGAATCGAACGTCAGGTAATGCGTTTTGGTTCCAATCATCGATGGTCGGACCCATCAACGCCAGGCGGACCGCCTGTTGGAGATCACCAGACAGACCCTGCGCCTGAAGCTCGGCGAGCTGGGGCTTCACGTCACGTGCTCTGTCGAAGCCTTCGATGACGACCAGGCTCAGAACCATCTGTCCGACCGACGTCGGACCATATTGCCGTGCGCGGCCGGGCCGCCACTGCGCCGGGTAGATTTCGAGCCAGCCGGGTAAAGTCCATACCACATCAGAGACGACCGGATCGTCTGGAGACGGGTCTGGGAGACCTTGCCGGTCTGTGCTCATGCGACTTCAGGGCGCTTTCTGGCTCTACCAGCACGGCGGACATCGTTTCCTGACGGTCGCTCGGTGTCCACAGCGGCCTCGCAAAGCCCTACCTCCGCCAGTCTGGTACGACAGTTGCTTTTCCTCTCACGCCAAGATCGAATTCGCGTTGCAGACCCGGGCGGGAGTCATGCTTATTGTGGATTCGTTCGACGAGATGGCATGCTTGAGTCGCTCGCATGGAACGCTACGAAGTTGACAAACTGCAAGAGGATGCGCGGTGCCAGTTGGCCGGGCGGGTGCAGGATCTTCGGCTGCTACTTCGGGCCAATGGCCTCGTGCTGCAAGGACGTTGCCACAGCTACCATGACAAACATTTGTCCCCGCATTTTATCGTGGAGGCGACGCACGTCCCGCTGCTGGCCAACGAGATTAGAGTGTCAGGACGATCTGACCCCGATCCTGATCGAGAGCCCCAAGCAGGCTCCCGGCACCGACTGGGCAGAGACAAGAACCCAGCGATCCGGAACGATCGTGGTGATGCGATCCTCCGCATCGACTCCCGATAGAGGTCCCGCGAGCCCGACGTCGAGCGGCCGGCATCACCAGGCCCCGAGGGCTCGACGATTCGACGGGAAGGCTGTGCATGGCTGACATCGTTCTGATCAATCCGAAGTTCGAGGTCTCTTACTGGGGCATGGAGTATGCTCTGCCCTACGTCGGGAAACGGGCCAACCTGCCCGTCGCGGCCCTGCCCCTTCTCGCGGCGCTGACGCCCGAGGGGCACACGATCACACTGATCGACGAGAACGTCGGGCCAATCGACTTCGATCGCTGTGCCCGAGCCGACATCGTCGGGGTCACGGGCATGAGCGTGCAGCGGTACCGAATGACCGAAATTCTCACGAGCTTGAAGGCGAGGGGCTGCTTCACGGTCGTCGGCGGTCCGTGGGTCACGGTCCAGGAGGATTACTTCGACGGCCTGGCCGATGTCATCTTCATCGGCGAGGCCGAGGAGACCTGGCCCCGGTTCCTCGCCGATTGGCAGGACAGGCGGCACGCCGCTCGCTACGAGCAGGCCGAGAAGACCGACATGACCCGGGTGCCGGTTCCCCGCTTCGACCTGCTCAAGATGGACCGGTACGCCTTCGGCAGCCTCCAGTTCTCGCGCGGTTGCCCGTTCCAGTGCGAGTTCTGCGATATCATCGTGACGTTCGGACGCCGGCCGCGACTCAAGACCGGCGCTCAGGTGATCGCCGAGCTCGATGCGATCCGAAGGACCGGCCAGCGGATCGTCTTCATCGTCGATGACAACCTGATCGGCAACAAGAAGGCCATCAAGGCCGTCCTGAGGGAGGTGATCGCCTGGCAGCAACGGAACGGCTACCCGCTGTCATTCTTCACGGAAGCGTCGATCGACCTGGCCGACGACCCCGAGCTGATGGCGCTGATGACCGAGGCCGACTTCATCGCCGTGTTCGTCGGCATCGAGAGCCCCGACGAGGAGTCGCTCCGCGAGGCGAAGAAGTTTCAGAACGTGCGTGCCGGGGGGACGATGCTGGAGAAGGTCCACCGCATCCAGGAGGCCGGCATGGAGGTCTGGTGCGGCATGATCATGGGATTCGACAGTGACGATGAGGGGATTTTCGATCGCCAGGTCGAGTTCATCCAGCAGGCCCGCATCCCGTTCGCGATGACCGGCCTCCTTCATGCGATCCCCAAAACTCCTCTATACGAGCGCGTGCTCGCCGAAGGGCGCCTCGACCTGGCCGACCGCCCCGAGTTCGTCACCAACATCCGGCCCCTGAAGATGAGCCCCGAGGAGCTCCGCGATGGGTACCTCCGGGTCATGACCGAGCTGTTCGATCCCGAGAACTACTTCGACCGTACCGAGGCCCTCTTTCTGCGCCCGGACTTCGAGATCGGGTACGTGAAAGCTCGTCCCGCCTACTGGCGGCGGCACCAGCTCCGCTATGCCTGGACACAGGCGAAGATGGTTTTGCCTGCCATCGGCTTGTTTATCCGGCTGATGATCCGGATCGAGCCGGCCTCCCTGCGCCGTGAGTACTTCAGGCGGCTCTGGCGGTTCCTGAAAGTTCACCGCCGCCCCGGTCTGACGCTCTTTTACCTGTTCCACCTGGTGATGCACTATCATGTCCATACCATGGCGCGGACGATGACAATCGGCGAGGCGCGGCTGGTCAATTCGTTTTAGGTGGAAGTCAGCGTGATGGGCACGCGATAGCCGAACCCCTTGGCGCAACTGGCGAATGTGGCGGCCGACCTCGCGGCGAGGGAGGCCTTTACCGTGGGCGTGGATGCGGCCCACGCGGCCGGCTTCGCCGACGAGTTCATCGAGGGAGCCATGCAGGATTATCAGGCGCTCCTGAAACTCGGGCTAGGCCGCTATCCCGAGGCCGGCCATCCGATCGACCCCTCGCCCGCGGGGCCGCTCGGGGAGCTGTAGGCTGCGATCCCTCGATCCGAGACCTCCACGATCCTCCCAGGGGCCGGAAGCGTCCGGCGATGCCCATGACAGCGGAAACCGCTTTCATCCCGTCGAATCGGCAGGCACGCCTCGGTCAGGTTCATCCCCCGGCGGCGATCGTCGCCCGGTCCGAAGGGACGATCCTTCCGCTGGGAGCCTCATGGATCGAGGCGGAGCAAGCCTACAACTTCATGCTCTATGCCGAGCACGCCGAGAGCGTGGTGTTATTGCTATTCGCCGAGGACGACCTCGCCCGGCCGCTGCTCGAATTCCGCCTGGATCCGCGCGTGAACAAGACCTGGAGGGTCTGGCATTGCCGGCTGGGCGGGGATATCGGCCAGGCGCGGTACTACGCCTACCGGATCGACGGTCCCCGCGCCGCCGGTCCGGGCCTGTGGCATGCCTACGATCCGGAGAAGGTCCTGCTCGACCCCTTGGCGAGGGAGGTCTTCTTCCCGCCGGGGTTCGATCGCGAGGCCGCCAGGCGCCCGGGCTCGAACCTGGGGAAGGCGCCGCTGGGTGTCCTGCCGCGACCGGGGCCGAGCCCCGACTCGGTTCCCGACCGGCCGCCGCCACTTCGGCCGGACAACGCGATCATCTACGAGATGCACGTCCGCGGCTTCACGCGGAATCCCAACAGCGGCGTCCCGCCCGAGCGCAGGGGCACCTTCGCCGGTGTGATCGACAAGATTCCCTATCTGAAGGAGCTGGGGATCACCATGGTCGAGCTGCTCCCCGTGCAGCAGTTCGACCCGCAGGAGGGCAATTACTGGGGCTACATGACCCTGAACTTCTTCGCCCCGCACAGCGACTGTGCCTCAGATCCCCGGAATGCCTGCGAAGAATTCCGCGCGATGGTCCGCGCCCTGCACGCTGCGGACATCCAGGTCATCCTCGACGTCGTCTATAACCACACGGCCGAGGCCGGCCCGGACGGGCCGACCTACAGCTATCGCGGGATCGACAACGTCGCCTTCTACGTGATGTCCGACGATCCGCGGGCGATGTACCGCGACTACACCGGCTGCGGCAACACCCTGGCCTGTGCCAGCATCTGCACCTGGACGTTGATCCTCGAGAGCTTGCGCTACTGGGTGACGGAGATGCACGTCGACGGCTTCCGCTTCGACCTCGCCTCCGTGCTGGCTCGCGGTCCCGACGGCACGCTCGAGACGGCCGACACCTCGCTCCTGGCCGCCATCCGCACCGACCCGATCCTCCGCCACGTCCACCTGATCGCCGAGCCCTGGGATGCCGGTTGGGCCTACCAGCTCGGGACCAAATTCCCCGGGCCGGGGTGGTGCCAGTGGAACGGCCGGTTCCGGGACGACGTCCGCCGGTTCGTCCGCGGCGATCCCGGGATGGTCGGGGCGCTGATGCTCCGGCTCTACGGCAGCGACGACCTGTTCCCCGACAATCCCCGCGAGGCGCACCGGCCGTTCCAGACCGTCAATTACGTCACCTGCCACGACGGCTTCACACTCTACGACGCCGTCTCCTACAACGAGAAACGCAACTGGCCCAACGGCCACGGCAACACCGACGGGGCCGCCGAGAACCTGAGCTGGAACTGCGGCTGGGAGGGGGACGAGGACGTGCCCGTCGCGGTGAGGTCCCTGCGCCAGCGGCAGGCGAAGAACTTCGTCTGCCTCCTGATGCTGGCCAACGGGGTGCCGATGTTCGCCGCCGGCGACGAATTCCTACGGACTCAGCGCGGCAACAACAATCCCTACAACCAGGACAACGAGACATCATGGCTCGACTGGTCGTGCATCGAACGGCACGCCGACTTTCACCGCTTTGCGAAGAGGATGATCGCCTTCCGCAGGGCTCATCCGAGCCTCGGCCGTCCGAGCTTCTGGCGCGAGGATGTCCGCTGGTA
>JBKQHM010000562.1:0-4820 GCA_052148775.1 Isosphaeraceae bacterium | reverse complement strand
TTTCCAATTCCTCATCTCCGAGCCGTCGACGACGGCGTCGCAACCGGTGGTCAGCGGCGCGATGAACCTCGTCGCGAGCAACTTCCTCCAGAACGGAGCGGACCTGCTCCTCGACATCGCGGGCCCGACGGGGTCCGAGGTGAATGGACTGCCGACGCACCTCTACTGGGCCTACGACTCGGCCAGTAGCGGTGCGTTCGCGGGCACCGGTGCGGCACTGCCGGCCTATAGCAACTTCCCCTCGAACTACTTCAATGCCCAGGGCGTACCTGTCAGCCCGTTGAGCCAAGGCCTGGCACCCACCAGCGTGGATAACTGGAGCGCGGGCATCGGCGACATGACCCTCCAGTACGTGCCGGATCAGCATCCCCAGAAGGGAAGCCTCGGCTCCGGGAAGGTCGTCATCATCCTGCACGGACTTCTGAATTACTCGGGTGCCCAGAGCCAGGCGGACAAGAATATCAATTAGAACACATCAATCGGCATTCTATGCGAGGATCTCCGTGACGACATGGCCGTGAACGTCGGTGATCCGGCGGTCGATGCCATTGTGTCGGAACGTGAGTCGCGTGTGGTCGATCCCCAGGAGGTAGAGGATCGTGGCGTGCAGGTCGTAGCAATAGGTCTGTCCGGCGGCGGCCTTCCAGGCCCAGGGGTCGCTCTCGCCGTGGGCGGAGCCCCCCTTGATACCCGCGCCGGCCAGCCAGGCGACCGACGTGCCGCCGTTGTGATCGCGTCCGGTGGCGCCCTGGGTGAATGGCTGGCGGCCGAACTCGGTGCTCCAGAGGACCAGGGTGTCCTCGAGCAGGCCCCTGGCCTTGAGGTCGCGCAGCAGTGCGGCGGTCGGTCGATCGACCGTCCGCGCGATGGACGGAAGCTCCTTGGGAATGTTGTTGTGGTTGTCCCAGTTGTTCGCCGCGCCCTGCATTCCGCTCCAGACCTGCACGAACCGCACGCCGCGCTCCAGCAGCCGGCGAGCGAGCAGGCATCGCCGGCCGAAGTCGGCGGTCTCGGGTTCGTCGAGGCCGTATAATGTGCGCGTCGCCGCGCTCTCGCCGCCAAGGTCGAGGGCTTCCGGGGCGCTTCGCTGCATCCGGGCGGCGAGCTCATAGGCGGCGATCCGGGACTCCAGCCGCGAGTCGCCCTCATTGGCCGCGGCGTGGCTGCGGTTGAGTCGCTTCAGGACTTCGAGACCGTCTCGCTGGCTCTCCGGGGTGATGTAGCCGGCCGAGGCGGGCGGGAACAGGTCGGGGATCGGGCGGGCCGCGCCGGCTTCGAGGATCGTCCCTTGATGCGACTGGGGCAGGAATCCCGCCGTGAAGTTGCCCTTGGAGTTGTAGGGCAAGCCCTTCGGGTCCGGCAGCACTACGAACGTCGGCAGGTTGTCGCTCAGTGAGCCCAGGCCGTAAGACAGCCAAGAGCCGAGGCACGGGAAGCCGGGCATCAGGAATCCACAGTTCATCATGTAACTGGCCGGCCCGTGGACGTTCGTCTTGGACGCCAGGGCCATCAGAAACGCCATGTCGTCGACGCACGTGGCGATCTCGGGGAAGACGCTGCTGACCCATCGGCCCGATTCGCCGTGCTGCTTGAACGCGAACGGGCTTTTCATCAGGTTGCCGGGGGAACTCGTCGGCGCCTCGACGTGGACCCCAGGGTCGAACCGCTGACCGTGCCGGAGGTCCAGCTCCGGCTTGTGGTCGAAGGTGTCCATCTGGCTGACGCCGCCGTTCATGAAGAGCTGGATCACGCGTTTGGCCCGGGCGCGATGATGGAGCCCGCCGTTGAGGTCGGCGATCGGCCTCGGGCGCGCGGTGCCGGTCCCGGCGATCAAGCCCTCCCGGCCCAGCAGGTCTGCCAGCGCGATCCCGCCCAGTCCGCCGCCCATCCGCCAGAGGAATTCCCGTCGCGGTATCTGGTGATACATATCCGTGGTCCCCGGTAGGATCAATTCACGAACAGGAACTCGTTGCTATTGACGATCAGCCGGCAGGCGTTGGCCAGTCCGTGTCGGCGGGCGTAGTCGGATAACAGGGCGACCTCCTCGTCCGTCGGCGGGCGGCCACAGGCCAGCTCGAAGGCGGCCTCGATCCGCCCCGGGATACTGGGCGCGATCGTTTCCAGCCTGCGCGCGAAGTGCTCGCACTGGCGAAGTACGAACGGATTGTTGAACATCGCCAGGGCCTGGAGGGGCGTCGTTGACTCGTTGCGGACGGCGATCAACTGGGAGGAGTCGGCGGCATCGAGGGCGTCGAAGAACGGGTCCGGCAGCGTCCGGAACAGGAACCGGTAGACGCTCCGCCGTGACGAGCCTGGGCTGTCCCAGTCGTACCGGGTGTAATTGACGATCGGCGTGACGTGGACCCCCGGGCTGAGCGCGAACTGCCGGACCGACGGACCGCCCATCGTCGTGTCGAGCCGGCCGGCGACCATCAGGATCGCGTCATGGATCGATTCCGCATCGAGCCGGCGCCGGCGCTGTCGCCAGAGCCAGGCATCGTCGGAATCCACGGCCGAGGCCGACGGGTCATCCCGGGTCTCTTGACGGTAAACCGCCGAGGTGACGATCAATCGGTGGAGTTGCTTCAGGGATCCGCCCGAGTCGCGGAAGGTCGCGGCCAGCCAGTCGAGCAGCTCGGGGTGGGATGGGGTAGAGCCCATACGGCCGAAGTCGTTGGGCGTCGCGACGATCCCGCGGTCGAAGTGGTAGTGCCAGACGCGATTGACGATCGACCGCCAGGTGAGGGGATTGCCCTGGTCGGTGAGCCATCGGGCGAGCGCGTCGCGTCGGGCCGATTCGTCGTCGGCGGCGGAGGCGGGGAATCGCGACGGCAGCCCGGCCACGCAGCTCAACGTGCCGGGCGGGGCCGGCGGTCCCGGCTGATGGATGTCGCCCCGGCGCAGGAGATGCACGGGACGCGGGCCGCCGGGCGGCTTGTGGCTGCCGTCGGGGGCAAACTCGCTCGCCGCCGCGAAGACCAGCGGCTGGGGCGGCAGGGCCGACAGTTCGGCTCCCACCCATGCCGACAGCGAGGGAGTCGTCCCCTGTTTATTCTTAACTTCCGAGGCCAGCGTGCGCCGGAGCCGGGCGAGCGACGGGTCGGTGTCGTATCCCCGCTCGGCCTTGTCAACCCCGGCAAAGACGGCCTGGAGGCTGTAGTAATCCGACTGGGAGATCGGGTCGAACTTGTGGTCGTGGCATCGGGCGCACTGGACCGTGGCGCTGACGAATGTCGACATCACGGTGCCGACCATGTCGTCGCGGTCGATGTAGTGGCCGATCTGTCGGTCGATGCTGTCGCCGCGGATGTCGCGGAGGGAGCTCTCGTCCCAGGGGCCCGCCGCGATCATGCCCAAGGCGACGACGAGCCCCGGCTCGTCGGGGAACAGGGCGTCGGCGGCCACCTGCTCCCGGACGAATCTGGCGTATGGCGTGTCGCGGTTGAAGGCGGATATCAGGTAGTCGCGATACGGCCAGGCATTGGGCCGGATGCGGTCCTGGTCGTGTCCGTGGGTCTCGGCGAAGTGGACGACGTCCATCCAGTGCCGCGCCCATCGCTCGCCGTAATGGGGGCTTGCCAGCAGTCGATCGACGAGCCGCTCGTAGGCGTCGGGGGCCTGGTCGTCGAGGAACGCCGCGATCTCAGCGAGGGTCGGCGGCAGCCCGATCAGATCGAAGGAAAGCCGGCGGATCAGCGTGCGCCGGTCGGCTGGTCGCGATGGCTGGAGACCCTTTTCCGCCAGCCTGGCGAGGATGAATCGGTCGATCGGCGTGCGCGCCCAGCCGGCCATCGACGGCTCGATCGGCGGGACTTTCGGTCGTGCGATTGGCCGAAGCGACCACCAGTCGCGGCCCTGGTTGGGGCTGGCTTCCGGCGCCGATGCGGTCGACGTCTTGCCGGTCCCGTCGCGCGGGTCGGGGGCGCCCATCTCGATCCATCGCCGGAAGTCGGCGACCACCGAGGCGGGGAGCTTTCCTTTCGGGGGCATCGGCTCGTAGCCGTCGGCGGCCGTGATGGCCAGGAACAAGGGGCTCGCACCGGAATCCCCCGGTATGACCGCGCTCCCCAAGCTTCCCCCTTGGCGAAGCCCTTCGCGCGTATCCAGCCGCAATCGTCCCTTCGGCTTCGCGAGCGATCTGGAATGGCACTCCTGACACCGCTCGACCAGGACGTGGCGGATCTTGCTCTCGAAGAAGGCGATTCCCTTGGCCTCGTCGGCTGCCGACGCGGGAACGGCGAGGCTGACCAGGACGCACAGCGCGCGGGCGATGGAACGCCGTATGGCCAGGGATCTACCGGATTGGGAAGAGTCGCCAACCCCATCGAGCCTCGGTTGCGTCATCCTCGCGTACCCTCCTCTAAGTCGGTCAACGTGCCCACAAGCATCGGAGCCCGTTGCCTTCATCGTGCACGGCCACCCGTGTTA
Source organism: Isosphaeraceae bacterium (assembly GCA_052148775.1). Classification (GTDB taxonomy): domain Bacteria; phylum Planctomycetota; class Planctomycetia; order Isosphaerales; family Isosphaeraceae; genus CAVZRC01. The sequence goes on along the minus strand of JBKQHM010000562.1, from coordinate 392 downwards.
AACAAGATTGTAACACAATGCCTCGTGAGACTGGCTACCTGGAAATGGGAGCGCGATCCGAAGCGGATGGGCCGCAGGCCGCCCGGCGATCCCGGGTGGATCTCTCACTGCGCGTGCTGTACTTTGATACCATCGACTTGTCGCTGACCAGTCGCATGATCGAAGACGGAGATTTGGTTGGTCGTCCCCAAGATCGCAAGAGGCAAGCTGTCCTGGATCCTGCCGGTCATCGCGTCGGTCGACGGTAACGCCAAGACCAACGCGCCGGTCCGACAACGATCCGCACTGGGACCGATGGCTATCGGCTCCTGGGTATGTGGAAACCCGGTCCCGCCATGCACCACGAGGGGCAGCCTGACCTGCCGTTCAATTTCAGCCAGCAGTTTCAAATC
>JBKQHM010000561.1:0-3283 GCA_052148775.1 Isosphaeraceae bacterium | reverse complement strand
CCCGGCGCTGTGACGGGAGCAAGGTGCCCCGCGTGGATGGCTACCGTGCCCTGGACAACCCCCAATACTCCTCCCTCCCAGTGCCCAAATACCGGAAATGGCACCGCCTACGACCAGTCGGACTTCGACGAAGCCTTGTGCCTCGGCCACGGCAACGCCACGCACAAGCCCAACAGCGACAACCCGGTATTCGACCCCGATGTGTTTTGGAGCATGCACCCAGGTGGAGATAATATGCTGTTCGGCGACGGCTCGGTGCGTTTCCTCAAGACCGGCATCGCCCCGGCCTCGTATCAATACCTGATGACCAGAGCCGGCGGCGAGATTATCTCGTCCGATTCCTATTGATTGCCGCGGGCCGCGCGCCACTAACCGGCGGACGCGGGCCATTCGCCTTGTTCTTCGCCGCGATTCCGATGGAGGACTTGAGTGATGCGTGTGCGGACAGGTTGGGTTCTGTGGCTTTGCTTGCTGGCGTGCGGCGGCTGCAACACGGGGAAATCGACCGACGAGTTGGTCGCGGATCTGAAGTCGGGCACCGAGATAGACGCGGTTAAAGCGGCGCGCACCTTGCCGCGAGGAAAGGATGACGCGACAAAGGTCGTTCCGGCGTTGATCGAAGCCCTCACGCATAAGGGCAGCGACGTCCGCCGCAGCTCCGCCCTCAAACTTGGCGAGTTTCACGAACTCGCCATGGATGCCATCCCCGCACTCCAGAAGGCGGAGCAAGGCGACGGTGACGCCAGGGTCCGCGAAGCGGCTGGTATCGCCCTGTCGCGCATCGATCCCAAACGATTTCCCTACAAGTCCAAGGTCGGACTTCCCAACAAGTCCAGGAGACGCTGATTCGAAGGCCGTCGGTGCCGGCGCGCGGCCTCATCCTGACCGCGGGACTGGAGAACGGCCCCCGGACGCCCGGCGACACTGCGGCCTGGCGACACGCAACATGGGCGAGATCATCTCGTCCGACTCCTACTGACGGCTACCCTGTAATCCGACAGTCATCGGACTAATCCGGTGACCTATTCCGGGCCCCCAAACCACGCGATGCCCGTGGCAAGGGCAGTGTGCGCGCGGGGGCCCCTGATTCTCTCCATCACAACTCTTTATGCGGAGACTACACGATGAATCGTCGCGAGATCTTCTTGGCCGCCGGGGCCGGTTTTGCGGGCGTGGCACTGGGAGCGACCGAGTCCCGAGCGCAGCATCCCCACCACCACGACAAGCTGCACGGAGAGTGCCTCAAGGCCTGCGAGGCGTGCTCCACGGTCTGCAACGAGACGTTCCACCACTGCTTCGAGAAAGTCAAGGATGGTCACGGTGATCATCACCGGATCGCCAACCTGACGATCGACTGCCAGGAGTTCTGCGGCCTCGCGTGTGAGCTCATGGCAAGAGAAAGCCCGATGATCTCGATCGTGTGCCTGGCCTGCGCCGACGCGTGCAAGGTTTGCGCGGCCGAGTGTTCCAAGCACAGTGACCCCCAAATGAAGGAGTGTCTCGAAGCCTGTAAGAAATGCGAGGCCCTCTGCCGCGAGATGGCCAAGGTCTCGGTCGATCCCGAGAGTGACGCGGCCAAGGCCAAGTAGTCTGACGAGTAGGGTGGCCGCGTGACCACTCATTTTTCGATACGGCTTATGGCAGTACCAGCGCAGAGGCCCTTGATGTCCTTGCTTACGAATCGGAGAGCGGTCCTGACCCAGGACTTCTTTCCCGCCATCACCCCGTACATCCGCTGGGCGCGGACGCCCCTCGGTAGCCTGGGCCTGGCGGCATTGGCCTCGGGCCTCTGTGGGATGTTCCTGCACCCGCAGGGATTCGTCGTTGGTTTTGGAGTGCTCGTCGTAACGACGCTGGGTCTGATCTGGCCCTGGCTGATCGTCCGCGGCCTGAATGGGTCGCTGAGCTTCGATCGGTCCCGTTGCCGCGAAGGGGAACCGGTCGCGGCCCGGCTGATCCTCGGCAACCGAATGCCCTGGGGCGCCTGGGGTGTCTCGGTCCGGGGGGGATTCCCGGATCCGGTCGGAAATGGCTGCGACGACATGGCCCTCGCTGGCCTGGCGTTCGTGCCCGGCTGGCGTTCGATCGCGGAGAGGATTGAGTTCATCCCGGCTTGCCGAGGGGAGTACCCCAGCCGCCAGCCGAGAGTAGTGTGCGGGTTCCCGTTCGGCCTGTGGGAGGCGTCGCGGCCGCTAAACGTCACGGCGTCGCTGCTGGTCTGGCCCCGGACATTTCCCGTCGCGGCGGTGCCCGAAATCGAAGGTAGCCACGCCTTCGATGGTCTGGCGACGAGGGATTGCGCGGGCCACTCGGGCGATCCGCGCGGGGTCCGTCCCTACCGTCGCGGCGACCCGATCCGTCGCGTCCACTGGGGACTGACCGCGCGGCACGGGGAGCTGATTGTCCGCGAGCTCCAGTCGAACGCCGTCCCCCGCGTTCGGATCGTGCTCGACACCCGCCCGGCCGCGCACGCCGGTTCGGGTCCGGGCAGCTCGCGCGAGTGGGCGATCCGCGTCGCCGCGAGCCTCGCTGAGGGCTGGATCGGTCAGGGGGCAGCGGTGGAACTGGTTCTCGATGGCAAGCCGGTTCCCTCACGCGGCTCGGCCCGGGCGCGGACGGTGACCTTGCTCGATGCACTGGCGCGACTCGCGCCCGGAGGCGACCGGGACCTTGCGGAGTTGCTGAGCCTCGCGGAGTGCCAGCGATCCGATGGCGGGCTGAGGGTCATCATCACGACCGACGTCGGACTTCACGGGTGGAGGGGTGAGGGCCGTCGCCGGGCCGGAGATCGCTTCGTCGTACTGAAGGCCGGGGCATTCGTGCGGGACGCGGGCATCGGCCCAACCACCCCGCTCTCCCTGGCGCCCTGGATCGTGATCGACGGCCCCGGGCGCGTTGCGACGTGCCTCCTGCGGGCCGGGAAGGAGATCGCGTTTGGCCGCTGAATCGCATGAAGACGTGCCGATCCGCTGGACGACCCTGGCGATGGCGGCGATCGCCACCACGGCGATGGACCAGGCGTTGCTGGAACCGGGCCGGTCCCGTGCCCTGGCCCTGGCCGCGACCGCCTGCGTGCGCGTGGTCCCGGCGCTCGTGATCGCCTGGTATTTCGGGCGACGTCTGGGTCGCTTGCCTGCGAACTGGGTCACGATCGTGGCCCTCGAGGTCCTTTTCGCGCTTCCCTTCGCGAGCGAGGCCGTGTTACTCCTCGTCAACGGCCGATGCGCGATGGCGGAAGTGATCTTGATGTCGGCCTTGCGGAACCTGGGGCTCGGCCTGGCTG
>JBKQHM010000560.1:0-18582 GCA_052148775.1 Isosphaeraceae bacterium | reverse complement strand
TTGGTCATTGGTCATTGGTCATTAGCGGCTCGGCCCGAAGGGTGGGCTCTGTATATCCGCCCAAAGAGGAACGACACGATCAGAACGCCGCTTACCCATGACTGATGACCAATGACCAATGACCAATGACCAATGAAAAGGACAGAGGCTCGATGACGAAGAAGATGGAAGAGATCATCGGCGAGTTGAGCGAGGCCGACCGTCAGGAGCGGATCGACCTCCTGCTCGACTTCGCCAAGAGCCTGCCGCCGCTGCCGGACCGATTGGCCGCGCACAAGGACGCGGCCCATCGGGTCGAGGAATGCCAGTCCCCGGTCTATCTCTTCGTCGAGCTCGATGGCCAGCGGGTCTCGCTCCACGCCGACGCGCCGATCGAGGCCCCGACGGTGCGCGGTTTCGTGTCGATGCTGCTGGAGGGCCTCGAGGGGGCCACGATCGAGGACGTTCTCCAGGTGCCCAATGATCTGGTCGATCGCTGCGGCCTGTCGGAGATCCTGGGGATGCTCCGGGTCCGCGGCCTGTCCGGAGTCCTCCGCCGGGTCAAGGGGGACGTGACCCGCGCGGCGATCGCCCGATCGGAGGGCGGCGGGGCTCCCTCGACGAGCCCGGCGTAGAGCGATCCGTGATCGTGTCTCGCTCGCCTCGAACTCGTGAATGCCCCCGGGCCCGGTCTGTGTGCGGACCTGAGCCTCGCCACCGATTCTTACGCCAAACGCCTTCGAGGACCCGCCAATCATGCCTTCCTTCGTCAAGGTCGCAACCCGCGCCGAACTGCCGATCGGCGGCAAGCTGCTCGCCGAGGTTGACGGGCGTGCCATCGCCGTGTTCAACGTCGACGGCGCCTATTACGCGATCGACGACGTCTGCACTCACGACGGTGGGCCGCTGGCCGAGGGCGAGTTGATGGGATGCGAGATCGAATGCCCGCGCCACGGGGCTCGCTTCGACGTCCGGACCGGCAAGCCGCTCTGCATGCCGGCCATCGAACCGGTGGCCGTCCATGCCACCGAGTTACGCGGCGATGACATCTACGTGGCCATGAGTCCTTGAGTCATCCGTCCTTAAGCCCTTCGCGCCGCGGCCTTGTCCCAAGGCGCGTGGAGGGGGGACGGGGCGAAGACTTGACCAAGGACCATCCGCCAAGACCTGATGCAGCACTACCAGGACTCGAGGACCCAGGACATAAGGACCCGGAGATGATCGATCAAGAAAGCCTGCTCGACGCCCTGCGCAAGGTCAAGGATCCGGAGTTGAACGTCAACGTGATCGACCTGGGCCTGGTCTATACAATCCAGGCCCACGACGATCAGGTCGACGTCGAGATGACGCTGACCTCCCCGGCGTGTCCGGTCGGCCCGGAGATGCTTCGCAACGCCGCGACGGCCCTGGAGGCCGTCCCCGGCGTGACCAAGGCCAATGTCCGGCTGGTCATGTCTCCGCCGTGGTCTCCTGAGAAGATGTCCGACGCCGCCCGCGACGAACTGGGCGTTTTCTGAAGATCGCGCCCGGGTGCTGGGATATCCCATTCGGGGGCGGGCCTGGCGCGATGAAATGCCGGGCCGGCTGTCGTCGTCGTTCCTACTCCCCCGAAGCGTCAGCGAGGTTCCGGACCCGCGGCCTCGACCGCCGATCACCTCGCTGACGCTTCGGGTTGGTGTTCTGAACGGACGAAGACTTTAGCCAGCCCCAGACGCCTACCACCCACGCGGCGTCCTTGCTACAGACTCAAGGGATCGCGGAGAGAGCGCCGATTCCGCGCGCTGGCTCTCCCGCCCGGATGCGCGGGAACGAGATATCCCCGTGTGGTTGCGACGGCCCCAGGCGACGCGACCTTCGCATACGACCGAGACCGAGAGCCAGGAACCGTTTGGTGTCCCGTCTTTCAGGGCTTTGTCGATTTCCAATCGTTGACCGGTCCCCGGTGCATGACCGGGACCGCCGTTGCCGGCTCCTTCGGGGCGAGCGGGGAGAAAACGTAAGACCCGGAGCCCCGATGGGCGATCCGATGCCTCCGGTTCCACTTTTCGTCAGACCCGCGTCACTTTTCCGGAGGAGCTCCGTATGTCCGGGATAGGTTCTTGTACCGAAAGCACGTTCGGCCACCTGGGAAAGCCGTAACCGATGGGCCGCGTTCGTGTTTCCTTGAATCATCGGGCCGAGAAGATAGAGAAACACGTGTCGGAATTACCTCCCCCGGCGTGGCGATTATGGGGAGTTTTTTCAACAGCAACTCATTTCTTTGTGAGTCGCGACGGCGAGACGATCGTAACCCTTTTGTCTTCGGAGGCGACTCGCGGCTAATCGGCACATCACATTATTGTAAAAAGGTTTGCGACTCCGAGACCGCGACCGCCAGGAGGGAGGCCGGTTATGAGCACGAGCGAGGCTGGCCGACGCAACCCTGGTGTTATTAAGCTGTTATGAATCAGAGGGGGTTTTGAAAAACCGGTGGGATGGTCTCGATGGTCCAGTTCGGATTCAGAGACACTTGGGTTTGTGCAGAGTAGAAACATGAGTCTCATCGAGCTAAACTAGAGTTTCGTCGATCATGCAGGGCATTTCGTTTTTCGCGGGGTTTCCCGCGAGAAAACCGGTATGATCCGAGATCAGACGGAGCATGGGAGGTTCCCGCGTGCGGGATTGAGCACTGTGGCTCGAAAGAAGACACCGAAAGTCCGGGTCAATGTCAAAGCCTCTCTCTCTCGCCGTTTGCGGGAAATCCGCCAGGAGATCTTCGGAGAGCACGGAGGTCCGGAGCTCTCTCGTCGCCTGAATCTACCGGCGAGGACATGGTATAATTACGAGACGGGGGTCACCGTCCCCGCCGAGATCCTGCTCGCTTTCATCGAGCAGACCGGGGCGAACCCCACGTGGCTGCTCAACGGCGAGGGGCCGCGATTCAGCAATTCGCACCACGATCAGCAGCTCTCGGAAATGAACCCGATCGAGCTCATCCGTCGGGGACTGGAGAGGCTCGAACGCTTGTCGACCGAGGCAATAGTCGTCGCTCCCGAGAATCTGCCCGGCGAGATGGCCTCCGAGTTCGTGGCGATCGCGATTTATCCCCTCTCGGATATCGCCGGTCCGGTGCTCAATCCTACGCGGGTGGACGGTCACGTCCTGGCGTATCGGAACTGGCTGCCCAAGCCCGCGGAGACGATCGGGGCCCGATTGACCGACGACTCGATGCACCCGATCCTGCCCGTCGGCTCCGTCGTGGCGATCGACCGCTCGGTGACCCACCCGCAGAAGTTGCACGGGCAAATCGTGGCCGCGTGTCCCGACGGGGTGCCGATGATCCGATGGCTGGATCTGCACGGCCGGCACATTATCCTGCGGCCCAACCACGGGGGCCGGGATTACCCCCTGATCCCGATCGAGTTCAACGAAGAGGGGAGCCAGGTGATCATCGGCCAGGTCGTCTGGTCGTGGAGCCGATTCAGCCAGGTCTGAGAGGGACGCGGGCTCGGTGAGTCGGCCGATGAAGGTCGAAGCCCTGAGCGACCGGCGCGGGTGACCTCGCGGGCTCGGAACCGGTCCGTGGTTATCGGGGATTGTTGTCGAACTGGACCCGGCGGGCGGCGATCTCGCAGGCGCCGAGGGCCGAGGCCGATTCGGCCAGAAGATCGTCGAGCGAGACGACCGGGCCGCGATGGCGGCGGGCCAACTCGGCGGCATAGAGGGCCCTGAGCGGCTGACGGCCGCCGACCCAGACGGGCCGTCCCGGGACGAGGATGCGATGCTGAGCCAGGCCGATCACGTCGGCGGCGACGGCCGCACCGATCCAGAATGAGGCCCGGGCGGGTGCGTCGAGGCTTCCGGTCAACGCGGCGATCCGGACCAGGAACGCGGCGCGTCCCAACCCCTCGCGTTCGACGGCCCGGACACCGGCGGCCACCGCGGCCGGGTCGGGGTCATCGGGCAGCGCGTCGGGCAGGCTGGCGGCCAGGATCGTATGTCGCGAGGCCGCCTGGAGGAACTCGCCGGCCAGGGTCGTATGACTGCGCGTGATCCGGCCCGAGGGGTCGACCTCGACCAACTTGGTATGGGAGCCGGGCCAGAGGAAGGCCGACCACCGGCCGGGGCCGATCTGTCGATCGGCGACCAGGGCGGAGAAGGCCCCCTGCGTCTCGCATTCCTCGCCGCGCATCACGTCGGCCTCGAACCAGCCGTCGGGGCCATCGGCCGCGGGGGTGCGGACCCCCGGTACCACGTAGATCGGCATCGCGGCGACTTCGGGAAGGCTCACGATGGCCACGCCCCGGGCCAGTTCGTCGAGCCCGGCGGGGGCCGGCACATGGGGGACGGCCACGAGCCCGACCTCCGAGGAGAGCATGCCCGCCGCGACGAGGAACGCAACCCGCCCCGTCACGCCGGCATCCTCGCCGTCGGCCGGTGCCGACGTCGCTGGAACCAGGGCGCGGGCGGCCTCCTCGACGGCCTCGCGGACGGCCCGCACCAGACGGTCTCGGTGAGGCTGGCCGGACGAATCCGGGGCCGAAGGTGAGGCGGCCAGGCGGGATGCGGGCTGACCGGGGTCGCCCAGGATCGTGTCCCGGACGCCCACCCCGCGCCGCGACGTGGCGATGATCCGATGCCCGTGCAACAGCCGGGCCCGGGTGTTCGTCGTGCCCCCGTCCAGGGCGATGACCCATGCCCCGGCCTGGCCCGGGGTCGGCTGCGAGTCGGACATGTTTTTGCTTTTTCCTTGCCTTCGTGCCGGGCCGGAGCGATCCTGGGTCACGTCGTGGTGGCGTCGTAGCGGCTCGTCACTGGCCACTCGTCACTCGCCACTCGCCACTAGCCACTGATTAGATCATAGTCTCAATGCCAACTCCACGCGTTCCCGCATTCGAACCGAATCCGCTCTGGCAACGGGCTCGGGAGCCGATCTTCTGGCTCGATCCGGCGCTCAAGCTGGTGTGGGTCAATCGTGCGTGGGAAGAGCTGACGGGCCACGCGGCGAGTTCCGTGGTCGGGCTGACCTGCCAGGCGCATGGTCCGACCCGCGCCGGAGACCCGGCCGACCTGGCCGCGAGCTTCCATCCGCCGCCGGAGGCGATGGCCGGCCAGCCCGCGGGGAGCACGACGCTGATCTACCACGCCGGCGGCGAGGCGCTCTGGCGCCGGGTCGAGTTCTGGCCGTTCCGCGACGAGAACGACCGGCTCATCGGCATGCTGGGTACGGTGCGCCCGACGGACGCGCGGACGAGCGTCCCCGATTCCGAGGGCAACAAGCTCCACGTCGAGCTGCTGGAGATCCGGCGCCGGCTCCAGAAGTCCTACGGGCTCGACAGCCTGATCGGATTCGGCCCCGCCCACCGCCGGCTGCTCGACCAGATCCGGCTGGCCGTCGGGTCGGGAGTCCCCGTGCTGATCGTCGGCGAGCCCGGGACGGGGAAGCGGCAAGTCGCGCGGACCATCCATCAACAGGGGCCGGGCCGACAGCGGCCGCTCATCGCCTTCGATTGCGAGGCCCTGCCGGCGGAGATCCTCGAGCGCGAGCTGTTCGGCCCCCCGGACGTCGACGCGACCGAGTCGGACTCGCACCGCGGCCCGCGGCGGTCGCGGCTGTCGCTGAGCGACGGTTCCTCGCTGCTGATCGACGAGATCCTCAGCCTCCCCCGCGACCTCCAGGCGCGGCTGGTCGAGGCGCTCGACCCGAGGGTCCGCCTGCTGGCGACCACCACCCTCGAACCCGAAGGCGCCTTGCGGGCCGATCGATTGCGGCCCGAGCTGTATTTCGCCATCACGACGCTGGTCCTGCGGCTGTATCCCCTGCGCGAGCGCCGCGACGAGCTGCCGGCCCTGGCGCAACACCTGCTCGAGCGCGCCAATCAGCGCGGGGGCCCGCAACGGGCCGGCTTCGCGCCGGAGGCCATCGCGGTCCTGCTGGCCTACGACTGGCCGGGGAACCTCCCCGAGCTGGCGCGCGTGATCGACCACGCCCTCGCACGCCCCGCCGGGGAGGGGCAACCGATCGCCCCGGAAGACCTGCCCGCGACGATCCGCGGCAACCTGGGCGGCGCCTTCACCCCGCCGGCCCCGCCCGGCCCGCTCCAGCCGCTCGACGAGCTGCTGACCGAGGTCGAGCGGCGGCTGATCGAGACCGCCCTGCGCCAGTCGCGGAGCAACAAGTCGCGCGCCGCCGAGATCCTGGGCATCTCCCGACCGCGCCTCTATCGACGCATCAAGGAACTCAACCTCCCCGACGACGAGCCGGCGGAGGAAGCCGAGACTCCGCCCTGAAACGCCCGGTTCCGTGGTAATCCTTCGCATTGCTGCCATATCTCATTCGAATGGGTGCCCTCTCATGAATGCAGGGCTTTACCGAGTCATCTCGGTCGGTCAGCAGCTTGGCATCGGCGTAACGGGCAGTTGTCAAATCACGATCGGCGCGGTCGCCAAGTCGAACGGTCCCTGGGCGGCCTATTGCGTTCCGAACGAGCTGATCTGCGCCGAGATCGGCCGGTTCCTGCGACTGCCGATCCCACCGTTTGGCATCGTCGCGGCCCCTGATGCGCCGGCCCCACTCTGGTTTGCTTCGCTCGATTTCAACCTGACCGGAAACGCGCTGCCACCGATCGATCCCAAGGAGTGCGTTGAGCGGTTTCCGGATCTCTCGGCCGGCTTGCTCCTGTTCGATGTCCTGGTCGCGAACAGCGACCGGCATCGGGGCAACCTATCGGTTTACCTTTCGGCCCAACCGCCCCGGATGAATATCTACGACCATAATCATGCCCTGTTCGGCTTCGAGGAAGGCAAGGGCGTAGAGCGACTCACCTCCTTACGCGATCGGCTCGCCATGTCGGACGGCCAGGTCACTCCGGGAAATCGCCATTGCCTGCTCGACGTGATCCAGACCGACGAACATTTTGACAAGTGGAGGAAACGGATCAAGGCCATCCCCGACTTCTTCATCGAGGAGATATGTCGAGGCGCGATCGGCCTGGGAATCGAACCTCCGGAAGCGGACGTAGCGATCGACTTCCTCCGCTATCGGCGGGATAATTTGCTTGATATCATCACGGAGAACAAAGGAGAGTTTCGCGCGATCCAGCAATGGAGCCTCTTCTCATGAAAACACCTCGCTATCTGATCGCAAAATATGTTCCGGACCTCCGGAGAATGGAGCCACGAAATATCGGCGTGATCGTCTGGACTCCCGGAGCGATGGATGCCCGTTTCGTGGCCGAGAAACTCGACCGTCCCGGCCAACTGGATGGGAGAAGTATCCCTTCGTTCGTGACCAGTGCCGACGCCCTGCGCCAATGGGTTGGCTTCTGGCGGCGGGAGATCGAAAAGCCCGAGATCGAGCCGGTGACGGGCGGTACGCGCGTGGCCCGAAGCTCGCCCGAGTTCCTCTCGGCCTTGATGAGCGGCAACCGCGGGAACTTCCAGCTCGTGGAAGGCGGATTCCTCCTCGATCCCCTCGAGCCCGAGGAGCTACCCGCCCTCGCCGATCACCTTTACGGTACCCTCGTGGAAGCGACCGGTTACGAGGAACCGCGCGACCCGAGCCTTGACGAGGTCTGCGAGCAATTGATCCGGGAAACCGACCTGGATGTCGACCCCCGATTCCGGCGGCGCTACGAGGTGGATTGCCCTCTGGCAGAGAGAGTCGATGAACGGTTCGAATTCAGCTACGGGTACGGCAAGGGTGCCCACATCCGACTTTACCAGCGATTGCCGATCCCCAAGCTGCCGAGACAGAACCACGTCCTTCACAAGAACGTGAACGATGCGGCGTGGAAATTCTCCTGTGTCGTCAGGGCAGGGCTGATTACGAAGGATGGCGGAGGCGTGCTCGTCAACCCGACCGGCGAGCAGAAGGATGATCTCGAAATCGAGCGCGCCTTCCGCGTCCTCGCGACGGTGACACGCGTCCTCGACCTGTCCCAGGAATCCCAATATCAGGCCTTGCGGGAGGAGTTCGCAAATCTCTCGATGGATCTGAAGGCATGAAGACAGGGTCCCGGGGCGCGGCCGGGTGCCCGGGTTCACGATCCATGAGTCTGACAATCACCAGGTGCGACTCGATTGATCGAGCTGATCGTCGGGAAGTTTCTCTGGACGATTCCGGTGGCATCCGGGAAGCTGGCGAGGGAGGCCAAGGAGAGGGCTCGGGCGTAGATCGAGGTGAAGCACTCGTAACGTCCGCACTCAAGACGACCGCCACCGAGACGAGAGGAATCACGTATGGGCAAGGCCAAGGTATTCGAGCGTGCTTTCCGGGTCGCCGCGAAGGACATCGACGGCCTGGGCCACGTCAACAACGTCGTCTATCTCCGGTATGCCCAGGATGCCGCCGTGGCCCACTGGTTCGCCGCGGTACCCAAGGAGCATGCGGAATCCATCGTCTGGGTGGTCCGGCGGCACGAGATCGACTACCTCCAGCCGGCCTTCAAGGACGACGAGCTCCTCGCGCGCACCTGGGTCGGCAAGGCCACTGCGGCGACCAGCGAGCGGGCCGTCGAGATCTGGAGGCCCAAGGACAACCAGTTGCTGGCACGGGTCCGGAGCGTCTGGGTGCCGCTCGACGCCGAGACCCACCGGCCGCAACGGGTCAATGAGAGCCTCCGGACTTACTTCGAAGACGAGGCGTCGCCGGAAATCGAGCCGGACTGAGCGATGGTGTGACAGCCTATCCCCGACGCGGTTCCGCTTGGTTGCGCCGGGTCGTTCGTGCCATGGTCCTCCTGATCCTCGCGATCATCTTCCATGTCACAAGTATCTCGATCCAAGCCGAATTGGGACGATCCCTCGATGGCTGATTTCCCCTCCCGTCCCGAGACGCGCCCCACCTCAACCCTGTCGCGACCCGGGCCCTTCGGCCGGCTCCCGGCGCGAGCCGACCTCGTGGGGGCCGCGATAGGCGGCCGTCGTGGGATCGGCGATCACCGTCGCCGACCCCTCCTCGCCATGCTGATGCAACCACGCGACGATGTGATCGGCGGCGCGGTCCGAGGCGCCGGGGCGGGCGACCCGCTCGCGCAGCGCCGCCAGATCGGATGTCGTCCGGGCGTAAGCCTCCGGGTCGTCGAGCCAGGCCGACGCCCATCGGACCAGCTCGCCCGAGGCGTCTTGCCACGTCAGGTACTCGGGAAAGACCTCGGCGTCGGCCAGCAGGTTGACCAGGCTGATGTACTTGGCCTTGATGAACCAGCGCGCCACCCAGAGGTCGAACCGCTTGATCTTGTACAGCACGACCGTGGGGAGGCCCTCGACCATCAACTCGAGCCCGACCGAGCCCGAGACAGCCCAGGCGACCCGCGCCAATCGGATCAGCTCGGGCGTGCGCCCGGCATGGACCTCGATCGACGGGGCCGGATCCGCCGGGCTCCCCTCGCAGACGCCCGACTCTGCGATCATCCGCTCGGCCATGGCCTTGTGCCGCTCGTGGAGGCAGGCGACGGCGAATCGTACGCCGGGGCGCTGCTTCGCCAGCGCTTTCGCGGCCCGGAGCATGTCGGGCAGATTCCGCAGCACCTCCTGGGTGCGCGAGCCGGGCAGGATTGCCACGAATTCCCCGCGATGCGCCCGCTGCCGGGCCAGGAAGCCCTCATCCAGGGGCCGATCGGCCAGCTCGTCGAAGTAGGGATGGCCGACGTGGATGGCCCCCTCGACCCCTCGCGCCTGATACCATGCCGGCTCGAACGGCAGACTGCACAGGACCTGATCGACGTACTTCCGCACTTTCTCCACCCGCCAGCCGGCCCAGGCCCAGAGCTGGGGCGGCACGAAATAGAAGACCGGGATGCCCCGCGCCTTGGCGCGCTTGGCGATCCACCAGTGCAGGCCCGGGTAGTCGACGAGGACCACGGCATCCGGCCGCTCGTCCCGGAAGTACGCGTCCGCCATGAAGATGAGGCGGATGAACGTGACGATGTTGAGCAGCACGTTGAGAAACCACATCACCGCGAGGTTGACCAGGGGATAGAGCAGGCGCGCGCCGGCTTCCTGCATTTTCGACCCGCCGAAGCCGACGAAGTCAGCATCCGGGACGCGCTCGCGGAGCGCGCGGATCAAATTGGCGGCATGCAGGTCGCCGCTGGGTTCTCCTGCCGAGATGAAGATTCGCATGGGGCACTCGCTTCCTTGCGCAAGGGCGGTAATCGACCGATCCCTGGAACGGCGGAAAGCCTATCAGACTGAGGGCAGGCTGAGAAGGCAAGTCGTGCACGTCGGGATCGTCCCAAAGGACCACATCGGCAGGTTGACGATTCGAGAGCTCCTTTGCAGCTCGCGGCACTCACCAACCCGAAGCGTCAGCGAGGATCTTTCCCATTCATCCGCAAGGACTTGCCGAAGACCTCGCTGACGCTTCGGGTTGGTGTGGAACAAGGACTTGCCGAAGACCTCGCTGACGCTTCGGGTTGGTGTGGAAAGGGACCGTCCCTGTCAGGGCAGAGACGTTGTCGATTCTTCGGTCTTGGGACGAACCCAGCACGTCCGGGGCCGGTCGTCTCGTCAGTGCTGGCCTGATCGATCTCGCGACGCCCGTGGAGACGATGGATAGCCGTCCGTCTTACCCAGATTGCCGGGGCCGTATTTCCGATCGCGTACAAGCCATGTCGTCCACCATCAGGATCATGCCGTTTTTCGGGCCTGCCGATAGAAAACAACGGGTAGGGAAACTTTTGCAGTCGCTCGATTTGAACCTTTGTGGTAAATCGACTCGACTGAAGAGAGGAGTATCGCTCATGCGAAAGCGACATGTCGCCCGACCCCGACTCGAGTCGATGGAAGACCGGCTCGCCCTCAGTGCGATGGGCGTGGCGGCCCCTACCGCCGAGGTGCACACGACGCGGCTGACCCGGCTCGAGGCCCACAAGGCTCAAGAGGTCGCGGCTCAGGCCGCCAAGCATGGCTCCGCCGCAAAGTCTCAATCCGCGGCCAAGCCCGCGAAGACCACTTCGAAGTCGTCCACGACGACCAGCTTCTCGAGCGCGTTTTCCCAATTCTTCAAGTCGGCATTCGGCGGCCTGTGATTCCGCCCGACAGGCATGGCTGAGATCGACTCCGGTGGCGAAGCCGCGCGACGGCTCTGACTGAGATGGTCTCTCTCTTTCCTCTTCACCGAGGAGATTCGGTTCCGTCTCGTCCGAATCTATCCTATGGTTTCACTAGAGGGCTCGATACCGCGCCGAGGAATCCGCAGCTTGAGAGACGATCGGTGCCTCGAAGAACGACGATTCAATATCATCCCGCGGGCCTCCTGGGAATCTGGGGTCTTGTCGTTGGCGCGGGGATGCTTGTGCTGGGGAATTACGCGTCCCGGCCGTGCGACGCTGGGGCTGCGCCGGCCCGATGGCCGTCGCGAAGCCCGATCCTCCTCGATGGCCGCGTCCCGACCCTCCTGATCTTTCTCCATCCATGTTGTCCGTGCTCGCGAGCCAGCCTTGCGGAACTGGCGGCCCTTTCGAGCCGGAGCGTCGGCCGCGTCTCGATCCATGCGGTGGTCCTCCAGCCCGGCCCTTCTCGCGAGGCCGGTGGCTGGTCGGACATGGAGACCGACCTGGCGGCCTTGCCCGGGTTGACGATCTGGCCCGACCTGGGTGGCGAGGAAGCCCGTCGGTTCGGAATGGCCACGTCCGGCCATGTCCTTCTTTACGACCCCGAAGGCCGGCGGATCTTCAGCGGAGGGATCACGCCGGCGCGTGGCCACCGGGGGGACAATCGGGGCCGACAGGCGGTGCTCGACCGGATCCTCGGCACGGAGAGGGGGATCGCGGAGAGCCCGGTCTTCGGCTGCGCGCTCGCGACGCCACGACGAATCCCGAGTCGGGAGTCTTACTGATGGGCATGACTAGCTCCTCGGAGTCTTGCCGATCGGGACCGATCCTCCCGCGGGCAGTCGAACTGTACGCGGCCCATCTGGAGGCCGGCTATCATCGTGTCGACCGGCTCTTCGCGGCGTTGCTCCTCTTCGAGTGGATGGCGGCGGTGGCATTCGCCGTGTGGGTCTCGCCCTACACGTGGGCGGGCGAGTCGGCGACGCTCCACGCGCACATCTGGGCGGCGATCATCCTGGGGGGCCTGATCGTCAGCCTGCCGCTCGGCTTGATCGGCTGGCAGCCCGGTGAGGAGACGACCCGGAAGACGGTGGCGATCGCCCAGATGCTGATGTGCGGGCTGATCATCCACCTGATGGGGGGCCAGATCGAGGCCCACTTCCACATCTTCGGCTCGCTGGCCTTCCTGGCGTTATACCGCGACCCGCGGCTGCTGATCTCGGCCTCGGTGGTCGTGGTGCTGGACCATTTCCTGCGCGGGTTGTACTGGCCGCGCTCGATCTATGGAATCGCCACGGTCAGCCCATGGCGATGGCTGGAGCATACCGTCTGGGTCGTCTTCGAGGACATCGTGCTGATCCTCGGCTGTCGCCAATCGCTACGGGAGCTGCGCGATCTGGCCATGCGACAGGCCGAGGTCGAGTCGGCCCATGCGGCCGTCGGCGTGATGGTGGAGTCTCGGACGGCCGAGCTCCAGCAGGCCAACGCGGAGCTGCGCCGGCAGGCCGACGAGTTGCGGCTGGCCAAGCTCAACGACCGCCGCCTGGCGTCGATCGTCGAATCGTCCGACGACGCGATCATCAGCGAGTCGCTGGACGGGACGATCACCTCCTGGAACCACGGGGCCGAGCGGATGTTCGGCTACGCGGCGGCGGAGACGGTCGGGCGGTCGATGGCGTTGCTGATCCCGGCGGACCACCGGGAGGATTTCCCATCGTTCCTCGAGCGGATGGGGTCGGGAGTGCCGCTCGCGCGTCTGGAGACGGTGCGCCTGGCCAAGGATGGCCGCCGAATCGATGTGTCCTTGACCGTTTCGCCGATCAAGGACGAAGGCGGCCGGGTCATCGGTACGTCGAAGATCGCGCGGGACATCACCGAGCGGAAGCGTACCGAGACGGAGTTGCGGTGGGCCCACGACAAGCTGGAGGTGCGGGTCCGCGAGCGGACCGCCGACCTCGAGCGGACCAATGCCGTCCTCCACGCCGAGATCGCCGACCGTCGGATCGCCGAGAAGGCACTGCGCGAGAGCGAGGTGCGGTTCCGCAGCCTTTCCGAGGCACTCCCCCAGATCCTCTGGGTGACGGACGCCCGGGGTTCTTGCGAGTACGTCAACTGCCGCTGGTACGATTACTTCGGCGCGGACCCCGCCACGACGAACCTCGATGAATGGCCGCAGTATCTGCACCCGGAGGACCGGGATCGGGTCCTGAAGCACTGGGACGAGGCCGTCGCCAGCGGCGCGAGCTATCAGACGGAATACCGCTTCCGGGACCGCGACGGGGACTATCGATGGTTCCTGGTCCGGGCGCTGCCCCAGCACGACGAACGGGGCCGGATCGTCCGCTGGTTCGGCACCTGCACCGAAATCGAGGACCAGAAGCGCGCCGAGGAGGCCCTGCGGCGGGCCCACAACGAGATGGAGGCGCGGGTGCGGGAGCGCACCGCCGAGCTCCAGCACGTCAACGCGAAGCTCGCGGGCGAAGTCGTCGAGCGTCGCCGCGCCGAGGAGGAGGCCCGCGAGCGCCAGCACTTCGTCGAGAACCTGGCCCAGGCCAATCCCTCGATCCTCTACCTCATCGACCTGGACCTCAATCGCACGGTCTGGGTCAACAACCGGCTGGGCACGATCCTCGGCTACGGCCCGCAGGAGGTGGTCTGCGCCCGCGGGTTCGACACGCTCATGGCCGAACTGATCCATCCGGAGGATTACGCCCGGCTGCGGTTCGGCGATTATCGGGCCCGATTCGACGCGATCGCCGACGGCCAGGTCACCGAGATCGAGTTCCGCACCCGCCACGCCGACGGTTCCTGGCGCTGGCTCCAGGCTCGCGAGGTGATCTTCCGCCGCGACGAGGCCGGCCGGCCCACCCAGATCCTCGGCGCCGCCGTGGACGTGACCGAGCGCAAGCAGGCCGAGGACAAGTTCCGCGTGCTGTTCGAGAAGTCATCCGACGGGCACCTGCTGATCCACGAGGACGACGGCACCATCGATTGCAATGAGGCGGCGCTCCGCCTGTTCGGCGGCAAGGACCGGTCGGAGCTCATGGGCGTGCACCCGGCGTCGATGTCGGGCGAGTTCCAGCCCGACGGACGTCGGTCCCTGGAGAAACGCCTCGAGATGGACGCCATCGCCCGACGCGAGGGCTTCCATCGCTTCGACTGGTGGATCCGCAGGCTGGACAACGGCGTCAGCTTCCCTTGCGAGGTGACCCTCACGCCGATCGAGGTCGCCGGCCGGTCGCTGCTCATGGTCGTCCTCCACGACCTGACCGAGCGGATGAAGGCCGAGCAGTCCATCCGCGAGAGCGAGGAGCGATTCCGGTCGCTGGCCGATAGCGCGCCGGTCATCATCGCCATGAGCGATCCCGGGCGCGGCTGCACGTTCGTCAATCGGACCGGGACGGAGTTCTGCGGGGTCGCCATGGAGGAGCTGCTGGGGCAGGGCTGGGACCGTTTCATCCACCCCGACGACTTGCCCATGTGCCGGGAAACCTCCCGGTCGATATCCCCCGGGCAGGGGACCATCCAGATGGAGATGAGGACCCGCCGCGCCGACGGCGTCTACCGATGGATGGCAACCACCTCGGTGCCGCGATTCCTCCCGGACGGGACGTTCATCGGCTCGCTCAGCTCGACGATCGACATCACCGAGCGCAAGGAGGCCGAGGACACGCTCCGCGAGGCCAAGGAGGCCGCCGAGGCCGCCAGCCGGGCCAAGAGCGAATTCCTGGCCAACATGAGCCATGAGATCCGGACGCCGATGAACGGGATCATCGGCATGACCGAGCTGGCCCTGGATACGCACCTGACGCCCCGGCAGCGCGAGTACCTCGTGCTGGTCAAGAGCTCGGCCGAGTCGCTGCTGACGGTCATCAACGACATCCTCGACTTTTCGAAGATCGAGGCGGGCAAGCTCAGCCTCGACCCGGCGCCCTTCGAACTGCGGGACGCGATGGGCGAGATGATGCAGACCCTGGCCCTGCGCGCGCACACCAAGGGACTGGAGCTGGCCTGCCGGATCGCGCCCGAGGTCCCCGACGCGGTGATCGGGGACGTCGGGCGTCTGCGCCAGGTGCTCGTCAACCTGGTCGGCAACGCGATCAAGTTCACGGAGAAGGGCGAGGTCCTGATGCGCGTCTGCCTCGAGGAGGGCGGGGAGGAGCGTGTCGTGCTGCGGTTCGAGGTCATCGACACCGGGATCGGCATCCCCGCCGACAAGCTGGACTCCATCTTCGAACCCTTCGAGCAGGCCGACGGCTCGACCACGCGGCGGTTCGGCGGTACGGGCCTGGGCCTGGCGATCTCGGCCAAGCTGGTCGGGATGATGGGCGGGACGATCGCGGCCGACAGCCGGCCGGGATTGGGCAGCACCTTCTGGTTCTCGACCGAGCTAAGGATCCCGTCGAAGGATGCCACCCCGGCGGGCCGCATCGAGCCGGACTTCCCCCGCCTGGAGGGGATGCCGATCCTGATCGTGGACGACAATGCCACCAACCGCCTGATCCTGGAAGAGGTGCTCGCGAGCTGGGGCGCGCGCCCGACCGCCGTCAACGGGGCGGCGGCGGCCCTGGAGGCGCTGCGGGACGCCGCGGATTGGGGTCGGCCGTTCGTCGTCGCGCTGGTCGACGGCATGATGCCCGACATCGACGGTCTCGATCTGGCCCGGCGGATCCGCCACGATCCGCGGGTCGCCGGGGTCCATGTCCTTCTCCTGACCTCCGCCGGGGGCCCCGAGGATACGGACATCTGCCGCGCCTTGCGGATCGCCGCCAGCCTGACCAAGCCGGTACGCCAGTCGGAACTGTTCGACGCGATGATGAAGATCCTCACGCCGATCGCCCGCCCGGAGTCGGGCCGGGGCGCGGGCCTCGAGGCCGAGCGTGCCGACGCGGAGTCGCCGGCCCGAGCCGGACGTTGCCTGCGAATCCTGCTGGCGGAGGATCATCCGGTCAACCAGAAGGTGGCCGTGCGGATGCTCGAACGCATGGGGCACTCGGTCGACGTCGCCCCGGACGGCGTGCAGGCCATCCGCGCGATCGAGGCCGAGGCCCGTACCGGCGGCTTCGATGTCGTGCTGATGGACGTGCAGATGCCCGAGATGGACGGCTTCGACGCGGTCCGCGCGATCCGGAGGCGCGAGGCCGGGACCGGTGCACACCTGCCGGTCCTCGCCCTGACCGCCCACGCCATGCAGGGCGATCGGGAACGGTGCCTGTCTGCCGGCTTCGACGGATACATGCCCAAGCCGATCCGCAAGGCCGACCTCGAGGCGGCCCTTGAGGGGTTGGCACCCCGCGACGCCGTCGAGCCGGGCCGGCACCTCGACATCGGCCCGAGGTGCACGACGCTCGCCGAGCTGATCGACGCCTGCGGCGGCGACCAGGAGTTCGCCCGCGAGATGGCCGCGTCGTTCCTGGAAACGGCCCCGAGATGCCTGGGCGTCATCGCGGACGCCATGCAGGCCGCGGACGCGAGGGCGCTGGCCAACGAGGCCCACGGCCTCAAGGGGATCAGCCGGACGATCGGCGCCAGGGACCTGGCCGAGGCCTGCCAGTCGCTGGAGGATGCGGCGATGCGGGGAGATTTCCAGGAGGCCGAGACCGAGACCGGGAGGGTCGTCGACGCATGGGACGTCGTCCGGGTGGCCCTCGAATCCTTTGGCGAGCTCGCTATCAAACCATGAAGATACTCATTGCCGAAGACCAACCGACGGCGGCCCTCTTCCTGCGGCGCACCCTCGAGAAGATGGGGCACGAGGCCACCGTGGCGCCCGACGGCGAGGCGGCCTGGCAGATGATCCGCGAAGGCGACGCCCCGCTGCTGATCTCCGACTGGATGATGCCCCACCTCGACGGCCCCGAGCTCTGCCGGCGCCTCCGGGCCGCGACGAACGACCGCTACATCTACATCATCCTGCTCACCTCGCTCGATCGCCGCGAGGACCGGCTCAAGGGGCTCCGCGCCGGCGCCGACGACTTCCTGACCAAGCCGCCGGACCCCGATGAGCTGGCCGTCCGCCTCGAGATCGCCGAGCGGATCATCGCCATGCACGACCAGTTGGCACGCCAGAACGCCCGCCTCGCCGAGATGGCCACGACCGATGAGCTCACCGGCGTGAAGAACCGCCGCCGCTTCCAAGAGGATCTCGAGCTGCTCTTCGCCCAGGCCGACCGAAAGTCGTCCCCCCTCTCGCTGATCATGCTCGACATCGACCACTTCAAGCAATTCAACGACACCTTCGGCCACCCGGCCGGAGATCGGATCCTCCGCTCCGTGGGATCGACCCTGAAGTCGATCGTCCGCAACCACGACGTCGTGGCCCGATACGGCGGCGAGGAGTTCGTCGTGCTGCTGCCGACGACCGACGTCGCCGAGGCCATGAGCGTCGCCGAGCGGCTCCGGTCGTCCATCGCCGACCACCCCTGGACCGACCGCAAGGTCACCGCCAGCCTGGGCGTCGCCACCTCCGGCATCGATACCCCCGACGGCGCCACTCTCGTCGTCCACGCCGACCGCGCCCTCTATCACTCCAAGCAGTGCGGGCGGAATCGCAGCACCCACTCTACCCAAGATACTCCTCGCTCATTAGTCATTAGTCATTAGTCGAGTTTGTCATTGGTCATTGGTCATTAGTCATTGGTAGGGCCCTGAACCGCAGCTGAGCCCCTCCCACGACCTGTGAATCGGCCACCCTGAAGGAGGTGTGGGACAGGTGCCGGACCCGGGTGGTCGATCGCTCCATTTGACCGATGACTTGCAGCGGACCCACGCGTGCTTTAGAACAGTAGGCGGTCCCGGTCGGCCCAGTGACCAATGACAAATGACAAGTGACCAATGACACTCATCGCCTGGTGCTCCTTGTTGATGGTCCTGAACGCCGACGAGCCGTCCCAGCCTCGGCCCGATGCGCTGCGATTCGAAGTGCGGCTCGGGACCGAAGCGAGTGGATCGGGGCCGCGATCGGGCCGGCTGCTCGTGGCGCTGTCGCCCCGGGGGGCGCTTCGACAGGAGCCACGGCTCGCCGTGGGGCAGACCGGCGACGACGCAGCCACGGTGCTCGGCCGCGACGTCGACGGGCTGAAGCCGGGCGCCACCGCGATCCTCGACGCCCGATCGGCCATCTTCCCGCTGGACGACCTGGGCCGGCTGAAGCCCGGGACCTATGAGGTCCAGGCCCTCCTGCACACGAATCCCGACCTCAACACCCCCAATGCGCCCGGGGACCTGTATGGGCCGGTCCGGACCGTGCGTCTCGACCCGGGCGCCGGCGGCACGGTCGAGCTCGTGCTGTCCCGCTCGGTGCCCGAGGAGACGCTCCCGCCCGACTCGGAGCTGGTCAAGCACATCAAGATCCGATCGCGGGTGCTGAGCGACTTCCACGGGCGGCCGATCGACCTGCGCGCCGGCGTGATCCTGCCGAAGGATTTCGCACGCGAGCCCGATCGCCGATACCCGGTGCGGGTCCACATCGGCGGCTACGGCGGGCGGTACACCGCGGTCGACGCCATGATGTCCGAGCGCTCGGGATTCCGCCGGAACTGGATGGCGGCCGACACGCCGCCGATGA
>JBKQHM010000559.1:0-21817 GCA_052148775.1 Isosphaeraceae bacterium | reverse complement strand
ACCAGGCCGTCGCGCATCCGGATGATCCGGTCGGCATGGGCGGCGACGGTCGGGTCGTGCGTCACGAGGACGATGGTCAGCCCGTCCTCGCGATTGAGCTCGCCAAAGAGGCCGAGGATCTCTTCGCCCGTCTTCGAGTCGAGGTTGCCGGTCGGCTCATCGGCGATCAGTAGCGAGCATTGGTTGATGAGCGCTCGGGCGATTGCGACGCGCTGTTGCTCGCCCCCCGAGAGCCGCGACGGCTCGTGATCGATGCGACCACCCAGGCCAACCCGCTCCAGTAACGCCCGCGCCCGGTCACGGCACTCGGACTCGGCGAAGTCGTGCGAACCATAGGCCAGGGGCATCATGACGTTTTCCAGGGCCGTCAATCTGGGCAAGAGATTGAAGTTCTGGAAGACGAAGCCGATCTCCGAGCTTCGCAGACGCGCTCGCTCCACTTCGTTGAGCCTCGTGACGTCCCGACCATCGAACCAATACTGGCCGCTGGTCGGGCGGTCGAGGAAGCCGAGGAGGTTGACGAGCGTCGTCTTTCCCGAACCCGAAGCCCCCATGAGGGCGACCATCTCACGCCGGGCGATCGAGAGCGAGACGCCCCGGACCACGGGCACGTCGATTGCCCCACCTGTGTAGATCTTGTGGACACCTTCCAATCCGATGAATTCCACGATCAATTCTCCACGGCCCGGGGCCTATTTCTTCGGCGACTCACTCCAAGTATGTGGCAGGATGGACAGGGCGTCCGGATCGGCTTCGATCCGGCTGGCGGCGACGACGACCTCGGTGTGCTCGGTCAGTCCGTCGGCGGCGACCTCGGTGACAACGCCATCGGAGAAGCCGATGCGCACCTCCACCGGCCTGACTAACTCCCCCTGCCTGATCCAGAGGAGCCCGCCGGGGTCGTCGGGGGAGGCATATGCACGGCCGGGTTCCCTCCCTGTCGACGCGTGCCTGCGGAGAGCCATCGCATACGTCGAGCGCGCCTCGGGGATCACGTCCTGCACGCGGGGCTGCCAGCGGAGTGACGCATTGGGGACCAGCAAGACGCCCCGCCGGACACTCACCTCGAACTCCAGTCGCGCCGTCAAGTACGGCAGGAGGCGACCGGCGGAGTTATCCACCGAGACGACCACTGTGTAGGTCACGATGTTCTGGCTCATGCTCGCGTTCAAGCGGATCTGCGAGACCTTTCCCTCGAATGTCTCGCGCGGGAGCGAGCTGACGGTGAACCGGACGACTTGACCCTCGTGGATCGAGCCGATGTCCGTCTCGTTGACCGACGACCAGATTTCCAGGCGGTCGAGGTCCCTCGCGATCAGGAAGAGGCTCGGCGCATTCGGGCTCGCAACGACGGTCTGGCCGACATTGATGCGGCGGTCGAGGACGATCCCCTTCACGGGGGAGCGGATCGTGGTGTACCCGAGGTTGAGGGCGGCCTCTTCCAGGTCGGCCTTGGCGACGACCAGACTGCTCCGGCTCACGGTCAGAGCGGCCTTGGCCGACTCATAATCAGTCAGGCAGGCCTCGTATTGCTGCGGGGAGATGAGGACCGTCGCTCGGGCCTTGAGTTTGGTAGCCCGGTCCATCTCCCGGTCGGCCTGGCGGAACTTGGCCTCGGCCTGCTCGATGTCGGCCTCGGCCTTGGCGACCCGGCCGTGCGCCTGGTCGAGGCGCGCCTGGTACAGCGCGCTGTCGAGCCGTGCGAGCACGGTCCCTTGCTCGACCCGCGAGCCGTAGCCCACCGACTTTGCCGGGTCGCGCGGGTCGGGAGCGAAGCTTTCGATCCGGCCGGCCACCTGGGCGCCAACGTCGACGAGCTCCCGGGGCTCGATCGTGCCGGTCGCATTGATCGTGGACCGCAAGTCGCCCCGGTTGATCCGGGCCGTGCGATAAGAGACGAGCCGGGTCTGCGCATCGTTCCAGTACCAGAGCCCGATGGCACCACCGCCCCAGAGCACACCCAGTAACACGAGTAGTTTTTTCATCGATGCAGGCTCTTTCCGGGCCGCTCAGGCCCAAGCGTCGCCGACTCCCAGGGCCGACACCTCGAGGAGGCGCCCGTCCTGGAGCCGGACGATGCGGTCGGCGATGTCGAAATACCCCTCGTCGTGGCTGATGACCAGGAGCGCCTTGCCCATGGCCCTCAGATCGGGGAGCAACCTTTCATAGAAGAACTGTTTGAAGGAGGGATCCTGATTGGCGGCCCACTCATCGAGGATGAAAATCGGCCGGTCCTCGAGGCAGGCGCCCAGCAACGCCAGCCGGCGGCGCTGCCCTTGGGAGAGGTCAGTCGTTGAAAACGACCTCTCCCGAATAGAGACGTGGCCCGCCAGACCAAGGTTTTCCAGCCCCTCGCGGGCCTTCGCCTCGATCCCATCGCGGCCGAGCCCGAGGAGGTCGGGGAAGAGATGGCCATCGGCGAAGACGACCGAGACGAGCTGACGGTAGCCCTCGCGATCCTCGTCCCCGAGCGCCCGCCCATCGAGCCGGAGGATGCCCGCCTCCGGCGCGTAAAGCCCCGAGATCAGCTTCACCAGGGTCGTCTTGCCGCTGCCGTTTCCCCCGGCCAGGATGACGATCTCTCCCCTTCGAAGGGTCAGGTCGACCGGGCCCAGCACGAAGCCGGCGTCATCGTGTCCGTCACGATAGCCGAACGTCGCGGCCTCCAGGCTGATCGAGTCGTCGAACGCCAACGACCTCACCGGATCCGGCCGGCCCTCGGCTGCGTCGCGATGCCGTTCCAGTGCGGGTATCAAGGACTGGACCTTGAGGAGCGATGCCCGCGCCCGGCCCACGATCGGCAGCCAGGTGAGGATCGTGTCGAGCGGCGTCATCAAGTACAGGACGACCAGGACGGCCGAGACGAGCGTCGACCGGCCGATCGGCTCGAAGCGAGGGATGGCGAAGAGCAGTACTCCGATGAAGCCGAAGAATGCAAGCTGACTCCAGCCTTCGGCGAACGCGAAGCCACTGAGGCCGCGGACCATGTGTCGCCGTACGGAGTCCATGGCAGGCTCGACCGACTCGGCGAGATACGACCCGCGGCGGCCGCGATGGAGCTTCAGCTCGCGAAACCCACCGATCAGGGTGCGGAAATGGCCGACGAGGACACCCTGATGCTCCCGAGCCCGGCGGAGTTGCTCGACGCCGCGCGCCGAGAGGACCACGTAGGCGGCGATTGCCAGGGCCGCGAAGCTCACCCCGCACGCGAAGATCGTTGGCGAGAGCCAGCCGATGTACGCCAGGCAGGCGATCACGATCGGGACGTTGATGCAGAGGTGAGGGACGCCGACCATCGCATTGGCGATCAGGACGATGTCCTCGGTGAGCGCGGCCAGCAAGGCCGAGGTGTCGATCGTTTCGAATTCGCGCAGGGGCAATGCCAGGGTGCGGCGGACGATGTGCAGGCCGAGCTTCGCGACCGCCCCCTGCCCTAACTTCACCATGCCGACCTGGGCGATGATCCGCGACGCCGCCGACACGAGGCAGAGCCCGGCGAAGGCCCAGACCATGGCGGACGAGGTGGACGGTTCGCGCGCCAGCTCGCCCTGGATGAGCGCGATGAGCGCGATGCCGGCCACGCCACCCGTCACTCCGGCGATCGCCGACAGGATCACGATGCCCCGCGAGGATCGGAGCAAGAGCCGCACGAGATTCATCGAGGATCGACCCCTTCCGTTGTCTTTTCGAGACGATCAATCTCCATGGAGACGATCTCGGCCAGCCTCTCGACGGCCGGAGGCTGCATGATGGTGTAGTGATCGCCGGCGAGCGGATAGGTCGTGACTCCACCGGGGAGCAGGGACTTCCAGCCCCGTTTTTGATCACCCTTGAGGTCGTACCGGCCCGATCCCGCCCGGATCAGGACGACGCGGCCGGAGTAGGTCCGCGGCCGGTAACCATCCATCGCCAGACGGTTCGCCCGGAATACGTCGTGGAGCCGCCGCAGACGCTCGGGCCCGATCTCGCGGGTCAGCTCGTGCCCGAGGACCGATGGATCGATCGTCCCATTTCGGATCGAATCGGGATGGCGAGCGAGGAGGTCCTCGATGGTCGCACGGGTCTCGCGACCCGATGCCCGGACGAGGTCGGCCGCGAAGGCTGTCAGGCTCTCGCGTTCGTCGAAAGCATGCGGGACACGCTCCGGTGCGGGCACCGAGCAATCAATCAGGACGACCATCGGCACCTCGTGCCCCGCCGCGACGAGCTGAGCGGCCATCTCGAGGGCCACGATGCCCCCCATCGACCATCCGCCCAGGAAATAAGGCCCATCCGGACGCTCCTCAAGGAGGGCTTCGATATAGCGAGACGCCATCCGTACGAGGTCTGTCTCGGGCTGTTCCTCATCGTCGAGGCCGGCGGCCTGGAGTCCCAGGACGGGGCGTGCACCGTCGAAAGAGCGGGCCAGAGCGTTATAGCAAAGGATGCCACCGCCGATGGGATGCACAAGTACGAGCGGCCGGCCCGGACCGGTGGCGCCGAGATCGACCAGCAACGACCGCCTCTTGGAGCCGATCGGCTCACGGAGCCTTGCGGCGAGGTCCTCGATCGTCGCGCCAAGGAGCAGGTCCGAGAGGGCCGGCGATCGTCCGAACTGCTCTTCAATCCGCGCCGCCAGCCGGACCGCCAGCAACGAATGTCCGCCCAGGTCGAAGAAGTCATCCGTCACGCCGATCGGACGGATCGGCAGCAAGTCTTCCCAGATCGCCGCGAGCTGTCGCTCCATCTCGTCGCGAGGCAACACGACATCGCGAGCCATCGGGGCGGCATCAGGCAGGGATTCCGCTAAGGACCGACGATCGACCTTGCCGGAGTGGGTTCGGGGCATTGCTTCCACGACCCGGAATTGCGATGGGATCATGGGGCGCGGGAGCCTGACGCGGAGGAATCGCCGGATTGTCTCGACGCGGGGTGTCTGAGCGCCATCGCCGAGGATGTAGGCGATGAGGCGATGGCCGTCGGCGCCATCCTCCCGGGCGATGACGGCGGCCTCGCGGACCCCCGGGCATGAGCCGATCGCGGCCTCGACCTCCGCGAGCTCGATACGGAAGCCCCGCACCTTCACCTGTCCGTCGCGGCGGCCCAGCAGCTCCAGCACGCCCCCGTCGCGCCAACGCGCGCGGTCGCCCGTTGCATACATCCGGGAACCGGGTCGGCCCTGGGGGTCGGGCAGGAATCGCTCGGCCGTCTGACCGGGACTTTCGACGTAGCCCCGCGCCACGCCGCTCCCGCCGATGAACAGCTCGCCGACCACACCCTCTGGCACCAGCTCGCCGCGCCCGTCAAGGACGTACGCCCGCACTCCGGGCAGGGGCCAGCCGATCGGCACCGGTCCATCCTCGCGCGAGGCAATCAAAGGTCCCTCGAAGTAAGAGCTGTCGATGCTCGTCTCGGTCAAGCCGTAGCTGTTGAGCACCCGACCCGCGCGTCCCACCAGCGATCGCAGCCGACGGTACAGGCCGCCGTGAAGGGTGTCCGATCCCACGGCCAGCAGCCGGAGCCCGGCCAGGTCGCCGCCGGTTCGCTCGAGGTGCGCGGCCAGTGGCTCGGCTAGGGCGGGGACGAGCTCGAGGCACTCGACCCGTTCGCGCCGGATGAGTCCGGCGAGCGCCGGCGGGTCCAGGAGCACCTGGGGAGGGCAAGCGATGAGGGTACCGCCGGTGGTCAGGGCACGGACCCAGTCGCCGGTGTAGACGTCGAAGGCGAAGCCGGCGGCCTGGAGGTGACGGAGCGGGGGCCGGCGGAGGTCGTAGGCGTCTTCCCAGGCGGAGGCGATGGCCATCAGGCCGCGATGGGAAACGAGGACGCCCTTGGGACGCCCGGTGGTGCCCGAGGTGAAGACGACATACGCGAGATTTTCATCGCAGACGACGACGGGATTGGCGGGGCTCTCCGCCGCAATGGCAACGCTTTCGGCGTCGAGCTCGATCGTCATCGCCGAGGTCTGGGGGGCCCGGCGGTGGGTCCCTTGCTCGACGATCACGATGGGCACTCGGGCTGCGTCCAGCATGTCCGCGAGCCGCGCCCGCGGCATCGAAGACTCCAGTGGCACATACGCGCCACCGGCCTTCAGCACACCGAGCACGGCGACGATCCGATGGATCGGGTCGTCGAGGAGGAGGCCGACCCGGACCTCGGGGCCGACGCCCCGAGAGCGGAGGTAATGCGCCAACCGGTTCGCGCGGCAGTTCAGTTCGGCATACGTCAGCCTCTCCTGACCCGCGATCAGCGCCAAGGCGTCGGGACTCGCGTCGGCTTGCGTCTCGAACCGGCCGTGGATACCCGAACGTTCAGGCCGATCGAGGAACTCGGATAGGTCGGGTGAGGCTGATGGCATGCGACTCCACTCCGTGACCTGCTGGCGTTCCTGGCTGGAGAGCAGCGATAGCGCGGAGAGCGGGCACTCCGGGTGTGCGACCAGTCCCTCGAGCAGTTTCCGATAATGGCGCGCGAATCGTTCGATCGTGGAGGCCTCGAACAGGTCGGTGTTGAACTCGATCGAGCCGAGGAACCCGTCGGGCGAATCGGCGAATCCCAGCGCGAGGTCGAATTTCGCCGTGCCCGTACCCTGGTCCGAATCGAAGGGAGAGAGGGTCAGCTCGGTCGGGACCGCATCGGGCATCGCGTTGTTCTGGAGGACGAACATCACCTGGAACAGGGGAGAACGGCCGGCATCTCGGTTCGGGCCGAGGGCGGGGATGAGGACCTCCAGGGGGATCTCCTGGTGCTGGAATGCCTCCAGGGCTGTCTCCCGCACCCGGGCGAGGAATTCACGCCCGGTCGGATCCCCCGAGAGGTCGGCGCGGATCGCGAGCATGTTGACGAAGTAGCCGATCAACGGCTCGGATTCCGGTCGGGTCCTGTTGGCGACCGGCGACCCGACGGCGAAGTCGTCCTGGCCGCTCCATCGGCCCAGGAGGACCTGGAAGGCCGCCAGCAGCGTCATGAACGGCGTGACACCCTCGCGCCGACAGAGTGCGCGGACCGACTCGGAGAGATCCGGAGAGATGGCCAACGGGATCATGGCCCCACGCGGGCTCCGGATCGGCGGTCGCGGCCGATCCGCGGGCAGTTCCAGGGGCGGCACGCCCGACAGCCGGCGTTTCCAGCAGTCGATCGCAATCGACCACGCGCCGCTTCGGAGCTGCTCGCGCTGCCAGAGTGCGAAATCGGCGTACTGGATCGGCGGCTCGGGCAACGGCGAGGGGAGGCCCTGGCGGTCGGCCTCGTAGAGCGCCGCCAGCTCACCGGCGGCGACGCCGAAGGACCAGCCGTCGGTGATGAGATGGTGCATCGTCAGTAGCGCGACATTTTCGCCCTCTCCCAGCCGGAGCAGGCTGACGCGGATGAGCGGGCCGCGGTCCAAGTCGAAGGGACGACGGGAGTCGTCGATCGCCCGGCGCCGGGCTTCGGCCTCTCGATCCCCGGGCCGCAAGGTGGTCAGGTCCACGAGTTCGAGCGCGATCCGGAGACTCCGTGCGATCACCTGGTGCGGCGTGCCGCCGATCGCGACGAAGGTCGTGCGGAGCGACTCGTGGCGGCGGACCAGCTCGTCGAGGCTCCGCTGAAGCGCGCCGAGGTCGAGCGGTCCCGCGATCCGCACGGCCGCCGTGACGTTGAAGGTCGGCTGCCCCGGCGCGAGCTGATCGAGGAACCAGAGGGCCTCCTGGGAGAACGAGAGCGACAGGGGACTGACGCGAGCGGCCGGTTCGATCCGCGCAACCTCGCGCCGGGCGGCACCGCGACGCACCGCTTCGACCCGCTCGGCCAGTCCGGCGACCGTGGGAGCATCGAAGAGGGCGCGGAGGGGGATCTCGACGCCGGCCGCGTTGCGGAGGCGCGAGACAACCTGCGTCGCCAGCAGCGAGTGGCCCCCGAGGTCGAAGAAGTTGTCGTGGACGCTGACGCGCTCCAGTCGCAGCACCGCTTTCCAGGCAGATGCCACTTCTTCCTCGACCGGCCCGCGAGGGGCCACGAACGAGGCGTCCGGACGTGTTGGGCCACTCCGGGTATCCGGCAGGGCCTCTCGATCGATCTTGCCGTTGGGCGTCAACGGGAAGCTCTGGAGCACCATGAATGCCGATGGGATCATGGGTTCGGTGAGCCAGCTTCTGAGGAATCGGCGCAATTCGGCATCGTCCGGTGCCGTCCGGCCTTCCGCGAGCGTCACATAGGCGGCCAGGCGGCGATCGTCGGGCCCGTGCTCGCAAGTTACGACCACGGCCTCGCGCACCGAGGGGTGGCGCACGAGTGCCTCCTCGATCTCGGCCGGCTCGATCCGGAACCCGCGGACCTTGACCTGGCGATCCACCCGGCCGAGGTATTCGAGGTTGCCGTCGGACCGCCATCGGGCGAGGTCCCCCGTGCGGTAGAGGCGTCTGCCCGGTTCCAGGGCGAACGGGTCGGGGATGAACCGTTCGGCGGTCAAGGCGGGCCTGCGGAGGTATCCCCGCGCCACCCCGACGCCACCGATGTACAGCTCGCCCGCGACGCCGACGGGCACGGGCTCGAGATCCTCATTCAGGACGTAGAGGCGCGTGTTGGCAATCGGCCGTCCGATCGGGATCGAGCCCGAGATCGGCTGATCGCGCGGCACGCGATAGACGCAGCAGCCGACGACCGTCTCGGTCGGCCCATATTCGTTGATCAACACGGTCTCGGGCGCGTGCCGCCGCCAGAAGGCGACGTGCTCGGGCGTGAGGGCCTCGCCGCCGATCACGAAGGCGCGCGTCCGGCCTCCGGCGTCGCGGGGATTCAGTTGATCGCCCAGCCATCGGAGATGCGCCGGAGTGATCTTGACCAGGCTGTAGTCGCGCGAGTGCCGGAGTGCCTCGCCCAGTTGCTCGACGCCCAAATCCTCATCCAGCAGGTCGACGCGAAGGCCCGCGACCAGCGGTGCGAGCAAGGCGGTGATCGTCAGGTCGAACGAGATCGACGAATGGACCGGAGCCCCTTGTCCCTCATGGACGGCGTAGGCCCGCGTGCACCAGCCCAGATAGTTCGCCAGGCCCAGGTGATGGATCATGGCCCCCTTGGGCCGACCTGTTGAACCCGATGTATAGATGACATAGGCGAGGTTGTGAAGCCCCGCGCCGCCGGGGAGATTTCCGTCCGGCTCGTCGGCGATCGTCGCCCAGTCGCGATCGAGACAGACGACCTGGGCTGACGAGGCCGGGAGTCGTTCAAGCAGCTCCTGCTCTGTGAGGAGAACCGAGGGCCGGGCGTCGCTGAGCATGAAGCCCAGCCGCTCGGCCGGATAGGTCGGGTCCAGCGGCACGTAAGCACCGCCCGCCTTGAGTACCGCCAGCAGTCCCATCACCATCGCCGACGACCGGCGGACGCACAGGCCGACCAGCACCTCGGGTCCGACGCCCAGACTGCGAAGGTGGCGGCCCAGTCGGTTGGCTCTCGCGTTGAGCTCGGCATAGGTGAGCGGCTCGCCGGCACAAGTCAGGGCGATGGCGTCGGGCGTCCGCGCCGCCTGAATCTCGATCCAGCGGTGGACGCACCGGAGCTTCGCCCGGGATCGCCGCATCATCTCTTCGGGTTGTCGCGAGAGCACCATCTCCGGCGATCGAGCAATGGGTGAACGGGTCGCACTATTCATGGGTCGCCACCTCTAGGGAGGGGAATTCATACAGCAGGGCGTGCGCGTCGTCGTCCGGTTCATCGAAGTTCAGGGCAAAGTCGTCGATCGCCGCGTCGTTCCATCCCACGAGCAGTTGATTCCGTTCTTCCTGAGTAAGCATGCTCAGCGCACCGATCGGCCGATCGGGATGGGCGATAATCTCCTCGAGCAAGATCTGATAGTGGGCCAGCATGCGATCCGCGGTCGCGGCGTCGAAGAGGTCGCTGCGGAACTCCAACGTGAGCCGCAGGCCCTCCGCGACCTCCCAGGCGAAAAGCGTCAGGTCGAACTTCGAGGACCGGCTCGGGAGTTCGAGCGGAGTAAGGAGGAGCCCGGGCGTTTGCAGCGCCGGCATCGGGGCGTTCTGGAGAGCGAACATTACCTGGAAGAGTGGGGTGCGGCTTGCATTGCGATCGGGATGAACGAGGGTCACCAGCTTGTCGAAGGGGACGTCTTGATGGGCATAGGCATCCATTGCCGTCCGGCGGACGCGACGGAGCAATTCCCGGAAGCCAGGATTGCCCGAGAGGTCGCCCCTCAGGACGAGCGTGTTGACGAAGAAACCGATCAGGCCCTCCAGCTCGGTGCGAGCTCGCCCGGCGATCGGTGAGCCGACGGTGATGTCCACCTGCCCCGAGTAACGGTGCAAGAGCACCTGAAACGCGGCCAAGAGCGTCACATAGAGAGTCGCGCCCTCGCGACGACCGAGGGCCCGCAACGCGTCGAGGGTGCTCTTCGGCAAGATCGCCGACCGTTCGCCGCCCCGATGGCTGGCGACGGCCGGCCGGGGCCGGTCCGTGGGCAACTCGAGATCGGGCGAGCTCCTGAGCTGGTTTCTCCAGTAATCGAGCTGCGCCTCCAGGGCCGGACCCTGGAGCCAATTTCGCTGCCAGACTGCGTAATCGACGTACTGGACCGGCAGCTCGGGGAACGGAGGCGGCTCGCCCAGCCGGAATGCTTCGTAGAGCGCCGAGACCTCCCGGATCAGGATACCGATCGACCAGCCGTCGGAGATGGCGTGGTGCATCGTCACCATCGCGACGTGCTCTTGCTCGCCCAGTCGCAGCAATCCGGCACGGACGAGCGGCCCGCGTGCCATGTCGAACGGCCGTTCCGCCTCTTCGCGGATGCGGCACAAGGCATGCGCCTCACGCTCATCTACGGGAAGGCTGCTAAGATCCTCTACCGTCATCGCCAGTTCGAGACTGTCCGCGACGACTTGGCGCGGAACCCCGTCGACGGAGACCAGGGTGGTCCGGAGCGCTTCATGCCGGCGTACGACCTCGTTGAGGGCACGCTCGAGGGCCATCGTGTCGAGACTACCCACGAGTTTGACGGCGGCGGGAATGTGATAAGCCGCTTTGCCCGGATCCAGTTGATCGAGGAACCAGAGACGCTGCTGCGCGAATGAAGCCGGCAGGGGAGCGTCGCGCCGGGCCCGTGCGATCGGCGTTGCCTGAAGCGCCGCCCCGTCCGACATGGCGTTCTCGACAACGCGTGCCAGCCGAGAAACAGTCGGTTCTTCGAGGAAATCCTTGAGGGATGCCTCGACATCGAAGGCGTGACGGAGTCGCGCCAGGAGCTGGACGGCCAGAAGCGAGTGTCCTCCCCGCTCGAAGAAATTGTCGTGGGCTCCGGCCGGTTCGCCACCGAGCAACTCGGACCAGATCTCGGCGATGGCCTGTTCGATCGGCCCTCGGGGTGGCACGAAATCGGCACTCGGAGTGCGCCGTGACGGACTGGGGTCCGGGAGGGCCCGGCGGTCAACCTTTCCGTTGGGGGTCATCGGGAGGGCGTCCAGGGTCACGAACGTCGAGGGGATCATGTACTCGGGGAGCTGGCCCTGGAGCCAGGCTCTCAGCTCGGTCGCGGTTTTCGGATGCGTACCGCCACGCGGGACGATGTACGCCGCGAGTCTCATCTCCTCGCTCGGATCCGGAAGGGCGTCGACGACCACGTCGCGCACCTCGGGGTGTTGAGCCAGCGCCGCCTCCACCTCGCCGAGCTCGACGCGGAATCCGCGGATCTTGACCTGGTGATCGATACGTCCCAGGCATTCGAGCGTCCCGTCGGTCCGCCATCGCGCGAGGTCGCCGGTACGGTAGAGCCGACCGCCGGGTTCCGTCCCGAATGGGTCGGGGATGAAGCGCTCGGCCGTCAAGCCAGGGCGATCCCAGTAGCCGCGCGCCAGCCCGACGCCGCCGATATAGAGCTCGCCGGTCACGCCGACCGGGACGGCCCGGAGGCGCCTGTCGAGCACGTACAAGTGCGTGTTGGCAATCGGCCGCCCGATCGAGATCGGGCCATGACCCGTCTCGACCCGCCACGCCGACGACCACACGGTTGTCTCGGTCGGACCATAGAGGTTCCAGAGCGCGGACCCCTTGTCGGTCAGCCGATCAGCCAAGGCACGTGGCAGCGCCTCGCCTCCGCAGAGCATCGTGAGCGTAGGCTTGCCTCTCCAGCCCGCCTCCAGCAGTGATCGCCATGTGGCCGGCGTGGCCTGGAGGAAAGTCGCTCGCGGGTCATCGAGCCGAGCGGCGAGGCGGCTCGCGTCGGCGGCCACTTCGCGGTCGATCAGCTCGACCTGGCCTCCGACAATCAACGGGAGAAAGAGCTCGAGCGCCGCGATGTCGAACGAGAGGGTCGTCACGGCTAGCAGCTTGTCTCGCTCGCTCATCGAGAGGAGGCCGCGCATCGACTGGAGCAAGTTATCGAGCGCACCGTGGCTGACCTGGACGCCCTTGGGTCTGCCGGTCGATCCGGACGTGTAGATGACGTAGGCGAGATTCGCCGCGGTCACCCCGCCGTCGAGATTCGTCGCATCGTCCGCGTCGATCGCCGGCCATTCGCCGTCGAGCCAGTCGACGTATGCATTGCAATCCGGCAAGCCGTCGCTCAGCCGATACTCCGTCAGGATGACCGCGGGCCGGGCGTCGCTGAGCATGAAGCCCAGCCGCTCGGCCGGATAGGTCGGGTCCATCGGCACGTAGGCGCCACCGGCTTTGAGCACCGCCAGCAGCCCCACCACCATCGACGCAGACCGGCCGGCGCACAGGCCGACCAGTACCTCGGGTCCGACGCCGAGGTCGCGGAGGCGGCGCGCCAGGCGGTTGGCGTAGGCGTTGAGCTCGGCATAGGTGAGCGGACCGCCGGCACCGGTCAGGGCGACGGCCTCGGGTGTCCGTTCCGCTTGAATCTCGATCCGGCGATGGACCAGGCTGGGTCGGTCCCGGTAAGGCCCGGCTCTGTCCCGAAGCAGCCGCGCGACCAGTTCGCGCTTCTGCTCCAGGCTCAACCCGACACTCTGCTCGACAGTATTCATGATGAGCACCTCATTCATTAGCGAAGTTGAGCGATCAGGGTGTCGAGTTCATCTCCGGTGAGCCGATCGAGGTCCAGGTCGTCCGGGTGAGGCTCGCCATAGGACCCGTTCAACGGCCCGCTCGGTTGTTCTTGCTGGCTCTCCATCACCGACATCAGGTCGGCGAGTCGCCGATCAGGCCGGGCCGCCATCGCCTCGAGGATGGCCCGGAGGTGGCCGAGTATCCGTTCGATGATGTGGGGATCAAACCGATCGGCGTCGAAGCCGATCCGGATCTCCAG
Organism: Isosphaeraceae bacterium; assembly: GCA_052148775.1. Taxonomy (GTDB): domain Bacteria; phylum Planctomycetota; class Planctomycetia; order Isosphaerales; family Isosphaeraceae; genus CAVZRC01. The sequence continues at coordinate 8,583 of JBKQHM010000559.1, read as the reverse complement.
GTCAGTGCCCGGGAGGACGGTGACGGCGAGCGGGTAATGGGTCCGCTCCAGGTATCGCGCCGACTCGATGCCCAGCCGGTTGGCTCGTTCTTGCAGCGAGCCGACGAATGGCAGGTTCTGGACGATCACAATGCTCTCGAACAGCGGCATGCCCGGCGGCACTTCGCTCCAGGTCTGGATCCGCGAGAGCGGGATCGCTTCGAATCGACGCTGCTCGACCATGGTCGCCTGGAGCTCGCGGAGCCACGGGACGAGTTCGGATTCCTCGATCACCCGGGCGCGAAGCGGCAGGACGTTGATGAACATCCCGATCATCGACTCCACCCCCGCGAGGTCGGGCGGACGCCCGGAGACGGTGACTCCGAAAAGCACGTCGTCCTGGCCGCTGTACCGGCTCAGCAGCAGGGCCCAGGCGCCCTGGATCAGGGTGCTCAGAGTGAGCCGGCGCGATCGTCCCAGTGCCTGGATCGCGGCCGTCACGTCCGCCGAGAGCGAAATCTGGCACTCGACGATCGCCTCGGACGATGTGCCGCGCCGATCCGATGAGCGACCGTCCACGCCGAACGGTGTCGCCGCATCAATCCCCCTCAACGACTGTCGCCAGTGTTCTTCGGCGGGTCCGTCGTCCCGATCGCGCAACCAGGCGACGTAATCGCGAAACGGCCGGCCCGCTTTCGATTCGGGCTCTCGCCCGCCGCGGATCGCCTCGTGGATGTCGAGGATCTCGTGGAGCAGGACCGAGAGGCACCAACCGTCGATCGCGACGTGGTGGATGCTCCAGATCAGTTGGTGCACATCCTCGCCGAGCCGGAAGAGAGCCAGCCGCGACAACGGGGGCCGGGAGAGGATGAATCCGCGACGGCGGTCGGAGCCGAGATAGGTCGTGAGCCGCTCATCCTGCTCGATCGGTGTTAGCCTGCGCCAATCCTGGTAATCCAAGGAGTGGTCGGCCCGACTGTGAACGACCTGGTAAGATCCGCCGAGATCGGTCCAATGGATTGTCGACCGCAGCGCTGGGTGCCGCGCGACCAGGTGCTGCCACGACTCCCGGAGGGCGGGGAGGTCGAGATCGCCCCGAAGGCGACACACAAACTGCTCGACGTAGCGGCCAGCCTCCGGGTCGGCGAGGGTATGGTAGAGCATCCCTTCCTGCACCGGCGTGAGGGGATACAAATCCTCGATGCCGCCGCTCTCCGCGAACGCGCGCTGGACCGCCGCGAGGTCGATGCCCTGGGGAGCCAGCGCGAACGGAGCGACCGCGATCGCCGCACGCGCGCTCGTGCCCTCATGATCCGAGCCCGATTCTGCCGCTACGGCCAGCTCGGCGACATTCGGGCACCGGAAGAGTTGAATGGGGTCCAGGACCAGACCGGCTTGCCGCGCCCGCGACACCATCTGGATGCCGAGGATCGAATCGATGCCGATCTCGAAGAAATCCTCGTTCACACCGACACGGTCACGACCCAACAGGTCGGCCGTGATCCCGGCCAGTATCTCTTCCGCAATCGTGCGAGGGGGGACATAGTCGGTGGACGATCCGTCACTGCCGAGCATCGCGGGTGGTCGGAGGGCCGATCGGTCGAGCTTGCCATTGGGCGAAAGGGGTAACGCTTCGAGAAAGACATAGGAGGACGGCACCATCGGCTCGGGCATGCGGTCCTTCAGCCAGCGTCGGAGTTCCGAGGTCGTGGGATAGGAGACGACCGCGGGCACAACGTAGGCGGTGAGCCGTTTCTCCCCGAGCTGATCCTCGTGGACCACGACGACCGCTTCGCTCACGCCCGGGTGCCGCGCCAGCACGGCCTCGATCTCGGCGAGCTCGACGCGGAAACCCCGCACTTTCACCTGGCCGTCCCGCCGGCCCAGTAGCTCCAGCACGCCCCCCTCTCGCCAACGCGCGCGGTCACCCGTTGCATACATCCGCGACCCGGCGCCGCCGTGGGGGTCGGGTAGGAACCGCTCGGCCGTCTGAGCGGGACGGTTGACATAGCATCGCGCCACCCCGTCGCCGCCGATGTACAGCTCGCCGACGACACCCGCAGGGACCGGCTCCGCCCGCCCGTCCAGGACGTACGCCCGAGTACCGGGCAGTGGGCGGCCGATCGGGACCTGTCCGTCCCGAAATAGGGCCTCCGGCGTGTTCGCGAAGCAGGTGCTGTCGATCGTCGTCTCGGTCAGGCCGTAAGAGTTGACGACGCGGCCGCCTGGTCCCACCAGCCGGCAGAGCCGCTGGTACAGACCGCCGCGCAGTGTGTCCGAGCCCACGGCCAGGAGCCGGATACCGGCGAGGTCTTGATCCTGCCCCTCGAGATGGGCTGCCAGTGCATCGGCGAGGGCCGGGACGAGCTCGAGGCACTCGATGCGCTCGCGGTGGATGAGGTCGGCTAGCGCCTCGGGATCGAGGAGGACCCGACGCGGGCAACCGACCAGAGTACCGCCGGTGGTCAGGGCGCGGACCCAGTCGCCAGTGAACACATCGAAAGCGAAGCCGGCGGCCTGGAGATGGCGGAGCGGGGGGCGGAGGTCGTAGGCGTCTTCCCAGGCCGATGCGACGGCGAGCAGGCTGTGATGGGAGACCATGGCCCCCTTGGGCCGCCCGGTGCTGCCCGAAGTGAAGACGACATAGGCGAGGTTGCCGCCGTTGACTCGCACCGACGGGTTCCCCGGGTCGGTCTCTGCCGTTGATTCGAGGAGCGCATCGAAGTTGACGGCCGCCGCCGCACAACCAGGCAGCCGGTCGCGCAAGTGATCCTCGGTCACCAGGAGGCTTACCCCGGAATCCTGCAACATCCACGCGAGCCGCTCCGCGGGATGGTCAGGATCCATCGGCAGGTAGGCGCCACCGGCCTTCAGCACGCCCAGCAGTCCGATCACCTTCGACGGCCATCGCTCGAGGTATAGACCGACGACGGTCTCCGGCCCGACGCCCAGCTCGACCAGGCGATGGGCCAGGGTATTGGACGATCGATTCAACGCCTCGTAGGTTAACGATTCGTCGTCCCAGACCAGTGCGATCGCGCCAGGCGAGCGTTCGACTTGCCTCTCGAATCGATGATGGATGGCGACGTCATCGTGGGGAATCGCCGGTGCCTCGGCCCAAGAGTCGAGTAATCGTCGCCGCTCCGCTTCCGGGACCAGGGGGAGATCGGCAAGGCGCTGCCCGGGGTCGGCGACGGCGGATTCCAGCAGGGTCCGGAAGCCGTCCATCAGGCGATCGATCGAATTCGCTACGAACAGGTCGGTGCTGTATTCGAGCGCGACGCAGAGGCGATCGCCTTCCCTGGCGGTCATCATCGCCAGGTCGAAGAGCGCGGTTTCTTTATCGAGTGCGATCGACTCGGCGGTGAGTCCATGCAGGCTCAACCTCGCGCCGGAGTGCCCCAGCGCGAATGGGGCCAGGCCCTCGTCGCCAAGACGCTGAGCTTGTTGGTGGGCAAACATCACCTGGAAGAGGGGCGGCCGGCTGGGATCGGCGTTCCCCTGGAGGCGACTGACCAGGAGATTGAACGGAAAATCTTGATGTTCCAGACCTCCGGCAACGGTCCGGCGGACGCGGTCCATGACCTCGTCGAAAGTCGGGTTTCCCGAGAGATCACCCCTCATGGGCAACATGTTGACGTAGTAGCCGATCAGCCCTTCGAGGCCCGGACGGGTCCGCCCCGCGACCGGGGAGCCGATGAGGACGTCATCCTGCCCACTGTAGCGACCCAGGAAGGCCTGGAAGGCGGCCAGCAACGTCATGTAGAGGCTGGCTCCGCGCGACGCGCCCAGGGCGACGACTGCCCGGGTCAGATTCGCATCCAGGTAATAATGCTTGACCACGCCGCGATAGCTCCGAACGGCGGGCCTGACGAAATCGATCGGTAAGTCGAGGACGGGGAGCGGCCCGGCGAGCTGCTGCCGCCAGTAGGCCCAGTGTCGCTCTCCTTCCTCACCGGCGACCATGGCGTGCTGCCAGCGGGCGAAGTCGGCGCAGCTCGAGGTCCGTGTGGGGAGAGCGCCGGCGCACCCCATACGCTCCTCGGCGTACGCCTTGCCGAGGTCGTCGACGAGCACCGCGGTCGACCAGAAGTCGGCGATGATGTGGTGCACGACCAGGAGCGCGACGTGCTCCGATTCGCCTCGCTTCAGGAGATGGAGCCGGAATAGCGGCCCGGTCTCCAGATCAAAAGGACGGCGCGCCAGCTCGACGAGCCGCTCCTGGAGGCCGGGCTCGTCCAGATCCGCCACATCCTCGACGGGGAGCCATTCGTCCCTGCGGATGACGAACTCATTCGCGTCGAGGAGGCGGATCGCGGGCTTCTCATCGACGAGTACAAAGGTCGTCCGCAACGCGTCCTGCCGGGCGATCACGCGCTGGAATGCCCGACGGAAGGCGTCGAGATCCAGCGTCGCGCGGATCGTCGCGGCACCGGTGATGTGATAGGCGGCACCGGTCGGCGCGAACTGATGGGCGTACCAGAGCATTTGCTGCCCGTGGGAGAGCGGGGGTGCCGACAGATGGATTTCGGCCACAGGGGACATCTCCGGCGCAGGCGCCGGCGCGGACCCGTTCCGTTGCGCGCTCACCGTCTCGGCCAACTCGCGGATCCCCGATCCTTCCAGCAGCACTGAGAACGGGAGGGACGCACCAAGCCTGGTTTCGAGGTCGAGCTTCAACTCCATGGCGCTCAGCGAGTCGAGCCCCATTGTCATCAGCGGCCGATCCGGATCGATCTTGTCCGGGGCCACCTCGAGTACGGCCGCCACGCGATCGCGGAACAACTCGATGAGGCGGTCCTTCTCGTCGGATTCTCGCGCCACCGGTTCCGCAGGACGCTGGATCGGGGACGAGCAGTGACCGTTCGAATGACCGTTCAGGTGGGGCACTGCGGGCGGGGTATCGTCGACTCGGTCAAGCTCCCGACCATTCAAGTGAGGCACGGTGGGCGCGGTGTCGTCGACCCGATCAAGCTCCCGCGCCGCACAGCTCTTTCCCCGTTTCCCCTCGTCGTCGAGCCAGAACCGTTCGCGCTGCCAGGGATAGCCTGGTAGCCGGACGAAACGGCCAGCAGGAGAAACCCGCGACCATTCGATGTCGAAACCCCTCGCGTAAAGGGAGGCCACCGACGATCGCATCGTCCCCAATCCCGCGTCGCCTCGCCGGAGCGAAGCTAGGATGAGCGGTTCTCCTCCGCGGGAACCGAGACACTGCTTGATGGCAGAAGCGAGGACCGGATGCGGTCCAACTTCCAGGAAGACGTCGAAACCCTCGCTGGCCAGCTCGGCGATGGTGTCCGAGAACCGGCTGGTCTCCGGACCCGAGCCGGCGGCGATCCTCGCAGCGTCCTCGAGGCTCACGGTCCCGGCGACATACGACGCAGCGACCTCGCCGATTCCGTCGCCAACGACCCGGTTCGGGATGATGCCCCACGATTCCCACAGTGCCGCCAGCGCAACCTCGAAGGTGAACTGCATGGCACGATCCGCCGCGGCGTTCCCGATTCGCGACGAGGGCCCGTCGGCCATCAGCTCGGCCGCTGGCGACCACCCGAGGTGACGCTCCAGAATCGCGTCGCAGCGCTCGATCGCGGCTCGAAAGACAGGCTCGCGATGGAAGAGCGCGCGTCCGGCGTCCCGCCAGAGGCCGCCGGTACCCGGGAAGACGAAGACGATGCCAGGGCGGCGGCCCGGGAGCCTTCTCCCTTGCACGATGCTCCAGTGCGGCTCGCCCCTGCGGACGGACTCGAGGGCCTCGACAGCCTCATCCCGGCTGGACACGACGAGCGCCAGCCGGTGGTCGTGATGCCCACGCCGGGCCCCGGCCGTGTAGGCGACGTCGCGGAGGTCGAGTTCCCGGGACCCGTCGGACAGGGCCGAATGCATCGCGTCGGCGAGGTCCCAGAGGGCGTTCGGGGATTGTGCCGAGAGGGGGATGATCACCTCCTCGGGCTCTCCGCCGTCGGCAAAGGGACGAAGATCAACGTGGGTCGGGGCCTCCTCAAGGACCAGGTGGGCATTGGTGCCACCAAACCCGAACGCGCTGACTCCCGCCAGCGCCGGTCGTCCGGTGTCGGGCCAGGCGTCGAGGTCGCGCTGGACCTGGAGCGGCAGATCCTCGTAAGGGACATGGGGGTTCGGCTGGGAAAAGTGCAGGCTCGGCGGGATCGTCCGATGGCGGAGTGCCAGCGCCGCCTTGATCAGGCCCGCGACCCCCGCCGCCGCTTCCAGGTGTCCGATGTTCGTCTTGACCGAACCCAGGGAACACAGCCGGTCGCGGCCGCGGCCCTCACCCAGGACGGCGCCCAGCGCCGCGAGTTCGATAGGGTCGCCCAGTTGGGTCCCGGTGCCATGGGCCTCGATGTAATCGACCTGCCCGGGGGAGATCCCGGCGTGCCTGTAAGCCGCGCGGAGGACCGCCTCCTGCGCCGACCGGCTCGGGGCCGTCAGGCCGTTGGTCCGGCCGTCCTGGTTGACCGCACCGCCGCGGATCACCGCGTAGATCGGGTCGCCGTCGGCCAGGGCCCGGGAGAGTGGCTTGAGGACCACCATCCCCGCGCCCTCGCCGCGGACGTAGCCGTTGGCCTGCGCGTCGAAGGCCCGGCAATGCCCGTCGGGCGAGAGAAACCCGCTCTTGGCGAAGCCGGCGAAGACCTGGGCCTGGAGGAGCAGGTTCGAGCCCCCGACCAGCGCCAGCTCCGATTCGCCGTCCCAGAGGCTCTTGCAGGCGAGGTGGGTCGCCACCAGCGAGGACGAGCACGCCGTGTCGATCGCCAGGCTCGGCCCCCGGAAGTCGAAGAAGTGCGAGATCCGGTTGGCCGCGATGCTGCCGGAGTTCCCGGTGATCCGGTGCCCGATGGCCGCGCCGCCGCGCTTTACCTGGATGAATGCATAATCGTTCGTGGAAATGCCAATACAGACAGCGACGGGCGTGCCGGCCAGCCGGTCGGGAACCTGGCCTGCGTCCTCGAGCGCCTCCCAGGCGACCTCGAGGAGCATGCGCTGCTGGGGGTCGAGGAAGATCGCCTCGCGCGGCGCGATGCGGAAGAAGTCCGCGTCGAAGCGGTCGATGGATTTGAGGAACCCGCTGCGCCGCGGGAAGTGGAGGCCGTGCAGGTCCTCCTCGGTCCAGCGCGAGTCCTGGACCTCGCCGATGGCCTCCGCGCCGGTTCGCAGGAGTTCCCAGAAGGCCGCGGGCCCATCGGCCCCGGGGAACCGGCAGCCGATGCCGATGATCGCGATCGGCTCACGGCCGCTCATCGATGGGGGGGTGTGCCGAACCGCGGCGGGGTCGATGGATTCGCCCGCGAGGAAGCCCGCCAGCGCGTCGATCGTGGGATAATCATAGGCGAGTGTCGGAGCAAGCTTTCGGCCCAACCATTCCTCCAGCTCGGCCGCGAGCCGCACCGCCTGGAGCGAGCCGATGCCGAAGGTGGCCAGGGGGGCGCGGATGTCGACGTCGTCGGGCCGTACGCCCAGCGGCCCGGCCACCTTGGCGGCCAGCCAGGCCGTGATCGCGTCGCGCGACGCGCATGGGCCGGACGGCCCGCGATGCGGGGCCGGCGCGGGCGGCGGGGCCTCTCGTGCTGCGGCATCGGCCCTATCCGGACGCGTCCACTCCGCGATGGTCTCGAGCGTCCCGGCCAGGAACGCCTCGCGACAGGCATGGCGCTGAACCTTGCCGCTCGAAGTTCGGGGGAGGCTCGTCAGCTTGATCAGCCGGATCGCGAAAACCTCGAGGTCCAGCGTCTCGGCGACCTTGCAGCGGACCGCGGCGAAGATCGCCTCGGCCGCACCATCCGGGAGCCTCCGCTCGACCTCCAGCACGATCGCCAGCCGTTCCTGGCCCGCCACCTCGATCGAGAAGGCAGCGGCACCGCTCGCTCGGAGCGCGGGATGGCAACCCTCGGCCGCCCACTCGACGTCCTGCGGATAAACGTTCCTCCCCCGGAGGATGATCAGATCCTTGATCCGGCCGGTGACGAACAGCTCGCCCTCGCGCAGGAAGCCGAGGTCTCCAGTGCGGAGAAATGAGCGGTCGCCCTCGCCCATCAGGCGGGCGCCCAGGACTTCCCGGCTCTCCTCGGGGCGGTTCCAGTAGCCCTGGGCGATGCTCGGTCCCGAGACCCAGATCTCGCCCACGCGATCCTCGGGGCAGCGGTGGCCTGTGGTGGGGTCGACGATCGCGACCACGTGGCCTTCGGCGGCGCGGCCGCTGCCGACCAGCCTCCGGCAGGGCCGGGAGGCGGCCGCCTCGGCGACCTCGCCTCGTGCCAGCGCCTCGGCGTCGGCCGAGAGCACGACGGGCGGGCGGCCCGAGGGATTGGCCGAGACCAGCAGCGTGGCCTCGGCCAAGCCGTAGCAGGGCAGGAACGCCTCGCGCCGGAAGCCGGCCGGGGCGAACGCTTCGGCGAAGCGGTCGAGCGTCTCGGCGCGGACCGGCTCGGCGCCGTTGAATGCGACCCGCCAACCGCCCAGGTCCAGCCCCGCGCGCTGCTCCGGAGTCGTCTTCTCGACACAGAGGTCGTAGGCGAAGTTGGGCCCGCCGCTGATGATCGCTCCGGTGCGGCTGATCGCCTCGAGCCACCGCAACGGCCGCTGGAG
>JBKQHM010000558.1:0-34595 GCA_052148775.1 Isosphaeraceae bacterium | reverse complement strand
GTCGACGAGCCGACGGCCGGGCTCGATCCGGAGGAACGCCTGCGGTTCTACCGGCTCCTCTCGGAGCTGGCCGAGGATCGGATCGTCGTCCTGTCCACGCATATCGTGGAGGACGTGGCCACGCTCTGTCCCCGGTTCGCCGTGATCCGGGAGGGCCGGCTGATCGCCGAGACGACTCCCGGCCTCGCCCGGCGCGCCATCGAGGGCGCGATCTACGAGGGCACGCTCTCGTCCGAGGAGTACGACCGGTTGGCCGCCGACCCGGAGCGTTGCGTCGCGCAAGCCTATCTCGTCGAAGGCCGCAACCGCGTCCGGGTCTATCAGGCTGATGGGACTCCGCCCCCCGGCTTCGTGCCGGTCGCGCCGACGCTGGAAGACGCGTATCTGGTCCTGATCAAGACCGGCGGGCTTTGTGGTATCGAACCGGACGCGCCCCCGATCACGGCACTGGCGGTTCCACGACCGCTGTTATGATCGAGGCGACAACACCTTCGATCGGGCGATCTTGACCGGTCTGGGTGTGGTGGCTCTGTCCTCGTCGTCAACGACACCATCTGACTCCTCGAGCGCCTTCATGCCCCGATGATCCAGTACAGGGCACCCGCGTCGGTCTTCGTCGCTCGTAGACCCATCCGCTTCTTGGGCGGGGCGTTGCCGATCATCAAGGCATGTATGTCGTGTAAGACATCCTTGGCGGCAGCGAAGAAGCCGTGTCCGAGGAACGAGAGGTCGACGTTGGAGACCTCGACGGTATCGATACCGTCTACCACGGTGATGGGCGGTGTGAAGCCCGCACGGTCGGCGTCAAAAATGACCGCGGAGGATGCCAAAGCCCTGTCCTTCCTTGAGATATAGAGGGTTGTCCGCCGTGAGACACTCGGGTAAATTGGGGCGAGGTCCCGGAACAAGATCGCGTCGACGTCCGGCGCCGCCAAGACGATCTGACCGAAGCGAATCTTTCCCTCCGCTTTCGAGTCTTGTTGGATTCGTCCTAGTGCCCGCAGGAGGCCGCGGTTCCCCATGCTGTGTGCCAGGATGTGGATCTTCCTGGCCCCTACGTTTGTCACGAGATTCTGTAGGAACTTGGCAAGGTGTGGCTCGCTCGCCTCGATGGCGACTCCATCCGCGAGGTAACCGGCCAGCGTCCCCTTGGACGGCCAACTGTAGAACGCGGTGATCCCGGGGACTTGCAGATCGAACCCGATCTGCGCCGCCCGCAATGCCGCCTCCTCGAAGCTCACGTTGAAACCGTGGACGAACACGAGAGCATCTCGCTCATCGGGAGGACTCTCGCCGAGTACCGCCGCGGCGCCGGCCAGGAAACCGGCTTCGTCGAGGGCCCTGATCCCGACGACTCTCATCCGGTCATCGACTTGTCGCGGGAACCGTGCCAGGAAGGAGGGGCCACCGGGATCTCGCAAGAACCAGCGTCTCCACCAGCAAGAACCGGTCGATCCGATCTGGTGGGTCTTGGGTATCGTGACCGCGCAAGTGCCGTATCGGAGTCGGTCTCCGCGCTCTCCGGAGAAGCCTTTCTCCGGGTAGACGGGGTCAAGAGGCTTCCGGTCGGTTCCGTACCAGACCCTATACACCGGCATGGAGAATCCCCGGACCGGGCCCTTTGACTCGCCGCTCTTGAATATCGGCGACGCGGCCACAAAGCGCAAGTCCTCGCCACGGGGACGGAACGCAATCATCTCGCTTCTGCCGGTCACGATCCGAGGGGCGGCCACCTCGGGGAGCACTTCGAGCTCAATCCGCTCGCATCCCGAGCGGAAGGCGTCCTTTGGGGCCTGACCGAAGGCGATGGCTTGATAGAACCCGGAGTCGAAGTCCAGGAGCCGGGGAACCCCTATCTCCGCGGGAACTCCAATGACCGTGCCCGAGATGGCCGCGAAGGCAGCGGCGAGATCGCGCCGGTAGCAGCCCGATAGGACGATAGCATCGGGCCGTCGCGATACCCCGGCCATCTGGGCTACCAGCTCCGCTGCGTCGAGAGAACGCAGGCGATCTCCCTCTTCGGGCGCAAGGGACTCCGAGATCGTGTTCCCAGAGTTACCGAGGTGGATGATTCTCGGGCGGTGGCGCACGACGAGCTCGGCGAGATTCGGATCGACATCGTCCTCGGACATCAGGACTTCGAATCGGCCCGGTGCCTCGCCATCCAATAGCCCTCGAATCCTCCGGGCTTCTTCCTCGATCGGCGATCGATCGGCCGCGAACGGATTGATGTCGGCGACGAGGATCGTGGATCGCCTCGTCAGGTCGTCGTTTATCGAATTCATCTCAACCTCGCAATTCGGAGACTTTCGCCCGGTCGACCGCCCGATCGTCAACGGTGCCGCGCCGCTCGCCATCGCTCCGCCGCCGCGACCACCATGAGTCCCGGGGAAATCTCAATCGTTGATAATCGCCATGTAGCTGAAAGCAAGACCAGTATAGGATATTGCTTGTGTCGATTGGAAATTCGCCGGTCTTCAGCCGTTGAGAGAGGCAATCGAGCAGTGCGCGACGTAGGGCCTCGTCGCGACCGCGACGCCTGGACTCCTCATAAAAAACCTCAGTGACCGCCGTCGAGACGGCGCTGTCCACCTTCCACAGGCATCCCAGGACGCTGCCCACACCCGTCCGCCACAAGGTCTCGGGCAGGCCGACGATCCAGCGGCCGGGAAGGACCAGGCTGTCGGCGAGCCAGCAGGACGAGAGTGTCGCGTGCCGGAGGCCCGTCAGATCAAGTCCCGCCAGATCGCGCAACGTAAGCATCTGGCCGCACCCCGCCCGTGGGATCAATAACAGACCGGAGGCGTCGGGTCGGTCTGGTACGAAGATCCCGTGACAGGAGGCATGGAAGACCGCCGAATCCGGGAGCTGCGATATGATGTTCGACACGTTCGCCTCGTCGTCGATGAGGCGCTCGACATGCGGCAGACCCTGGTCGGTGAGCGTCGCCGCGATGTGGTCCAGCTCGACCGGAACTCCGGTGAGATCGTCGAAGTTGGTCGCGGAGCCCGGCAACGGACCGTATCCCCTCAACCCACGGGAGACGCCCACCAGCAGAGCCTTGCGTCGAGATCGTCCCGCGGGGGGGCGCGACCAAGGTCCGGCCCTTCGGAAGCCGATGCTCACGGCATAGGATTCGATCAGATACTTGGAATCGTGCCTCATGGCGGTGAATGGGAAGTAATGGAGCACATCGTCCGGGATGATGGACAACGCGCGCGTCCACCGAGGAAGGGCAGCGAGCGACGCGGGGAATTGCAGTGCGCGGCCAAGCGTCTCGGCTGTCCTGTCGGCCCAATCGCGCCTCTGGGAATCGGAAAGGCCCTGAGCGTAGCTCTTACTGGGACCCTTCATCCCCAGCTCTCTGTCCGTCACCAGTTCGTGCCAGGCTGTCACCAGTTCGCGTACGAGGTCGCGTGCGATCGGTGAGACGCCGAAGTCGAGTCGGAGCCATCCGTATCGCGTCACGAGCACCTGATTGGGTAGCACCAGGAATGAGAGAGTGGCCCTGCGAACAGGATGAGTCATCAGGCGCCACCACAGCGGCAGAGGCGGCTCGGCAGGCTCGATCTGCTCCCGGTCCTCGACCTGATCTCGATGCACGAATTCCTTGTAACGGTCGACCTCGCGGACCAGTGAGTCCAGCGCCTCCATCAGGGCCCATCTCCGCCACGGGCGGACATACCAAGGGCTTCGACTGAGGGCTTCCTTGTCTTCGATCAGCCCGTCGATTCGCGCCGCGAAGACCTCTTCGTCCTCGGTCCACTTGTTGAGTAGGAAGATCGCTCGGGCTTCCGGGGAAAGCGTCTCGGCGAGCGTATTGAGGACGGCACCAGTCTGCTTCGCCCATTCGAACCGCTCTGCTCGGGAATGACCACTCCTGGCCATGCACCATCCCAGGAGTCGCCGCGCCTGCCAGAGTTCAGGCGTGAGTTCGAGACGCGTCAATCGTCGGATCGCGGACGAGATCTTGCAATAGGCAGCATCGATCCGGTCGCGATAGTAGTCCATGCTTCCGCTCATGACCGCCAGCCGGGCCTGGATCAGTTCCGAATCGCAATCTCCGAAACCCTCTTCCATCTCGCCCAGCCTTTGCTCCGCCTCGTCGAATCGCCCTTGGGCGAGTTCCCATTGGAATCCGAGGGCTCGATCCTCGAAGAGCGTGAAGAAGCTGGGCGAACGCTGACCCTCGATCGGAGACACGTCGTCGACCGCCATGGGCGGGGCAGGCTGGTGTGTCTCTGCCCATCGCTGGGAGATCGTCGGTCCGATCGAGATACCTCCACCCGGCGAGTAACCACGTGCGCGAGAGAGTCGGAGCCAGATCGACGCCCTCGCGACCGCGACATCGTCTTTCAGTTGCAACGCGAGTTCCCCCGCAGTCTCGAGGATCTGAGCCGCGTTGCGTGTCTGGTTCACGGTGATCAGGATCTCGGCATAATTGAGAGCGGCGTAGAGCGCCGCGCGGGGAATCCGTCTCTTCTCGCAAAACGCGAAGATCTCGCGGAAGCCTACGAGTGCCGCCCCGTAATCACCCTGAAGGAGTTCAACCTTGGTCGACAGCAGACGACGGTGGAGGAGGAGGGATGGCTCACGGAGTCTCTCGACAGACTCGCCCAGGCGATCGAGGTCGGACCTCGCCTCCTTCAAGTCACCGCGCTCCATTCGCGTGACGATCAGTGCCAGCTTCAAGTGCGTCCCGACCAGCCGTGCCAGTTCGGGAGCACCGGTGCCGGCATGCTCCAGTCCGCGCGAGAGCATGGTCCGAGAATCCTCGTAGCGGCCCAGGCCCGCCAGTAGCCGCCCGATCTCCAGGTAGAGCATCGCGAATAGCACCCGGCGGCCCGATCGATCGATTCCCAGCCAGAGCCCACCAACCTCCCATTTGTCCAGGCCAGAGTTTGTGATCTGGATCGAGCCGAATTCGCCGATGCGTGGTGCCATCTCCCCGAGCAGCTTCAATGCCCTTCCGAGGGATCCACGATCCAGCGCGAGGTGGATCCGTTTGAGCGTCGTATAGTCGGCCGCGTAGGTGTTGCCTGCGCGCTCGCAAAGCATGGCCATGGCTTCGAGCAACGCGTCAGACGGCTCGAAATAGCCGAAGAGGATCGCCAGGCCCGCCAGCCGCTCGAGAATGACCAGATCGATCGACTTCGGCCAGACGGCCTGCCTTGATCCATGCGGCGACAGGGCGACCCGCTCTCGAAGCAACTCGAAGAAGCCATCGAAGGCTTCGGCCCAATCGCCACGAGAACGGGCATCCTCCGCCCGACGGAACGCTTCCTCCAACTCCGAAGGATCATCAACGCTCATCGGATCCTCGGGTCGTCACATAGAAGATTGTCTTGTTGCAGGAGCCCTTCAGGCCGCCTCGGTCGCGCGGCAGGTCGACGTTCGGGTCCCTATCGTCGTCATTGTCACACTGGGGATAGGGCCGGTAGAAGCCGCGCGGCGATGGACCGGACGATGGGTGATACGACCGGACGCGATGGTAGGACCGGTACTTTCCACCCGGAGATGGCCCGCCGTTGGGGAAGCCGCCATCCCCGTTCCCCGGTCCCACCGGCTCGTAGACGCGATCGGGCCGGAAATGGGCGATGTCCTCCTGAGTCAACCGTTTGACGTCGCCGAGACGTCCCTCGATGACGGTATGGATCACCTGATCCACCGGGTGGTTGATATCGAGGCTGTTAAACAGGGGATCGTCCTGGATGAAGAGTTCGGCTTCTACGGGGATCCGCATCCCGGGGTCGACGGCCTCGCCGACGAGGGGCGAATGGAACACGAAACCCTTGCGGATGGAACCTTCGCCCTCGACGAATCCGATCAGGTCCCCCGGCGTGACGGCCCCTTTCGCGAGCTGATGCTGCCAGTCGGTCAACTCCGCGACCCTGCGGAGATTGCCGCGGGCCTTCTCGCCGAGGCCGGGGTTGTCCATACGTTGGTTGATTTCCTTGAGGAAGTCGGCGACCTCCGGTTCACCGGGCTGGCGTTTCCCCGTGAGCGTCTCCATCATCGAACGGCCGCCCTCACGGTCGCGGCCGAGATCGGCCAGCGCCTTGCGGATCCTCCACTCGACCTCCGTGCCGTGGGCGGCCTCGAGGTCGTCGAGCCGGTGGCTGGCCTGCACGTACTTCCGCGAGGCGAGGAGCCCGTCAACATCGCTCACGGCCTCGGCCGCTTCCCGTGCGCCGTTCGAGGCGAGCTTCGGTATCTCGACAACCTTACCCTCGCCCGTCCTCGCCGCGAGCTCCTTGATCCGGGCGAAGTCCGACTGCTTGATCAGGCTCTTCCAGGCGATCGGATCGTGGCGGAGGGACTCCGGCAGGTCGGCGATGCGAATGTACAACGATCCTGTCGATGGCTCGAACTGACCCTTCAAAGGCGAGACGTCGTCCACCGCCTCGAACGGCTGGGCTTTGGCCGGTGGGCCACGCGCGTTGACCTCGACGGCGAAGCCCTGACCCGTTTCCCCCATCGGCGCCACGCGAATGTACTCGCCCCGGGCCAGTTCGACCTCGACCTTCGCCCGATCGATCACGGCGACGTCCAAGCCGTGGGCACCACCCGTCGTGTCGGCAACGCGGATGTCCCAGGTGTGGGCCTCCTGTGGGGTCGGGATATTCAGGGCGCGGCGTTCGGGTGCCATCAACATCCAATCGTTCGCGTCCCGCACCTTGACCAGGAAGCCGCGGGCATCGGGGAGCCTGATCGACATCTCGATGCTGGGATCGCCACGCAGCGCCACGCCGGCGTCGAAGCTACGGCTCATCTTGCGGGCCAGATCCTGCCCCTCGATGAGCACCCTCTTCCTCACCCCGACGGTGAATCCGTTCTCGGTCGGGCGGAAGTCGACCCGGGCCACTTCGTTGGAGTCGGCCCTCAAGGTGAGACCGAGCCCCTGCTCGTCGCGCGCGATGGTCGTCCCGATCGATTTGGTGAAGACCTCGCTGGTCGTCGACCGGAACTTGGCGGCGACGTTCGGTGAGGCGATGACGGTCGCCCGATTGGTCCCATCGGCTCCGATCTTGAATTCACCGCCCCGTAGGGACCGCAGGACCTTGCCCTTGCTTACGAGGGCGGATTCGGCATCGATCCCGGAGCGACGGATCAGCGGGTTGAGGGCGCGGGACAGGGCAGCACGCTCCTCAATCAGCTTCACCGAGCCGCCACTGACGCCGCCCGAGAGCTGATGGATCGTGTCGAACGATTCGAAGTGACGGGAGAGCAGCCGAGGCAGCGATTCCGTCGCCGCCCCCTTGTGGCCGCGGGAGTAGAATCCCACGCGATCCCAGGCATGGAACGTCAGGTCGTTACGGCTTCGCGCCCAATCGGGAAACCATTGTTTGTGGTCGACCGGAGCGTCGGCCAGAAAACTGAGACTGTCGAGTCTTCCGCTCGCATCGAGCCAGGAGAGGAGCAGGGTCCATTTCATGACCTCATTCAGCCGCTGGTATTCCGGCTCGAAGGCGGCGACTTCCTCGTAGCGGTCGTTCCACCACCCCAGGAATGCGTCGGACGCGGCGGAAGGGGGTTCCTCGTGGCCCGGACGCAGGGGGTTGGAGGAGGCCGCGTAGATCCGCGTCGAGTTCCTCGCAAACAGCAAAGTCCGCTTCTGGTCGCTCAGTTGATAGCCGTTCTCCCGGGGTCCGAACCACAACCGGGTATTGGGCAACTGCTCCGACTCTTGACGATAAATCGACGAGACCTTGACCGCGGTCAACGGTTTGAATTCCGGGACCGACTCGCTCGGGGCACTGTCGTGGAAGTCCAGGGCCCAGAGTTTGGCGAGCAGGTCCGTGTAAAACATGACCATCGCCACTTCCGTACCCTGAAGATCTCCGTCGTACCTCGCGGCCTGGAACCGGAGATTCATCCCCGCCTTCGACAGGGCTTCGCCGAGCATCATCGGCACCGGGCCTAGTTTCGTTTTCCTCATCCCATCGACAAGGACAAGGAAGGGTACCTCATCGCCCTTTGCGGCCGCGCCCCGGGCCTTCTCGATATCCGCGTCCAAGGGGAGCCAGCCATCGGTTGCCGGGCCCTTGAGTCGGCCCTCCAAATCCTGGAGGAGCCCGGCGAGACTCTCGTAATCAAATGAGCGTGCCTTGCGATCCGCCTCGACGATGGCGGCGAAAAACCCCAGGTAGAGGGGATGCTCGAAGTCGATTAGCTTCACCGTCCAGTTCTCGAAGGCGCCGATGTTGTGCTTCCCGAGCGCCTCCTGCACCTGGTGGATCGCCTTGGCTGACAGCGGCGACGCATCGGCGGTGATAGCAGGCAGGTCGGTCGCGAACTTGGCCATCTGGGCCGTCAGGCTTGCAAAGTCACAGGCGCGGAACGACTGGGATGAGCGAGTGATATCATGTCCGACCTGGCGAGCAAGAGGAGTAGGGGCCTGGTCCAGGCGGTTGACCCAGCCGAGGTAGGAGCCCTCGTCCCGCCGTGCGAGCCCCGCGCGGACATCGTCGATGTCCTTGACGGACAAGAGTCGCGACCCGCCCGTGAAGAGCATCTCGACGCTTTCCTGGAAGTCGTCGAGATATCGAACCAGCCCATCGTAGTCGTCTTTACCCTCGGCGAGGTAGCGTCCGGAAGCCGAGATCAACGCCTCGCGTACGACGCGTGCCACGGGTGTGTCTCGCTGGCCGAGCAGGTCGAGCATCGCCAGGAAGGGTGCGGCGTCCTTGCGCGCGGCAGCAGCTCGGGCGGACTCGACGCGTTCGGACGAGAGGTCGGTCGCGAGCCCTTCCAACTCCCCGCCGACCCGGGCGAGGAAGGCCGACAGTCGCTGGAAATCGAGGACGCCACGGGCGTGGGAGTTCAACAATACCTGGTCAAGCGCGTCGTGGAGCGATCGTGCGGCCAGGCCGCGCCGATCGCCGAGCTGGCCGATCAGGGCGCGTAGCGGGGATTCGTCGTGCCTCGCGATCGCCGAACGGATCACCTCGAGTTTCGCCGGGGCGAGCTCACCTTCCGGCCCCGTCGTCAGCCGTTGTATCTCGGGGCCGAGCTCCCCGAGCGAGGCCGACATCCGGGCATAATCGAGATCCCCGCGATCCCGGAGCTGTTCCTCCGCCGACGAGAAGAGGTCACGCAGCATACCGGCGATCATTCCGTCGGTCTTACTTAGCCGCTCGATCATCCGCTGGAAAGCGGCCCGATCTTTCTGACTCAGCGCCGTCCGCGCCACCCGCACTTCCTCAATCGGCAACACTTTGCCCGACCGCAATCTCCGAACATCCTCCCCGAATCGCACGAGGAGCTCGGCCAGCCCGGCATGGTCGTACGCCGGGTCGAGCGAGAATCCAAGGCCGTCGACGAGCTTCTGCTCATTGCGCTCGAGGAGCATCTTCAAGACGAGCTGACTCTGCTCCCTGCTCGCCTCACGCTTGGCCCGCTCGAGCGCCTCGCTCGTCGCGAAGCTCTTGCTATTCCAGCGAGCCTCGAACTCCTTGAATTCCTTGGACCACCGTTCCTCGAATCGGGCCAGCCCGGTATGCACTTTCTTCTGAGCTTGCCAGAGTGCGGCCGCATCCTCGGGTCGGATCGCGCGGAACTTCCGGCCCTCGATCCTTCGGCCGCCCAGCGTCAGACCCTCGATGCCGGACCGTGCGAAGGTCACATCGTCGATCTGCTCGAGGAACCCTTTCAGGTCTTCCTTCGCAGTGATTCGAGCCTCGACATAACCTTGCGCCGGCTCGAAGAGCGAGCCGCCGTCGATCGTCCGTCGCTGGGTTACGATCGCCTTCTGCTGGGCCGGATCGATGCGATACTCGAATACGAAGACTCTGGCCGGCTTCTCCCCCTGGTCGTTGCGGTAGTCGTCGGCGATCCGCCGCAGCCGCTCATCTCGCTTGGCGAGGTCCCGCTCCTCAGGGATCAGTGCGATCACGCGGCCTTCTCCGATGTTACGGGATCGCGTCGCCCCGTAGTCGAGGTTGAATACAGGTCTCAAGTAACCGGGCCGGAGTACCGGCAGGTCGAATAGGCACTGGTTGAGCCGCTCGACCGACAAGCCGGCGTCGGACACGACCGCGAACAGCATCCAGTCGCGCAGTTGGTCCGCCCGCTCGCGGGGGCTGAGTGGATCGAGGATGTCTTCATCGACCTCAAACCCGATGGCGACCGGCTTGCCCTCAGGGAATCGCGCGAAGGCGGCCGACTGTGTCGTCGGATTCTTGACTTCGGGCAGGTCGTCGGCCATCGGACCGCCTTGCACCGCGGGCGCAACGGTAATCCCGACCCATAAGGCGAACAAGAAGTAGAACGCATGCTTCTGACTCATAGGTTTCCCCTTTCCTACGGATTGAGACCAAATCGACGATATGATCGGGCCTCGAGACGGGCTGCAATTCCAGGACTTGAGGACGAGAGGACCTCGACGCTTTAAAGCCGACGGAACCCGGCTATGTTCTGCATTTCAGTAGACATGGGAAAAAAGCTGCGACTCTATCGAGCCCAGAAATCGCCTGGATCCTTGTTCCTCACCGTCCTTCCTACTTGGCCCGACCCTCAATGCGCTCACGCATGCGCAGCCTTGGGAAGGTTGGAATCTGTGACTGCTCTGAGGAGGTATCAATAAAAGGCGACAGGACCCGAAAAGAATGCGTGGCAACGAAGGAATGCATCCAGGCCCGGGGTCTTGGAATCCGGCACGATCGAGTTCTCGTCGTGGATGGGTCCTCGTTGGTGGTCTCGTGTTGAGCGGTCAGGGGCGTATCCCAGCATCGGGCACGAGGATCGAGCAGTTTGTGTGGCGGATTGCTCTCCGCGTAAGCCCATCCTTGACGTACCATTCCGGTACGAACGGATGGATCTCTGTTCGGTTCGTGAAGCCAGTTCGGGGTCGTTTCTACGCGGCGCAATCCAAAGAAGCGAAGCGTGATCAAGAACTCGGGTGCCCCGTGCATATTTTCTCGTTTCCGTTCGAGAAAGAATGTATGGGCTCGAATACCACAGGAACCCTGAAATGAGCGTCGGAAGATCCACGCAAATTGGCAGTAGCCATCGGGGTGCCAGCCTTCGCCGATTCGGGACGGTGATGATCGGCGACCTCGCCTACAACGCGCGCCGCCCGCTGTTCATCATCTGGGCATCGATCCTGGTCCTGACCGCCTGGGGTCTCTCGACCGGCGTCATGATGATCCAGTCGGGGGAAGCGACGGTCGGGGGGACCAAGGCCCACATCACTTCCGAGTTTTCGGTCGCCCAACAGCTCGCCATCGTGACAATGCTCTTCTACGCATTTTTCCTCACGGTCGTGGCCGGGATGGCGATTGTCCAGGACGACGAATGGCGACTGGGCGAGTTGATCCATGCCACGCCGCTTCGCCCCCGGGAATACATCTGGGCCAAGTTCGCGGCCGTCCTGGCCGGCTGCCTCGTGATCCTGGTCCTCCACCTGGCCGCCATCGTGTTCTTCCAGCATATGATCCCCAATGCTCGCGCCCAGGAGATTCGCGGTTCGTTCCACTTCCTGAACTATCTCAAGCCGATGCTGATATTCTCGCTGCCGACGATCATCTTTTACGCGGGGGTCTCCTTCCTGCTGGGCGAGTGGACGAGGCGTCCGGTGCTCGTGTTCCTCCTGCCGGTCGCACTCCTGATCTTCGTCGGGTTCTTCCTCTGGGAGTGGTCTCCGAGCTGGCTCGATCCTCGGATCGATCGAGCGCTCATGTTGCTCGATCCGTCCGGGTGGCGATGGCTGAATGAGACGTGGCTCAAGGTCGATCGCGGCGTCGCCTTCTACAACACCGCGACGATCCCTCCGGACGCGGGATTCCTGGCCAGCCGAGTGGCGATGGTCCTGATGGGCCTGGGCGCCGTGGCGCTCGCCGGCCGCCACTTCGCCGCGACCCTGCGCGGTTCGACCTCACGCGCGGCCAGGCGGGCCGCGGAACGCGTCCGGAGCGAACTGGAATCCCGTGGGACCGCTCCCGTTCGAGAGGCGTCCCGGGCCGGGGTCGCCATCCCGGGCCCACTGGCCTCGCTGGGGATGACCATGAGCCGACCCGGCCTCCTCCGCGGTGCCTGGCATGTGGGCCGGAGCGAGGTGGCCGAGCTGCGCTCCAGCCCCGGGCTGTATCTGTTCATCCCCCTGCTGTTGCTCCAGACCCTGGTGCCCGCGCTCATCCAGATCGGTCCCTTCGATACCTATTTGCTCGTCACGCCCGCGGCGTTCGCCGTCGGCGCCCTGAGATCGCTGGTCACCTGCCTCTGCTTGCTCCTCTTGTTCTACGCGGTCGAATCGCTCGAGCGGGAGCGATCGACCCGGCTGGCGGCCATCGCACTCGCCACCCCGATCCGGACGGGCTCGCTCCTGCTCGGCAAGTTGTTCGCGCTCGGCGTGGTCGCACTGGCGATCGTCGGGGCCGTCACACTGGGCGGGATCATCGCGATGCTCATCCAGGATGAGGTCCCCATCAACCTCCGCCCGCTGGTTGTGTACTGGGGCCTGCTGCTCGTGCCGACGATCCTGCTGTGGATCGCCTTCGTCCTGGTCGTCCACGCGCTCACGCAGAGCCGTTATACGACGTACGCGGTGGCACTCGGCGTGCTCATCTTCACGGCATACCGATACTTGACCGATCAGATCAACTGGGTCGGCAACTGGCCGTTGTGGGGGGCGGTTCGCGACAGCGACATGAGCGTGATGGAGCTCGATCGTCGGGCGCTGGTCCTGAGCCGCGTCGCGGCGCTCGGCCTGGCGGTCTTCTTCGCCGCCCTGACGATCCGTTTCTACCGACGCCGCGAGCCGGACGCCACTCGGATCCTGCATCGGTTGAGCCCGAGGTCGTTGGTCCGCTCGGGGATCCGGCTGGCACCGTGGGGAGTGGTCCCGCTGGTGGCCCTGACCTGGCTGGCGCTCGAGGTGAGCTGGGGAAACGAAGGCGGCGCCGCCAAGAAACAAGAAAAAGATTACTGGCGCAAGAACCTCGCCACCTACCGCGATGCCAGGGTCCCCGACCTCCGTCGCGTCACGCTCCACCTGGACCTGCATCCCGAGCGGGGCCGTTATCACTCTGCGGGGACGTTCGACCTAGTCAACGGGACCGACAAGCCGCTCCGCGAGGTGTTGCTGACGGCAGGCACCCACTGGGAGAAGCTGTCATGGACCCTCGACGACCAGCCGCACAAGCCCAACGACCGCGCGAACCTCTTTGTCTTCACGCCGCCAGGAGGGGCGCTCGCGCCGGGGCAGGGGATGCGGGTCGGATTCGAACATGAGGGGACCTATCCCCGAGGGATCAGCAAGAAGGGGGGCACCTCGTCCGAGTTCATCCTCCCCTCCGCCGTCGTCCTGACCAGCTTCCGCCCCACCGTCGTCCCCGTGCTCGGCTACCAGGAATCGATCGGGATCGACGACGACAACCGACTCGATTCCAGGGAGTACCCCGACGACTTCTTCGAGGGCCAGACGGAGGCCGGATTCGGCAGCCAGACGCCGTTCACGACCCGAATCACGATCACCGGTCCGGCCGACTTCACCCTCAACTCCGTCGGCATCAAGACCGAGGACTCGGTGACGGCCGGCCGCCGGACCGCCGTGTGGGAGAGCGATCATCCCGTGAGCTTCTTCAACGTGGTCGCCGGCCGTTGGGCCGTCGAGCGCGGCGAGGAGACCGCCGTGTATTATCATCCCAGCCATCGGTATAACATCGCCGAGATCCGCGAGGCACTCGACGCAGCCCGCCGCCATTACTCGCAGTGGTTCTATCCCTATCCCTGGCGCGAACTGAAACTGAGCGAGTTTCCCAACCTGGCGACCTACGCCCAGGGTTTCCCCACGGATATCACATTCTCCGAAGGGATCGGCTTCCTCGCCTATAGCACGCCGGAGATCCACGCGGCCTTCGAGATCACCTGTCACGAGGCTGCGCACCAGTGGTGGGGCAGCATCGTGACGCCGGGCAAGGGCCCCGGGGCCAATATCGTGGCCGAGGGGACCTCGCATTTCTCGACCATCCTGCTGATCGAGCAGGTCAAGGGGCTCAACGCCCGGATCGACTTCTGCAAGCGCATCGAGGCGAGCTACAACAGGACTCGGCAGGTCGACTCCGAGCGGCCGATGGTGAAGATCGACGGCGAGCGGCCCGGCGACACCACAGTCACCTACGACAAGGGGGGCTGGGTCTTCTGGATGCTCTTGAACCACATGGGTCGCGACCGGGCCCTGGCCGGCATCCAGTCGTTCCTGAAGACCTATCACGGCAATCGCGACCATCCGGTGCTCCAGGACTTCGTGACCGCGATGCGCCCGTTCGCCCCAGACCCGTCAGCCTTCGATGCCTTCGCGCACCAGTGGTTCTTCGATGTGGTCGTCCCCGAATACCACCTCACGGAGCCTCGGAAGACCGCCAAGGGATCAGTCTGGGAAGCGGCCGTCCGGATCCAGAA
Organism: Isosphaeraceae bacterium; assembly: GCA_052148775.1. Lineage (GTDB taxonomy): Bacteria > Planctomycetota > Planctomycetia > Isosphaerales > Isosphaeraceae > CAVZRC01. The sequence goes on along the minus strand of JBKQHM010000558.1, from coordinate 20,195 downwards.
TGCCGGGTCGGGCACGATGCCCGTCGAGGTCGCCGCCACGCGCGGCGATCGGTTCGCCAAGGACGGCTCGCCCTCACCCGACTACCGCGAGGCGCGTACGACGCTCACGCTCGGCAAGGGTGAGGTGGGCGACCCGATCATCCCATGTGACTTCGAGCCCGATCGGATCATCGTCGATCCGGATGCCAAGGTCTTGCAGCTCCTTCGGAAGAATGCAGTGGTGAAGTTTTGACGATTCATCCTGCCCCCTCGTGAGGGAGGTGCCCAAGAAGGGGCAGGGGGGTTCGGCACTCTCCCCCCCATTCGGCCCTCCGGGCCTCCTTTGGCCGCTATCGGGGAAAGGGTTTTCACGCGAACTTGGTGTAACCGGGCACAGGCACGCCGGGCGTGATGAGCGGCCCGAACTCATACTTGGGCGGGCTTAGATCTTCCTTGGAGTTGAGGACCATGTCCGGGGTGACGACCAATCCCGTATAGGCGGCGGTGCGACCCATGAGGGCGAGCAACGTGCTATTGGCAGCGTGCTCGCCGTTGTTGATCGGCTTGCCGGCGCGGAGGGCAGCGAACATCTCGTTGTGCTCGACCTGGTACATGTCGGCCTTCTTCTTGGTGCTTCGATACCGCCACTTATCGGGGCCAGTGATGGCGTTGCCGAAGACGTCGGCCATACCCTTGGAACCGAGGATGTAGTCCTTGGTCTGGTTGGGCGTGTTGACCCAGTGTCGGCAATGGTGGTAGCCGCGGACGTTGTTCGGGTACTCGTAGACGACCGAGAAATGGTCCCAGATGTTGCCGTACTTCGCGTCCGTCCGGGACTGTCGACCGCCGACTCCCCAGCAGCGGATCGGCTGCTTGTCGCCGGTCACCCAGCCCATGGTGTCGATGCCGTGTACGGCCTGCTCGACGATGTGGTCGCCGGAGAGCCAGCAGTAGTAGTACCAGTTGCGCATCTGGTACTCCATGTCCGAGGCGCACTCTTCGCGCGTCTTCCGGGGCTCCCAGACGCCCTGAGAATTGTAGGTCGTCTCGATGGCGACGACGTCGCCGATCTTGCCGTCGAAGACATGTTGCATGGTCTCGCGACGCGGCCCGTCATAGCGCCAGCAGAAGCCGTTGACCAGCGAGAGGTTCTTCTGCTTGGCGACCTTGCAGGCCTCGATGAACTTGCGGAGGCCGGGCCCGTCCACGGCCATCGGCTTCTCGACGAAGGCGTGGACGCCCTTCTCGACGGCGTAGCTGAGGTGGATTGGCCGGAATTGGGGCGGCGTCGTCAGGAGGACGAGGTCGACCTGGTCGATGACGTGCTTGTAGGCGTCGAAGCCGGTGTACTGCCGGTCCTTGGGGACGTCGACTCGCGAGCCGAGCGACGATCCTTTGAGGCTGGAGAGGCTGTCGTCGAGCCGATCCTGGAAGGCTTCCGCCATAGCGACGAGCTTGGCGTTGGAATCGGCGGTGAGTGCCTGCTCGGCGGCGCCGCTGCCACGGCCGCCACAGCCGATGAGTCCGACCTTGATCGTATCACTGCCGGCGGCATGGACCAGCGGGGCGGCCAGGCCGGTCGAGAGCGTCGCGGCGGCTGCAACGGTCGTGCCCTTCAAGAAGTCGCGGCGGGAGGCAGTCGAGGAGGTCTCGTCCGTGGGATTGGTCGATAGGGGTCGGTCGGTCACGAGCAGGTCTCCGTGTGGAAGGGAAGGCGGGATGGATGGTCCCCGTGGATCGAGGTCTGATTGACCCACGCCAACTGGTCTCATGGTAACCCCTTTCCGGGCACGATGCTATGCAATTCGACGGTTTCGCTCACGACAGTCCGGGTATCGGAACGCCGCGATAGACGTAGTGGGGACGATCCTGGGCGTCGTGCCAGGCGACCGTCGACGGCAGCCCAAGGGCCTGATAGATCGTGGCGGCGAGGTTCTCGGGCGTCTGCGGCTCGGAGCGCGGGTATCCGCCGATCTTGTCGGACGAGCCGACAACCCGGCCTCCGGCCACGCCTCCGCCCGCGAAGAACACGGTCTGGACCTTGCCCCAGTGGTCGCGCCCGGGAAGCTTGTACGCCTGGGGCAGGGTCGAGATCCTCGGCGTGCGGCCGAACTCCCCGGCCATCACGATGAGGGTCGATTCCAGCAGACCGCTCGCGTCCAGGTCGTCGAGCATCGCCGAGAGGGCTTGATCCATCGGTGGCAACAGCTTGTCTTTCAGGTGCGGGAACATATTGCCGTGCGTGTCCCAGGTCTCGTTGTTGCCCAGGTTGACCTGAACGAGGTTGACTCCGGCCTCGACCAGTCGACGGGCCATGAGAAGCGACCAGCCGAAGGCATGTCGGCCGTATCGGTCGAGCACCTTCGGATCGGCGTCGAGTACATCGAAAGCCGCCCGGACTCTGGCATCGGTCAGCAAAGAGAGCGCGGACTGTCGGTGCTGATCGAACGTATCGAGTCCGGCGTGTGCGTCGAGTGCGGCTCGCTGACGATCGAGTGAGCGCAGCAATGAGAGACGGTTGGGCAGTCGAGAGCGGGCGAAATCCGCCGGCAGGCCCAGGCTGGGTGCCTGGAATCGCCGGCTCGCTGAGGGTTGAGGACGATCCTGGTGGTCGAACTCGTAAGACGGATACGCGCCATAAGCCGCCGTGGCGAACGGTGACGCCTCGATGAACCAGGGGTCGCGGCTCGGGCCGAGCTCGCCCGCGAACTGGCCCGGGATGACCCGACCCGTGTTGTGGACCAGTTTCTCGGGGAGGACGACCGCCGGCGGCAAGTTGTTGCGCGGCGTGGTCAGGGCACCGGCGATCGCGGCCATCGACGGCCAGTCAGCCGGGCGCGGTCGGTTCGGATCGAAGCCTGGCGGCAGATCCGACCGGCCCGTCAGCATGATGTGGTGGCCGGCCGAATGGTCGTTCGATCCGTGCGTCAGCGACCGCAACAGCGTCCAGAGGCGGCTCCGCTCCGCCAGGCGAGGGAGATGTTCGCAAATGTCGATGCCCGGCGTCCGGGTCGCGATCGGGCGGAACTCCCCGCGGATGCCCTCCGGCGCATCCGGCTTGAGGTCGAAGCTCTCCAGTTGCGACAGGCCCCCTGACAGAAAGAGATAGACGACCGACCTGGCCCTCGGGATGGATATCTCAGCCCCGACTGCGCGGAGCGGCTTAAGGTGTTCCATCCCCAGCCCCAGCAGCCCGATCGCCCCAGCCTGGAGTGCGACACGGCGGCTAAACCGGGGATGAGAAGGCAGATCAGGCGACCAATGAGGAGAATCCATGGCTTGCCATCGGCGCAAGAAGGAGGGTGTCGTTCCGATTGTTAAACTGACGTTTAACCACAATCGGCCGCTCAGGGCAATGCCCTCGGGGCTCTTTCACGGCAGGGTCGCACGACTGACTCGGCATTTTGCTCGAAGACAACGATGATTCTCGAAATCCATGCCGGGCAGAAATTCCGATAAGACTCGTTGAGAATTGGTGCGGACAGATGTAGGATAAGGGGACGTGTCTGACGATGGCCGACGAACTGATCGACATTCGACGGAGGGACTCGCGATGCGTGTAACGCGTTCGGCGACAGGGCTCGGCAGTCTCTTGGCCCGCGCGACCTTCTTGGTCGCGGCGGTCCATATGATCGGCGGCGGCCTCGCCCGAGCCGATTCCAAGTCGGAGAAAGCGGACGCGGTGGCGGTCGGCTACGAGATCTTCAACCGGGAGTGGTTGCCAAACGATCCGCGCAGCCACGGCGGCGACGGGCTGGGGCCAGTCTACAACGATTCATCCTGCGTGGCCTGCCACAACTCGGGGGGAAGCGGCGGCGCGGGGCCGGTCAGCAAGAACATCGATATCCTCAACGCATCGCGTAACAGCGGAGTCCCTCTCCACAATCAAGCCCAGAATCCCTCGTCGATCCCGTCGGCCTTGCTCGATGCGCTGGCCGATGTCCACGCGGGTTTCCGGTCCAGCCGGACGGTCGTCCTGCACAAGTTCGGCATCGACCCGAACTACGATGTGTGGCGGAGCCAGGCCCTCAAGCCGGGAACGAATCCGGGTGTCATGGGCGGCGCAGGAGTTAGCCCCTTCCCCTCGCAGGGCGCCATACTGGAAACCTCGGTAACGTTCAATCTGAACCCAGCTCAGGGGCGACGCGCGAGCGACCCGGCCACGGACCGCGCGATGGAGCGGCTCAATCAGGTCCGGTCCGCGGTGTTCGCCAGCATGGCGGCGAATCGGCAACCGGCCCAGGCGGTCGGCCCGTTCGTCGTCAGCCGGTCGCAGCGCAACCCGACGCCGCTCTTCGGCCTCGGGCTGATCGACTCGATCCCGGAGGAGGCGATCCTGGCCATGGAGCAACGCGAGGCCAAGGAGTCGCCCGAGACGCGCGGACGGGTCAGCCGGCTCAAGGACGGACGGATCGGTCGGCTGGGCTGGAAAGGCCAGACCGCCAACGTTGAAGACTTCGTCCTGAATGCCTGCGCGGTCGAGGTTGGCCTCGAGGTCCCCGGCCATCATCAGGCCATGATTCCTCAAGCCCCGAAGTATCGCACGGAAGGACTCGATCTGACGTCCGAGGAGTGCTCGGCCCTGGTCTCCTACGTGCGCAGCCTGCCCCAGCCGTCCGAGCGCCGGCCGTCGGCAGACGCGGAGGCCAAGCATCTCGATTCCGGCCGCGCCGCCTTCGCATCCATCGGCTGTGCGAATTGCCACACGCCCAAGGTGGGTAACGTCCAGGGGATCTATAGCGACCTGCTCCTCCACGATATGGGTCAGGAGATGGGCGACGAAGGTTCGTACGGCGAAGACACGTCCGACGACGATGAGCCGCTGGTCCCCCGGATCGTCCCCAACCTGGCTGAGAATGCCACGGCCGCTCCGGCGAAGTCGCCCCAGCCCCGTGGCGCCACCCGCCGGGAATGGAAGACCCCGCCGTTGTGGGGCTTCCGCGACTCGGGTCCCTACCTCCACGACGGACGCGCCCAGACCCTGGAAGAGGCCGTCGCGATGCATGGGGGCCAGGGCTCGCCCGCGGCGCAACGGTTCTTCGGCCTCTCGCCTCGCGACCGGCAGCAGGTTGAAGCATTCCTCAAATCGCTGGTCGCCCCGTCCGCCGTCCGGCTCGCCCGCAACGGCGACTGAGTGGTCATGAAGTCGAATTCGAGCGCCATGCGAGCATCGGGTTGCCTTGCGAGGCACGTCCCGATCCTCGCATGACGGCTCACGTCTGGTTTCCATGTCTCACGTCAGCTCATCAACACCACGAGATCCTGCGAATCGATTGACCGTGGGAGGCTGGAAGGATGCGACTTGACAGCCCGTCAAGACGAATGCGTCGCGCCTCGAAGAGGCCCCGGCGACTGATGTTCGCGGTGCTGATTCTTCCGATCCTCGCCGGACTGCTCAGGGCCGACGAGCTGCCTCTCGATCCGGTCAATCCCAGGGGACACGCGGGAGATGTCCTCGCCCTCGGCTTCACGCCCGATGGAAAGACCCTGATCACGACGGGCTCCGATGGGCTAGCGAAGATCTGGGATGTCTCGACCAGGACGGTGCGATCCGACTTGACCGGACACGAGGGGAAAGTGCTCCGTGCCGCCATCTCCCCCGACGGGAAGACGATCGCGACCGGGAGCGAGGATCGGACGGTTCGACTCTGGAATGCGGCCGAGGGCGAGCGGCTGGGCACGCTCACGGGCCACTCGGGTGCCGTGACCGCCCTGGCGTTCGCGCCCGACGGCAAGACCCTCGCCTCCGGCAGCACGGACACCACGATCCGGCTCTGGGATGTCGCCGCGAGGCGAGCCGTGAGCACGCTCGAGGGCCACGAATTCGGCGTGGAAGGTCTGGCCTTCTCCCCGGACGGCAAGACCCTCGCCTCCGCGAGCCGCGACGCCACGGTGAGGCTCTGGGACATCGTCGTCGCGGGGCCCTCGACGGTCCTCGGCCAGCAGAAAGAGCCGGTCACCTGCGTGACCTTCTCCCCCGATGGCAAGACGGTCGTCTCGGGCGGCGAGGACAAGATGCTGCATTTCTGGGCCATCGGCGAGCTCGAACTGAAGCCACCGCTGATCGTCCAGCAGCCGCAGCTTCCTCGACCTGCACAGCCGCAACCGACTCCGCCGACCCTGCATGTCGGAAACGAGGTGCTCGCGATCGCCTTCTCGCCCGACGGCAAGACCCTGGCCGCCGCCGTCTCCGACGCGCAGGCGCCCGTGTCCAGGCCCGGTTCCGTGGTGATCGTGGACGCCCGGAATCGACGGATCATCGGCGGCCCGCTCAAGGGCCACCTGGGGATCGTCCGGGCCCTGGCGTACGCGCCGGATGGGAAAACGCTGGCCACCAGCGGCGCCGATCGCTCGATCCGGCTCTGGGATCTGTCGTCCCGGACGGTGCGAGCCGCGTGGATGGGGCCACGGGCCCCCGGACCGGTGCAAGACCGGATCATGATGCACCTCGACCCCGTCGTGGCAATGGCGTTCGCGCCCGACGGCAAGACGGTGGCGACCGCGAGCGGCAGTCCCATCGTGACGTTCTGGGACGTCGCGACGCACGAGATGGTCCGTCGGCTTCGCGACCCTTCCGGAGCGGTCCGCGCCCTGGCCATCAGCCCCGACGGTCTCACGGTGGCCTTCGGCGGGGACGGCCGGCTCGTCACGCTCTGGGACCTGGCCAAGGGCCGCGAGCGGGCCGTGCTCAAGGGGCACGACGGTACGATCTCCGGCCTTTCCTTCGCGCCGGACGGTCAGAGCCTCGCGTCAGGCAGCCGCGACGCCACGGTCATCATCTGGGACCTCGTCAAGCACACACCGCGAATGACCCTGGCCCGACACACGAGCGGCGTCACCTGTGTGGCATTTTCGGCCGATGGCCGGTCGCTCGCCTCGGGCTCGCACGATTGGACCGTGAAGGTGTGGGACCTGGCCAGGGGCTCGCTCCGCCACTCCCTCGACGGACATCGTGACGTGATCGACGCCGTGGCGTTCGCATCCGACGGCAAGACGCTCGCCTCGACGAGCCGGGATGGCACGACGCGGCTATGGGACCTCGCCAGGTCATCCGGTCGGGCCACGCTCCGGTCCCGATCGGGCTCGGTCGGACCACTGGCATTTCTGCCCGACGGGCGGTCGCTGTTCACCGGCGGCGTCGACGGCTCGCTCCGCCGCTGGGATGCGGCCGACGGTCACGCCCAGGCCCTGCACACCGAGGCACCCCTGGCGCCGATCACAGCCATGGCCGTTGCCGGCGACGGTCGGACGCTGGCCATCGGCGGCGGCGACGGCCAACTCAAGCTCTGGGATGTGGACAACCAGCTCGGGCCCCGGCCGTTCGCGGGCGTCGAGTCGAAAGTCCGATCCCTGGTGATCTCGCGCGATGGCAAGGTGCTCGCGTCGGCCACTACCGATGGCGTCGTTCAGCTCTGGGACCCGAAGCAGGGACGGGAGCGGGGCGATCCCATCGAACTCGAGACCCAGGATGTCCAGCTTGCCCTCTCGCCCGACGGCAAGGTGCTGGCCACGCTCCCGGTGGGCTCGGGTTCGAATGCGATCCGGCTCTGGGATACCGCGACCCGCCACGAACTGGACCATCTGGCGGGCGAACGGGCCGACGCACGGGTCCTCGCCTTCACCCCCGACGGTCGCTCGCTGGCGACGGCCGGCGGGCCGATGACCTTGTTTGCAATGGACGCGAAGCGACCGCCCCGGACCTTCAAGGCGTCGAGGGGCGTCGCCCGATCGATCGCCGTCTCCCCCGACGGTTCGTCGATCGCCACGGCGGGCGCCGATGGCGTGGTGACCGTCTGGGACGTGGCGGTCGGCGTACCCTTCGCCACCTTGAAAGGCCACACCCGGGCGGCCGTGGCCGTCGCCTTCTCCCCCGACGGCAAGACCCTGGCCAGTAGCGGGGCGGATCGCGCGGTGCGGCTCTGGGACGTGGCGACGTGGACCGAGCGCGCGACGCTCCGCGGGCCGATCGTACCGATCACGGCCCTGGCCTTCTCGCCCGACGGCAAGAGGTTGGCCTCGTCCTGCTCCGGCGATCCGACCGTGTCGATCTGGGACACGGCACTGGGCCGACTCGCCGCGACACTCACCGTGCCCGGCACCGCGGCGGGGGAAGGCGTCGATTGCCTCGCGTTCGACCCCGACGGCAAGACGCTCTACACGGGCGGCGATCGCGGGATCGACGCCTGGGACGTGACGCCCAGAAGCCGGGCCCTGGTCCCCGCATCGGACTCGTCCCCGGGGCAGGAACGAGCCACATTCCGGGGGCATGCCGACATGGTGCGGAGCCTGGCGGTCTTCGACAATGGCAAGGCGCTGGCCACGCGCGGCGCTGACGGAACGATCAAGGTGTGGGACATCGGCCTCGGCCGGGTGCGATTCACGCTGGGCGGCGAGGACGCTCTCGTCCGCTGCATGGGGATCTCAACGGACGGCCATTGGCTGGCCGCCGGCATCCGCATCCCCAAGCCCCCCGCCGCGACGCCCGAGCCGGCGGCGCCCGGTCGACCAGCCCTGCCTGCTCCCAAAGGTGGCGGCCCTGCTCCCAAGGCGGAGGGCCCCGGAATCGTCACCCGCCCCCAACCCGCCCCGGCGCCCAAGCCCGCCCCGCAGGAGAAGCCCGCCCCGCAGGCCAAGCCCGCAGCCCCGACGACCATCGAGGCGAAGGTCTGGAGCCTCGTGGACGGCCGCGAGCGAGCGGCGCTCTCCGGGCACAATGGCGAGGTCGTCGCGCTCGAATTCAGCCCCGACGGCAAGGCCCTGGCGACCACCAGTCGCGGTGGGGTCGTCAAGCTCTGGGATACCCGCACGTTCCAGATGACGGTCGTTCCCTCGGGCCGACAGGGGGGCGTGGACCTCGTCCAGTTCTCGTCCGATGGGAAGACCTTGATGGGGGCCAACGCGGCGGGCCTGGTCACGTTCTGGGACGTGGAGACCGGCAAGGCGAGGGCCGGTTTCCAGCATCCCGGCGGGATGAACATGGTTGTCCTGTCCCCCGACGGTAAGACGATCGCCACCGGTGGAGGCAGGGTCGCAAAACGGGCCGGGACGAAGTCAGTCGCTGGCGATGTCCGGCTCTGGGACATCGCCACCGGGCGACGCCTGGCGGTATTGCCCGTGCCCGACGGCCGGGTCACGCGCCTGGCATTCGCCCCGGACGGCAGGACCCTGGCCGCGGCCACCGAGGCCGCGACCGTCCTGCTCTGGGACGTCGCCGCGAGGTCGCCCCTCGCCACGCTGAAATCGCTATCCGGGCCCGCTCTCTACCTCGCCTTCTCCCCCGACGGTAAGACCCTCGCCACGGGCGGGGCCGACGAAGTCCTCCGCCTCTGGGAGATCCCCTCCGGAAGACTGCGAGTCACCCTCCGCGGTCATCACGACGCGATCGACTGGGTCGCCTTCTCGGCCGACGGCCGGTCCCTCTTTACCGCCAGTGGCGACACCACCATCAAGGTGTGGGACCCCTCCGTCACGCGGGTCGTCGAAGAAGCGGGACCTCGCCGATGACCGTCGGCACGCACGAACGGCCCCAGGATTGCATCCACAGAATCAGACAATACCCCACGCGTCCACGGTCTTGAACCAGCCGGGCGGGGTCGGTGTCTCCCACCTTGCCCGGCGCAATGATCTCGATTGTCCTGCCGTCATTCACGGCGTTCGGCGCGACCGGAACCGATCATTCGGGCCCGATTACTCTTCTCGGCCGGGCGGGCGGTGACGATTTGCCAGAATTACGATGATTCGTTCCCGTTCAATTGAACGTGGCGACGAAAATTCGCGTAAGATAATGGGATCTCGCTTGTATCAATAAATAGGCTCCCTCTCCGGACACTGATGCCGCATCGACGTTAGTCCGTCATCCCGATCAAGGAATGATATCACCCATGGGACTCGGTTCGTTACGAACGGGGAATCGTCATTCCATGGATGACTCGCAGAGCGACCAGGCTATGATCGATCTCGGCAAGCCCATGTCCGTGCGATCCGGGCCCATCAAGATTCGAAGTCGTTCGTGTCCCACTCGCAGTCCTGCGACGCCCACGGCAAGTCGATGAGTTCGGCCAATCTTCGTCGCGATCGGGACTTCTGGGAGGAGTCGAGCTGTCGAAGAGTCGCTGTTCCTCGACGCACGATCGGTCGGCTCATGTGCGGTGGCGACGCGGGCCACGATGGTCGGAGCGGATGATTCATTTGTCCTCGAGGCCCATTCATGAGCGATGTTCAGCCCCTCGTCCCGGTTCTCGAACTGATCCGTGGGGGCCGGATCGCGCGCGTCTTCGAGATCAACGGGCCCGATCTGCATATCGGCCGGACGCCCGGCTCGGAGGTGAAATTCAACGAGACGAAGGTGTCGAGGAATCATGCCCGAATCGAACGGAGACCCGATGGCTCGTGCTACCTCGTCGATCTCAACAGCCAGAACAAGACCTATCTCGATGAGGTCAGGTTGGAACCGTTCCACCCGGTCCGCCTGATTGACGGCAGTCGGATCAAGATCGTGGACATCGAGCTGATCTTCCGCGACCCCGCGGTGCGCATCGGTAAGAGTGACGACGAGCGCTCGACCGTCATCGGCTCGCTCGACGACCTGAGCTCGCAACGGCTGGCGAAGCGGGTGGCCCATCCGGCCCAGGCCTTCGAAGCGATCCTCGACGTCAATCGGGCGCTCGGTGGCGGGGGGGCCGACCTGAACGAGGTGCTCGGGCGGGTGCTGGACGGGCTGATGGCCGTCTTTCCCCGGGCGGAGCGCGGATTCATCCTGACGACCGAGCCCGACGGGACGTTCCCGCTGCGGGCGGTCCGCCACCGCAACGGCGACGAGAGCGTCCCGACCCTGAGCCGGACCATCGCCCGGCAGGTCCTGGGGGATGGCCGTGCGGTCCTGATCGCGGACGCTTCCAGTGATGAGGAGTACCGGAATCTGCCGAGCGTGGCCCTGTCGCTTCGCACGGCCATGGCCGTGCCGTTGCGGGGGAACGATGGTGGACCGGTCGGGATGATCCAGATCGACAGCCGCGCGGTCAAGAACCGGTTCGCGCCCGCGGATCTCGACCTGCTCGCGGCGCTGGCCGTGCCGGTCGGCGTGGCCGTGGAGAACCACCGGTTGCTGATCGAGCAAGCGTCCTGGGCGGCGGCCGGAGAGATCCAGCGACTCTTGCTGCCGAGGCGCCAGCCCGACATCCCGGGTTACAAGTTCTGGCAATGCTACCGGCCGGCGGAGGAGGTCGGCGGGGACCTCTACGACTATATCCCGGTCGAAACGCCGGGGGCCGTCGAGCCGGGGGATCGGCGCTGGGCGGTCACGGTCGGCGACGTGGCCGGCAAGGGGATGCCCGCCGCACTGATGATGGCCGGGATCTGCCCCGAGGTCCGACACCTGGTCCGCGAGGGTGTCGCTCCTCATGAGGTGCTGACGAGGGTCAACCGGAGCGTCTACGACAGCGGGATCGAATGCCGGTTCGTCACCCTCGTCATCGCGGAGCTCGATCCCCGATCCCACCGATTGACCATCTCCAATGCCGGCCACCTGCTCCCCTTGATCCGACGCGCCGACGGCACCATCGAGGAGGTCGGTGACGAGGCGTCGCGGATGCCGCTGGGCGCCCGATCGGAGGAGACCTATTCGTCGATGAACGTCGCCCTCGGGCCGGGGGACGTCGTGGTCCTCTATTCCGACGGCCTGACCGACGCGATGGATCAGAAAGGCGAACGGTTCGGGGACGATCGTTTCGATCGGGCGCTGGCCGAGGCTCCTCGAGGCGCCGACGCCGTCGGCGAGGCGCTGCTCGCGGCTGTGCGCGACTACGCCTCGGGTCGGTCGCAGTTCGACGACATCACGCTCGTCTGTTTCGGCCGGGACCCGGAATGAAATCCTTGCGTGGCGCCTCTCGGGACGCATACACTCGCGGGTGCGGGGCCTGATGATCGCGGGTGTGCCGTAGGAGGCAGGACGTTGAGTCGTCGAATCACGATCGAGATCTGCGTGGGCGACGTCGAATCGGCCATCGCGGCCGAGGTCGGTGGGGCCGATCGGGTCGAGCTGTGCGACAACCTCTCCGTCGGCGGGACCACTCCGAGCGCCGGCACAATCGCCGAGGCCTGCCGATGGCTGAGCATCCCGGTCCACGTCTTGATCCGGCCCCGGGCCGGAGACTTCGTCTATTCGGAACGCGAGCTGGCCGTGATGCGGCACGATATCGAGGCCGCCAAGGCGCTCGGGGCCGCCGGCGTCGTGCTGGGCGTCCTGACGCGCGAAGGCCGACTGGAGCACGACCAGGTCTCGTCGCTGGTCGCCATGGCCCGGCCCTTGAGCGTGACCTTCCACAGGGCGATCGACCAGGCCGGTGATCCGCTTGAAGTCCTTGACGCCTTGGTGGCCATCGGCGCCGACCGCGTGCTGACTTCGGGCGGCCGGCCGACGGCCCTCGAAGGAGTCGAGGCGTTGAAGACCCTGGTCGACCGCGGCGGCGATCGAATCGCCGTCATGGCCGGCGGCCGACTCGATCTCGAAAGCCTCGAGCCGGTCATCCGGCGCAGCCGGGTCGTTGAAGTCCATCTCGGCTCGGCTGTGGTACGACCGGCCGCGGGCCCGGAGCCCCCGCGTGCCGCCGACGGCTCGGAGACCTCGTGGAACCGCGTCGACGCGCAGCGGGTCGCGGCCGTGGTCGCGATGGTGCAGGGGGTGTTTGGTACGCATTGAGGCGGCCTGCATCTCTCGATTGATCGATCAGTCGATCAGCGGCTGCGTGGAGCGGAGGTAGGCGAACAGGTCGCGGACCTCCTGGTCGCCAAGGCCCTTGAGAAGGCCCTCGGGCATGATCGATCTGGGACTGGTCTTCATGGCCTCGATCTCCTGGCGGGCGATCGCGGTCTCTTTCCCGTCGTCGCCGCGCAAGACCACCACGTTCTTATCTTGCTCGACCACGATGCCCGAGAGCACGCGGCCCTCGATCGTGGCGATGATCGACGTCGAATAGCCCTCTCGGATCTCGGCGCTGGGGTTGACGATGTTCAGCAGCATGCTGTCCAGGTCGTCGCGGCGATAGGTGGTGAGGTCGGGAGCGACCTTGCCCCCCTTGCCGAACAGGGTATGGCAACGCACACAATGCCGGTCGAAGATCGCCTTGCCCGGCTTGGGTACGCCCGACCCGGCGCCGACCACGCCGGCAAGCCGGTCAGCCTCGGCTCGCAGTTCGATCGAGGTCGAGGGATGGATCGGACCGAACAGCCTGGCGACCCGGTCGGCGATGCGCGCGTCGCCCAGCATCAGGAGCTTTTCCGCGACCTCGCGCGGGACCGTCTGCGGGTCGATGGTCCGAGCCTCGATCACCTCGAGGAACTTGCCGGCCCAGGCGCGTCGGGAGGCGAGCAAGCCCTGGGCGGCGGCGAGGACGTCGTCGGACATGTTGGGATACGCCTTCAGTACCTCGTTTGGAATGGCCGGGTCGTTGTAGCCGGCGAGGGCGGCGAGCGCGGCGCTCCGCAGGGCGTTGTCGGGCGAATCGCAGGCGAGCCGGATCACGACCGGGATGCATGCCGGCCGCCGCACTTCGCCGAGGACCTGGAGGAGCTGGATTTTCTTGGATCGATCGGCACGATCGTCGGCGAGCAAGTGCAGGGCCTCGGCCATCGCCTCGGGCTTCCCCTGCCGCAGGCCGATGGTGAGGGATTGCCCGCTGTTCCTGGCCAGGGCCTCGGCGAGCTCCGCCGGTAGCCCGGCCAGCGATCGCCCGGCGTAAGCCGCCTCAAAGCCGGTCATCAGGCGCTTGACTTCCTCGGGGCCGGTTGCCATCGCGAGCAGCCGGGCGCATCGGTTCAGGTCCGGGCGCGTGCCGGACGCGGCGAACCGCCGCATCAGGCGTTCCAGGACGGTCATCCTGGCGATGGGCAGGCCCCAGACGGCACGGTCCTCGAACATCGCCAGCACCGTTTCGGGATCCGTCCCGACCTTCGACTCGATGGCCCACCAGAGCAGGAGCGGCATGTGGATGTCGACGGCATCCTCGCTCCGCGCCAGCAGGGCCCGGACGATCGGAAGGGCGTCGCGGGCGGGGAGCCGTTTGGCCGAGCTGGCGAGCTGGCTGCGGACCTCGACGGCCGGCTCGATCGCGGCCCGGCGCGCCATCGCGGCGGCGAAGGCCGAGCTCACATTCGGGCCGTCGCAGACGAGGCGCGCCGTCCAGAGCCGCACGTAGGGGTCGGGGTGCTCGAGCGTCTTCAATGCGGTCGTCCCGTCCAGCCCGCCGACCAGGTTCAAGGCCCACAGCGATTCCAGGGAGAGCTGACCCTGCTCCGATTCGACGAGCCTGCGGAGTTCGGGCGCGAGCGTCGCATCCTTGCGGTCGCCGATCAATCGGAGGGCGGTCTGGCGCGTCCACTTGTTGGGCGCGGCCAGGAGCTTGACCAGGTCGGGAGTGGTCAGGGCGGCCAGGTCGACGGGCTTCCGGGCGGCATCGGCGTCCCTGGCCCTGAGTCGATAGATCCGGCCGTTGCCCGGGTCGATCTGTCCCTGGTGATTGCGGTAGTGATTCACTTGCTTATCGTACCAGTCGGCGATGTAGAGCGCGCCGTCGGGTCCCAGCTTGATGTCCACGGGCCGGAACCAGGGGTCTGTCGACGACACGGCCAGCCCGACGTCCCGGGTCTGGAAGGAGGAGCCATCGGACCGGACCTCGCTCATCACGACGTGATTGAGCAGCGGCGCGACGCCGAACAGGAGCCCTCGGTAGCGTTCGGGGAACGCGTCGGCTTCGTAGAAGACGAACGTGTGGGTGAAGCGGGGGACGCGGTTGTGCTTCATTGCCGGGAAGTAGCCGAAGGCGTAGGGGTTCGAGAGCGGCCCGTGCTTGCTGAAGCCCTTCTGATAGTACGCGCCCTGGACGTAGTGGAAGCCTCGGGTGTCGCCGCCGTTGTGTCCCGAGTAGATGCGCCCCTTTGAATCGATCTCGACGCCGAAGGCGTTCCCGCCCCCCTCGGCGAAGACTTCGTAACGCCGGGTCTCGGGGTGGTATCGCCAGATGAGCTGGCCCATCGAATGGACGGGCTCCTTGCCGTCATCCAGGCCGGGCCGGGTGACGTGGCCGGTGACCGTCGAGCCCTGCGCGGCGTACAGCCAGCCGTCGGGTCCCCATCTCAGGCTGTTAACGACCGAGTGCGTGTCCTCCATCCCGAAGCCCCGGAGATGGACGACGGGGTCGCCGTCGGGTACGTCGTCGCGGTCGCGGTCGGGATAGAAGAGCAGATACGGCGGATTGAGAACCCAGACGCCCCCGCGTCCCTGCGCGACGGCGGTCGCGATGTTGAGGCCGTCCACGAACGTCTTGTGTCGGTCGAAGACGCCGTCTCCATCGGTATCTTCGTGGATCGTGATCTTGTCCTTGCCGCGGAAATGGTGGGGCGGGGCAGGGGGGACCTTATCATACACGGCGCGCCAGACGCCGTCGTGGCTGACCATCCTCAGCCCGGCGGGAAACGGATATTGCAGGTACTGCACCACCCAGAGCCGGCCGCGTTCGTCGAAGTCGATCGAGACCGGCTGCCGGACGATCGGCTCGGCCAGGACGAGATCGAGCCGGAGGTCGTCGGGGACCTTGAAGCTGGCCAGGGCCGCGCCGGGTGCGAGCGCGCCCTGGCCGCGTTCAAAAGGGACGCGGGACTCCGCAGCAGCGGCACCGGCGGGCCGTGCTTCGGCCTTCGCCTGGGTGATCGGCCGATCGAGCGCCCAGAGGACCGCGTTGCGGAGCAAGGTCCGGAACGCAGGTGTCGCGAAGTCGCCCGGGTGGCCTAGCGACGTGTAGAAGATCCGCGCGTTGCCCTTGCGGTTGATCCACGCGACCGGCTCGGCCGGATGGCCCGGAATCCGCCCCACCAACAGAGGAATCGCCGAGGAGGCCAGCGGGTTCACCTTATATAAAGAGCCCTGACCGGTGAACGGTGTCTCAACGCCCGAGAGGATCGGGTTGGGCTTGTCGCTCTCCGCACGGTCGACCTCCGGCTTGAGGTCGTTTCCATGATGACCGGTGTAATGGCCGCCGAGTACATCGGGGTCGAACGTCGTCCATTCGGCGTGTCCCGCGGGGGCTTTCCCCCGGGTATCGAACGCATGGCAGGCCGTGCGGATCCCGACGACCGGCTTGCCGGCCTTGATATAACGGCGGATGATCGCCATCTCCTCGGCCTTCGGTGCGCGTCGGCGGACGCTCAGCACGAGCAGGTCGGCGTCGTCGAGCGCTTCGACGCCCGGAAAATTGTGGGGCACCTTGGGGTCGGCGATCGCCATCGTGCATCGGATGCCCATCGGCTCCAGTTCCTTGACTGCGAAGGCCGGCAGCGTCTTCTCGGTCTGGTACTCGTCCTCGCCGATCAGGAACACCGCGCGAGGGCGGGCGTCGGCCTTGAAGCGGAATGCGGGCTGGCCGGTGAGGTCGGTCGAGAGGATCGTCGGGGCGACGAACTTCTCGATATGCTCGACGATCCGGTTCGTCCCGTCGAAGTGGCTGACGTAGGGCCACTTGCGGGAGTTGTACATGGTGTCGGTCAGGTCGCGGACTAGCAGGGCATTCTTCTTGTGCAGGACGAGCTGGCGGAGTCCGAACGGCCGGCCCAGGACGCACATGTTCGTATGCACGCCCATGAGCATGATATTATTGATGCCCCGGGATTCGAGCAGGTTCCAGATCTCGACGCCCGAGTCGCTGATGGCGTCCTCGTCGCGGATCTCGATGGCGGCGATCTGAGACCGCCATGGGCTGCCCTGGGGGCATTGCGGCCCGTCATCGCAGCCGCCGTCGGTCTGGTCGATCGGGTAGACGCCCATTTCCTCGGCGGGGATCTTGTTGCACCAGCCGGCGATATCCTTGGGTAGGTTCGCGGCCTTTGGGGCCGCTTGGGCCCGCTTCCGCGCGGGGTGGTCCTTGTAGGCATTCATGCAACTGCTGGGCGAGTGGATGATCAACACGCCCTTGTCCCGCGCGGCGGCGATGGTGCGGTTCATCGCGGGTGCCAGCTCGCCGACCCGACGGGTCGCGCCCTGGCACCAGTGCTTGTCCCACATGTCGCAGATGATGATCGCCGTTCTGGACGGCTCCCATTTGAGGACTTCGTCCTTGACGACGTATCCGCCCTCGGCAGGCACCCGCGACCGGGCATGGAGTGCCAGCGGCTCGCGCGGCTGGACCTTGGGCTCATCCCGGGCCGACGCCCCCAGGACCACGGCCAGGCCGCTGATCCAGATCACGGCTCCGACCTTGCCGCACAAAGGCACGCGCATCGCTGGACCTTCCTTCCCGATCGAAACGGCTGCGGGATTCCCGATGTTCAACACTCGCTGAATACTACCGCCGCCCGGGAGAGATCGCCACGGTTTTGAGCCCAGGAAACGATGCGTTCTCAAGAAGCGATGCGGAAGAGATGAAATCGTAAAGCTTGTCGCGGGAGCCCGGGGAGAGCTCGATCGGATCAGACCCTGAATGGACTGGCGAAGCGATCGGAGAACGAGGAACCTGGACGATTGCCGCGCGAATACCGCGGGTGCCGTCCAGGTTGCGTGTCGTGTCGTGCGAGCATAAAGGGTTGGGAGACGCCACTTTGAGGGGAAATCGTTCCGGGGGTCGTTGCACTGGTTTGCACTCGATTACCGGTTTTCGACGGGTTTCCCTCACCGATCGCCTTGAGCGGAAAGGAGTAGCGGTCGCTCCTGCGTGCGGGTCGGATCAGACCCGTCGCGGACGGCAAGGCCGCGGACAACGTGGCCCGCGGCCGGCGACGACCCGTCTCGCCCCATCGAGTTCCTGACAAACGGCTTTGCACCGGCCCCTGACCCCTTCAGAACGCGATTGCGAGCTTTCCGCGACCTCTACTCTATAGAATGCCGCCAGTTTGCAATTTCATTAACGCATCCATCCCGGATTCGGGCGACTGGACTCCAGAACTACTTGCCACGAAAGCAGATAAAAAAATCCACAAAATCTGGATCTTGCGCGCAGGATACGATGACGGGGCTCGGCTGTGGGGGTAGGTCGTCAGGGGGGACATGTCTGGCGGCATTCGGCAATGCGGGCCGGCCCGGTCGACCGAGGCGACAACATCCCTTTCAACCCGCCCGCAGGGCCCGTCGGTCGCGGCAGCGGCTTCCCAGGGCCAGGCCGGACCCACCGGCCAGGCTGATCCCGCCGCCGACGAACACCAGCCAGTACCAGTCGAGGGGCGTCGCGGTCGATGGCTCGACTGCCGGCTGCCGGCCGGGCCGGACCGGCCCGAGGCTGGCCAGAAACGGTTCGCGCGCGAACTCGGCCTCGGGGATCAGCCCGAACCGGCATTCTTCCACGTCCAATCGGAGGGTCCGATGCTGAGCCGGTATCGTCCTGACGAACGAGCGAAGGACGGGGCGCCCTCACCAGCCGCCGCCGGCCGTCGAGCGACGACCCCGGGCGCCCCCGAAGAGCTGGCGGAACAGCCCGCGTTGCGGCGGGGCACAGGGGGCATAGTCGTACGTCACTGCCGCGGCCACCTCGGTCGTCCGCGGCTCGAGCGCCTTCGCCAGCCATCGGACAATGTTCAGGGCCATCTGGCGGTTGTCGATCCCGGGGACGTTCATCCCCATCGGGTCGAGCCCCGCGAGCTGAGCCGACAGCTCGGCGGCCTCGCCCATGACCACGACCCGGCCCGCGCCATAGCTCAGCGCCACGCCCTGGGCCCAGCCCGCCGCCGATTGCTCGCCGCCGGGGGCTTCATAGTTCGCCGTATCCGAGAATCTCAGAAACGGCGTGCTCCCCACGGGCCCGTAGACGGCCTGGCCGTAGAAGGTCATGACGCGGTTGATCCGCTCGGACGGGTCCCGCCCGATCGTGATGGGATGGTCGAGGATCAGCCCGCGTTCCCGGCTGAAGTTCAGCCCGCCCGTCTTCTGGTCGTCATTGGCCGGGTCGGTCGTGCCGGAGTTGTTCATCACGACGCCGAAACGCCGCGCGAGCGCCACGGACGCCGAGCCGAACGGCTCGTGGTCGGTGATCAGGAGCAGTGACCCGCCGTCCCAGACCCACCGCTGCACGGCCCAGCATTCCTCGTCCGTGAACGCCGAGCTCGGGTTCGTCGCGTCCCCTCCCGCGTCGGGCACCGACGCGTTGGCGATGACCAGGACGTCGCAGCGGCCGAGCGCTTGGGCGTCGAGCGGCCCGGTGCTGCGCGAGACGACGCACCCGTCGTTGCTCACCAGGTCGGCGAACGGCTTGTACCGGCCCTCGGCGGTGTGGAAGTTGTTGTGCGCCTCGTCGATCGCGACCCTCGGGTGCCAGCCCGTGAAAGCGGGGTGGGCCACCGAGACGTTGAAGCCGGTATCGGCTCGCTGGCCGCCGCCTCCGAATCCGCGGCTCACTGCCTGGACGTCCGCATCCGTCTCGGACTGGCCCGGCTCGACGTTGAGCTTCGCCAGGTCGAACGGCCGGCCCAGCATCTTCCGATAGGTGGCCCGCTGCTCGTCGGCGAGGACCCCTTCGATGCGGGCGATGGCCGCGTCCCAGGCTGCGCGGGCGTCGAGCAGGGCCTTCTGCTTCGCGGTCCGGAATTCCGCGCCGGCGACCAGCTTGCGGATGTCCTCCGCGTTCGGTCTGTCCTTGGAGTCCCAGGGGAGCCGGACGCTGGCCGCCTTGGAGATCTGGGCGTCCGCCTCCTGGGCGATCGTCCGGGCCCGTTTGACTTGGTCGGCGGACATTCTGAGCCGCTGCGGGACGGGCGGGCCGACGAACCGGCTGCGATCCGCGCTCGACGAGCCCGGATCGTCCCCCCCGAGGGAGAACGCGAGCGGCCCCTGGGCCTGGAGCTGGATCTGGTCCAGGCGCTCGCGCTGTGCCGGCGTGAGGATCGCCCGCTCCGCCGCCGCGGCCTCCTCGAAGATGGCGTCGCGCGCCTCCCGGAACTTCGCGGGATCCTTGATCTCGGCGCGCGCCTTCTGCATCTTCTGGACCCGCCGCTCCGCGATTGCGTCCTGCTCCTTCTTCTGCGCCTGGGTGATCTTCAACTCCTCTTGAACCGCGGGCGACCCGAGGAGCACCTGCATGACGGACGGTCGCGGGACGACTCCGAAATCCCACATCTCATAGGTCGGCGCCTCCTGGGCCTTCGCCGACGCCTGGACCCAACCCAAGCTCAGCGCCAGCGCCGCCACGCCGACGCCGATCAGCTTGAAGACCCCGACCCTGCACCGGATCGCTGTTCTCGCCATA
>JBKQHM010000557.1:0-30951 GCA_052148775.1 Isosphaeraceae bacterium | reverse complement strand
CTGACGTCCTCGACGGCTACCCCGTGAGTTCGCAGGTCCGCGACGGCCTCGTCGATGTTGTCGACCTCGAAGGCCAGGTGTCTCAGCCCGCAAGCCTCGGGGTAGCTTAGCCGCCGGGGTGGGTCCGGGAAGGAGAAGAGCTCGATCTGGGTGCCGTCGGGAATCCGCAGATCGAGCTTGTAGGAATCCCGCTCCCGTCGGTAGACCTCGGAGACGACCTCGAGCCCCAGGATCTCCGTATAGAGCCGCCGGGACCTCTCGTAATCCGAGCAGATGATGGCGACGTGGTGCGTCCTCACGAGTTTCATGCCCGATCTCCCTCGAGACGTGATCTCACCATGACGGCGATCGCTATCCTTGCCGGAAACCGGCTTCACGGCAACTCCGAGACGCGCCAATCGGCTCGACGTCGAGAATCAACGGGCCGGCGACGCCATCTTCGGCAAGCCGGCCTGAACCCATTGAGTCCGATCCGGCACGCCGATTGCATTGTAAGGAGTACAGCGGAGGAATGAAGATCCCCTCAAGTCGAATACACGCGCGGTTTGAGATCGGGGATCGAATCGAATTCCCCTTGTTCATAGGAGATCGCGATGCAAGCTTTCGAACAGATGCCCGTCGTTTTTGCGGCGATCCAGTACTCCCTGCTCTACATGCTCTGCGGCGGCGGAGTGGTGGGTGCAGCGGTGATCTATGGTGTCGCAAAGGCGTTCAATAAGTAGGTCTCCGGCTCGCTTGACAGCGCAAGCAACAGATCACGCCCTCGCGCGGTACTCGGCCGCGCGAGGGCGTTTTTTTGGGGATACTCTGCGTGCGCCGATCGGTCGAGAGTCGCCGAATCCGGTGCTCGCGGGACTTGCGACGAGACGACCTCAATACGCGTCGGACGAGACGACCTCGCCCGAGGCGCGCGTGATCAGGGCCTTGAAGGTGATCAGATTGACCGCGTTCTTGATGAAACGAACGGACCCATCCGCGAACGCGGCATTGAAACCGCCGGGGTGGGCTGAGGCGGCCCCGTAGAGTGAGAGCTTGGCCGCCATGTCGAACTTCAGATCGTCGGGCTTGGACCAGGGCACGGCGTCCTTGGACTCGACGACCATGATCGTGTTGGACGTCCCGTCGGTGACGTTCTGGATGCCCAGTCCTTCGCCCTCCTCGAACAGGGCGCCTTTGCCCACGAATACGCGATAGGTCGTCGTGCCGGCCTCGGCATTCGTCCGGCTCGGACACAGGTAAGTCGTCGGCATCTCCTTGATGAGCGCCTTGTTGTGCGGACTGTCCCACGGCTCGTCGAGCTTGAACCGGTCGTAGAGAGCCTGCTGCTCGATGAAGGGGAGGATCGCGACCCGCCAGCTCAACAACGGCTTGCCGTCCTTGTCGGTGATCGCCGGCGGGGGGAAGGTATTGTTGGCCGAGACGTAGTTGTGCATCGCCAGGCTGATCTGCTTGAGATTGTTCGTGCACTGGGCGCGGCGGGCGGCTTCGCGTGCCGACTGCACGGCCGGGAGCAACAGCCCGACCAGCACGCCGCTGACGGTCGGCGAGGAGACGCTGGGGAATGGGCCGCGCGACACGATCCGGACCCCGTCGGCGTCGGTGGCGATCGCGAACGACGCCGGGAAGAGGTGCCGCCTCAACTCGTCGGCCTTGGGGAGCATGTCGGGTTTCACGCGCACAAATTGCCCGGCGAGCATCGGCAGGCTCTGGATCATGGCCGGCATCGTGTCGCGGGGGTCGCTGACGTTCAGGAAGACGAGCTCTCCGGGGAGTCGGCGGGCCATCGGGACGAACGCGCCGGTCGGCGACCAGAGTCGCTCGGGGGCGGCGCCGGAGAGGTCCAGGGCGCGATCGGCCGATGGCGTGGTGGCGGCGAAGACGAGCTGGTCCTTGCCGAGCACGAGCGTCGGCCGGAACATCGCCGCGATTGCCGGGGGGATTGCTCCTCCGGGCAGTTCGAGGACGTAAGTGGGGTGAGGGCCGTCCTGCTTGCGGAACGCGACGGCCTCGGCGTCGGGGACCGGCTGGCCCCGTCGGGCGGCGGCTTGCTGCGATTGGATGAGCCGGTTGATCGTCGTGATCAGCGGGTCGATCACCCTCGCCATCGTGTCGCCGCGGACTTGCGCCGAGATGGTCAGCCCGGTGAATTGCCCGATCATCGCCATCGCCGGATTGGCCGCCACATCGGCGCCGGGCGCCTGTGCATAGAGGGACAGTTTCGGGCCGAGGCTGGCGAGCAGGTCGTTCCGCAGGTCGAAGCCGAATCGCTGGCGGATCACCTCCTCGAGCTGGGCGAATCCGTCGGCCCCCTCGGGGTTGGACTGCTTCGCCAGCTCGATGATCCGGTCGTAGGTCTTGACCAGGTCGATCGACACCACGCTGAACCCGGTCAATCCGGCGGGCAGGGGGGCGAGCGATCGGATGTTGAACGTGGGCTGATCGAGCAGGGTCAGGATGCCGCGCCTCGGTGCGGGGGCCACCACGCCGATGACGCCCCGCAAGGCGTCGTCCTGGATGCCCCACTGAAGTTCGATCCGCTTCAGGCCGTCGAAGCCGAGCCGGATCGCGTCGGGGGGCATCGGCGGCAGCGCGTTGATGTCGATGAAACCCGTCGCAACCGGCTGGAAGCCGTCGCGGACCCGGCTGAGCGCGGTTCGAACGGGTTGATCCACCGCATTGAGCTGCTTGCCGTCGATGACCTCGATCACCGCGTCGGGCCGGTTGGAGATGACGAGGTCTCCTTTCTCGAACCACCAACCACCCTCCTTGTCGATCGGGTGATAGGTGCGGCCGGACTTCTGGACCGGTGCGCGATCGGCCTCCGGCTCGCCGGTCCTGGCGAAATTCGCGGCCGCGGCGCCTTCGAGCAACTGGCGCACATCGGGCCGGTCGCCGCGACGGGCGACGAAGACGACCCCGGCGTCCTGCGGATTCCTGCCCGGGGCCCAGGCGGCGAACACGCCGCCGTACCGTGCGACGTGCTTGACCAGGTCGATCACCATGGCCGGCTTGAGCTGTTTGTCCGGCGGGGTCGACTTTTGCATCAGCCCTATGCCCTGGCCGGCGAGATCCTCCAGCAAGGCACCCAGCTTGGTGTCATTCAGGAGTTTGTATGCCGCCGTCTTCTTCCAGACATCGGCATGGGTGTCCAGCCCGTCGAACTCCAGGTAGACCATCAGATCCTGACCCGGCACGTAGCGGGCCAGGGACGTCTTCGAAACCTTCCCGGCCTCGGCGGACGGTGCCTGGGCGTGCGCCGGTATTCGACACGACGCCGACAGGGCCAGGACCAGCCCGAGGGCCAGGCCGAAGGCCCGCGTCGGCCTCGGTGCGACATTCGATCGGACGGAAACTCTCGGTTCCTCCATGGCGACTCCCTCGTCTTATCGGTGAGATTCCTGTATGTGACCGACGCGTTCCGACGGTCGGGCGCATCGAGCCTGCCGGGCCTGCCCCGGGCCATCGAGTCGCTTTACCATAGCCGCCGCGGCATGGGGATGCCACCGCGAATTTATTTCTCCGCGCGGTCTACCGCCAGATAGACGCGGAAGCGGGTGCCCTGGCCTGGTTCGCTCTCGACCTCCAGCCGGCCCCCCTGATCGTGGACCATCCCGTGGGTGATGCTCAATCCCAGGCCCGTGCCGTCTCCGACGGCTTTCGTGGTGAAGAAGGGGTCGAAGATCTGCGGGAGCACGTCGACGGGGATGCCGCATCCGTTGTCAGCCACCTCGACGACGACATCCTCGTCGTCGGCCGCGGTCGTGATCGTGATCCGTCCGTCCGGCCGATGGGTCGTCTCGATGGCCTGGAGCGCGTTGACCAGCAAATTCAGGAAGACCTGATTGAGCTGTGCGGGCGAGCCGGCGACTTCGGGGACGTCGTCGCCGAAGCGTTCCTCGATGGTAATGCCGCGGCGATCGATCCGGCCCCGGATCATGTCGAGGGCCGTCCGGATCGCCTCGTGGACGTTGGCCTGGTCGACCGCGGCGCGGTCCAGCCGGGCGAAGCCGCGGAGGTTCTGCACGATGTCGGCCACCCGCTTGACCCCCTGTCGCGTGCTGTGGAGGAGCTTGCCCAGGTTCTCCTTGACATAGGCCAGGTCGAACTCGTCGGCGAGTCGGGCGACCTCACGTGCCAGGTCGGGCCTGGCGGCCTCGAACCCGTCATGCCCACGGCCGTAGAGATCCAGGATCTCGAGCAGGAAGCGGAGGTCGCGCTCGAGGACGGCCAGGTTGTTGGCGATGTAGGCCAGGGGGTTGTTGATCTCGTGGGCGACGCCGGCCGAGAGCATGCCCAGCGAGGCCAGCTTCTCCGACTGGACGACGCGGGCGCGCATCTGATGTCGCTCGATGAACTGGCCGAGCTGGCTGCCGAGGCTGGTCATCATGTCGAGGGTCGCGGGGTCCTTCGGCCGGACCTCGTGGCTGAAGAACTCCAGGACGCCGAGACAATCGCCGTGGAGCAGGATCGGGACCGCGAAGGCGGCGTGCAGTCCGTTCAATGCGCCAATCGACTCGCGCCCATGACCGGGCCCGGCCGCGATATCCGGGACCCATTCGGGGGACGCCTGCATCCAGACGCGGCCCGGCATGCCGGCCCCCCGCTCCAGGACGGCCTCTCGCGTCATCGCATCGAAGGTGGCGAGGTCGATCGACTCCCGGCGCCAGGTCGCCGCGCATCGCAGCCGTTGCGCGTGCGGGTCCACCCTCCAGAACATGCCAAGGTCCCAGTCCAGGCTGAGGCCGATGGTCTCGAGGATCTTCGCGCCGGCCTGGACGGGCGAATCGACCTCGGCCAGCACGCGGGTGGTCTCGAACTGGGCGGCCAGACGGCGCTCGGCCTTCTTCCGGCGCGTGATGTCGTGGAAGACCACCACGCCCCCCTCGACGTCGCCGCGATCGTCGCGGAGCGGGCGGCCGGTGACCATGATCCAGGTCCCGTCGTCGCGGCTGGGGTAGGCGATGTACAGCTCGGCCTGGTCGGCCGACTCACCGCGAATGGCCCGCATCAGGGGGAGGTCCCTGGCCGGATAGACGGTCGCGCGATCGGGCAGGAAGATGTCATATTGCCGCGACCACTCGCCGGGCGGGCTGTCGATCCGGCCATGGCCGAGGATCCGCTCGGCGGCCGGGTTGAAGACCAGGAATCGCCCCTGGGCGTCGGCGACGACGACGCCGTCCCCCATGCAGTCCAGGACCGACTGGAGGATCCGGGTCTGCTCGCGCAGGGCCATCTCCGAGCGCAACAGCTCGTGCGCCTGCTCCTCGAGGTTCAGGTTGAGCCGGCGGATCTCCTCGAGCTGCCGGAGCCCCGCCAGGGCGCGCGCCGTGTGCGAGGCCAGGGTCTCCAGCGGGCGCAGGTCGAGGCGGTCGGGGTCCAGCGCCTCGCGCGTGGTCACCTGGAGGGTGCCGAGGATCTGGTCGCTGACCATCGGCAGGATCACGTGACCGCGGATGCCCGATAGGGCGACGGTGGTCGGGTCGCAACGCGGGTCGGTCGTGGAGTCGGGGATGACGATGGCGCGATTCTCGCGGACGGCGACGGCCAAAATATCGTCCCCGTCGAGCGGCCGCACGGTCAGGTCGACGATATCGGTCATGCTGCCGGTGGCGCGCACCGCCCGGATCACGCCCGCCTCGCGGTCCACCAGCGAGATCATCGCCAGGTCGTAGCCCAGCTCGGAGCAGAACCGCAGGACGCTGTCGAACGTCTTGTCGATGTTGTCCGGGTCCAGCCGCGAGGTCGAGATCCGGAAGAACGCGTCGAGCAGGTCGCGGACGGCCACCAGGGCGTGGGTCCGCTCGGCGATCCGCCGCTCGAGGGTCGTCTGCGACCGTGCCAGCTCGTCGGTCATCCGGTTGAAGGCCACGCTGAGCTCGCCGAGCTCGTCCGACGAGTTGACCTCGCTGCGGGCGTTCAGGTTGCCGGCGGTGACGGCGGCCGAGGTACGGGCCAGGTGACGGATCGGCCGCGCCACGCGTCGGGCGATCGCGTTCGAGGCCCCGAGGCCCAGCAGCAGCATCCCGGCGCCCAGGCCCAGCAGCAGCCCGCGGAGCCGGTCGACCGGCGCGTAGGCCTCGGTCGCGTCGAGCTTGGCGATCAGCCCCCAGTTGGGAAAGGCCGTCCCCAGCGGCCGGTAAGAGACCAGCACGTCGCGATTCCGGTAGTCGGTCGTCCGGATGTAGCCGAATTGCCCGGCGATCCCGAGGTTGAGCGACGGGAACTCCTCGGCCGAGACCTCCTCCAGCGGTTCGCCCTCGCGGGGCGGCAGGGGGAGATGAATCCGATCGCCGCTCTTCCAGCCGATCAACACCTCGCCCGAGTCGCCGAGGCCATGCGGGTCCAGCAGGAACGTCATGATCGACCCAATGTCGGTCAGCAGCATCACGGTCCCCAGGACGCGGTCGTCGGCGGCGCGCACGATCCCGCCGAATGCGGCCGTGTACGTCTCCTCGGCCTTCATCGGGGGGAGGGCCAGGTAGCCCTCGGCCCTCGGTTCGCGAGGCAGCCGCTTCGCCCTCGAGAGCGCGGTGATCGTGCTCGCGGGGCCGCTCGAGGCGAGGACCCGGCCCGCTTCGTCCTCGACCCAGATGGCCACGAGGCCGGTCAGGTTCATCCGGACCCCCGCTAGGAACGCCTCGGTTTCCGCCTCGAATCGATGGGCCGGCATCTGGCCCCGGGCGCGCTCCACCAGGAGCGTCCGGATCCGCGACCGGCCGGCGAACCAGGCCGCCCGATCCTCGTTCTGCTTCAGGCCGTCGACCAGCATCTCCTGGCGATCGGCGGCCACCGTCGACAATCGGGCGTGGATCTGGTCCTGGAGGATCGCGCTGGTCGTGTAGTAGGCGGCGCCGACCAGCAGCCCGGTGTTGATCGCGATCACCACGCCGACGAACAGCGTCAGCTTCCAGATGATCGACGTGCGGAACCGTCGGCGCTCGCCCCCGACGGACGGCCCGGCCGCCGGCTGGGCCTGGGCATCCATCGTCCGGAACTCGGCGCTATCGAAGATGGCGGACACGGCGAGGAGGATCCCTTGTGCAGGTCAGGCTTTGCCACCTGATATTTCATCGAAGATGCTCGCGAGGCGCATCGGCTCGAACGCCGGCGCGATCGGGCTTCGCCTCGAAGGCTCGGCCGCGAGATCGGCGGATCTCCCGCCCCCCGCCGACAATCCGTCGTCCCCAAAGATGGATCTTACAGGCGACGGCGTCGTCATGGGAACGGAGGAGGAGTTGCGACCGACCGGGAGCGGGGGATCGGGCGATACCCGGTCGGTCGCATTCGATTCGAGCCCACCGCCGCCTCTCAGGGATTGAGGCTGACGTTGCGGAGCAGGAAGCTGGCGTTGGACGAGTAGATCTGGGCGTGGATCGTGACGATGGCCGTACCCTGGCTGATCGCGCCGGGGATCGTGTGCCGGCCGCCGGGGATGTAGCGGATCGTGACGGTGCCTTGCGAGTAGCCTTCGACGTAGACGCCCGAGCTGATGTTGGAGTCGAGGGTCACGGTCGAGAAGGAATCGGGCCGGCCCGCCTGATCCACGTCCGTCTGCGGGACCGAGAGGTCTAACCCGAGGACCGTATTGGTATTGATGTTCCGGTCGAAGATCGAGGTCACGCCGCCGATCGGCAGGCTCGGGTCGGTCGGCGTGACGAGCCGCATCTGCATGTCGGAGTGGAGCATCGTGTTGGCCGTCCCGGCACCCTGGATCAAGGTCTGGGTGGACTGGGTCGTGGTCTTGCCCGGCACGACGCTGTAAGGGCCCACGTACCGCGCCGAGAACTGCTCCTTCTTGAGCAGGCCGGGTTTCGGGTTCCCCGTCGGCGCGATGGCCATATTGTTGATCGTCCCGTCGGCGTTGAGGAGCGGGCCTTGATTGAGCGTCTGGCTGCCGAGCGAGACGGAGGCCGAGAATCCCCCGCCCGACGCGGTGCCGGACCCGCTGCCGCCGCCCCCGGCCAGGTTGGTGCTGGCCGACGCGGTCTGCTTGCCGTGCAGGCCGTTGCCGGCCAGGAGATCGGTGATGGCGGAGAGCAGCACGCGCGGCTCGATCGACTCAAGGTCTGGCCGCAGTCCGCGGCGGATTCGGCGTCCCATCGTCTCCTCCATGAACTCACGGCGTTGCCGGACCATCCTCTCCTCACGCGGGCGATTCCGCCTCGCGGCGACCCGACGCGAACCGGACTCGGGCCGGTCACGGCATGACCCGTTTCCCCACCACCGTATTGATCGAGAGCATGCTCCGCCGGTAACGGATCGCGGTGTCGAGATACTGCTTGACCTTGTCGTTGTATTCGAGCTGGACGGCGATGTACTCGGAGATGTTTTTATCTCCGGCCCTGCGGAGTCTGGCGGTTTCCTCCAGCATTTCCTTGGCCTCGGGGATCACTTCGTCGCGCAAGGCATCCACCAGGCGCCGCGAGATCTCGTATTCCTGGATGGCCTCCTCGACGTCGATCCTGGCCTGACGTTCCAGATCGTTGAGCTGGAGCTGCGATTGGCCCACGTTGATCTTGGCCCGCTCGACGCCGCCCTGATTGCGGTTGTAGATCGGCAGCGGGACGGTCACGCCGAGGGCCCAGGATGTGGCGCTCTTGAGGCCGTAGGGGCTGTTGTCCTGGAAGGTATAAGGCTGCCAGAGGACGTAGACGTCGCTGTACGCGTTCGCCTTGGCCAGCTTCACGTCGGCCTGGGCCCGCGAGACGCCGAGGCGCATCGAGGCGATATCGGGCCGTTCGTCCAGGGCGACCTTGACCAGGTCGGGAATCGGCGGGGGAGGGGGAGCTTCGACCTGGATGCTGCCTTGCAACTTCATGGCCGTGGCCTCCTCCACCGTCAAATTCATCAGGGATCCCAGATCCAACCTCGCCTTGCGATAGGAAGCCCTGGCATCGACCAGGCCGAGTTCCGACGTGCGGAGCTGGACCCTGACTCGATCATAATCGACCCGATTCAAGGAACCGCTCTCGAAGAGCCGCTTGGTCTGGTCCGTGAGTTCCTGGAATCCCTTGACACTCTTATCCGCATAACGCACCGTCTGGCGAGCGTTCAGGGCCGTGACGAAGGCCCCGTAGACGTCGTCGATTCGCTGACGGACGGCGTCCTGAAAGAGGGCTTCGAGGACCTTGACGGCGCGGCCGGCCACCACCGTGCGAGCGATGCGTTTCCCGGAGATGTCGAGCGGGTAGGTGAGGTTCGTGTCGAACTGTTGCGGGCCGCCCGGCCTCGCACGGCTGAACGGTTCCCCCTTGTATTGCAAGAGCTGACCGTCCTGGTAGAAGACAGGGTTGGCCCGGAGGCTCGCTTGCAGGATGTCTGCACGTGCCATGGGGATCTCGAAGAACTTCTGACGAAGGTCGATGCTCCGCTTGAGGGTGATGTCGATCATCTGTTCGAGCGTCAGGCCGTCGGGCGGGAAGTCATCCCCCTGGTCCGTGATATCGAGCGTCCCCGCGAAAGGCGTGGAGGTCGGCGAGACGGGTGCCGGTTGGGGTGCCGAGATGGGCATCTGCAAGGCCGTCGGACCCTGACCGCCTCCGGGCGTCGTGATGCTGGTGGGGATGCCCTTGGGGGTTGTGGCTCCCGGCTTGCCGCCCAATATCCCGGCTCCGGACGGCGAGTTGAGCTGCGAACCACTACCGCCGCTGCCCGGGGTCGTACCCAATGCCGAGTTCCCCGCACCGGGGGCCATGCCGAGCGAGGACCCGCCCCCACCGGGTAAAACGGGCACGCTGGTATCGACCGTCGGCCCTTGCGCCCGTGCCTGCCCGACCAGCATCCAGCAACCCAGGATCCAGAACGCCCAATGCTGCCGGGCGGACCGGCCCATGACACGGGAAGCATTCCTTGCTATGGTCGGAAGCATTGGCATTCCCGCTTTCCGCCTGAAATCGGGTTCGGGACCATCGAGGCGAACCTCGACTCGATAGGGCCCCTCCTCTCGTTCCATTCCCTATTCTCGCAACGACCTCTGCCATCGGGAATCGGCGTTCCCCGGCTCAATCCTGAAGTCCTGGCGCGATGGGAGTATCCGTCAAGGTTTACCGGATCGGATCGGCCGGCGCATGCGGAATATCTGGCGTGGGATCGTCCCAAGACACTGGGATCGACATCGTCTCGGCCCTGACAGTGACGGTCCCTTTCCACACCAACCCGAAGCGTCAGCGAGGTCTGCCGCAAGTCCTTGCGGACGAAGGGGAAAGAGCCTCGCTGACGCTTCGGGTTGGTGTATCGGGCAGGCGGCATAAGAGCTCTCGAACTGTCAACCTGCCGATGGGATACTTTGGGATGATCCCACTGGCGTTCGTTGCGAGGAGTGGTGGGGGAGAAATGTCAGGGGAAGGGATCGGGGGATGTGCGGAAAGCATTCGGGAGTGAGAGGTCCCGTCCGAGCGCGTCGGCGACGCGAGCGCGGACGGGACCTCCCACCCCCGAATTCCATGGACAGCCTTCCATCAGACGCGAAGCAGGCGGTTACTTGGTCGTCGAGATGACCACATCTTGGTGGCGGAAGCGATCGAGCCGATCCTGTCCAGGTTTGGAGACGAGCAGACCGCCTTCGGCCATGACCTTGTCTTCATACATCTGTTCGAGAATCAGGCTTCCGGTCGTCACGATTTCCTCGCTGGCCTTCAGCTCGAGGTGGCCGGAATCGGGCGCGGCGACGATGACGATGTCGTTGCTCTCCTTGGCCGTCAGGATGGAGCGTCGCTCGAAGACGTTGTCCTTCCCCGGCTTGCGGATGAAGACGTAGTCCGTCCGATCGACCGAGACCATGGACGCGCGGGGGATCACGGTGCGTCCTTCCTTGGGCGGGATCTGCACCTGCACCTTCACGAATGCCCCCGCCTTGACGTTGCCGGTGGGGTTCGGGATCGATGTGCGGAACTTGGCGGACCGGGTCTCGGGGTCGATTGCCTTGTCGATGTAGTCGATCTTGGCCATGACCTCCCGCTCGGCCAGGGAGAAGGGGAAGAGCACTTTCAAGCTCTGGCCGACTTGCACCTTGTCGGCGTCGAGTTCGCTGACATTCCCCCGGACCCAGAGCTGGTCGAGCGGGGTGATCGTCATGAGCTCGTCGCTCGAGTCATAATAATTCCCCACCACGACGGTCTTCTTGACGACGAGCCCGTCGCCCCGCGACCGCAGGATCATCCTGGCCTTCTGGACGCCGTCCTCGTTCGGGGCATCCTTGATTTCTTCCTCGGTCAGCCCGTAGACCAGGAGCTTGTCCCTGGCGAGCTTCATCTTGAGGCGGCTCTGGAATTCGTCGTTCTCGACCTCGATCAGCTCCTTCTTGGCGAGGGTGTTCTCCTTGGCCAGCGGGGCCTTGTAATCGAAGACCTTCTTGTCGTGGGCCCACTGGCTGCATGCGACCTCGTAATCGCTCTTGGCCGCGGCCAGGTCGGTGCTGAACAACTCGAGGAGCGGGTCGCCCTTCTTCACCGTCGAGCCGAGGTCGACGAGGACCTTCTCGACGCGGCAGTTGTCGAACTGGGTGCGTACGATCGTCACCTTGGCGGGGACGTAATCGGTCGTGCCGAACAAGTTCAAGATGGTCGGGTCGGTCTGGTCTAGCACGCGGACCTTTTCCAGGCCGATCGCCTTGATCTCGGCATCGCTGAGCTTGAGCGTGCGGTCCCACTGGGTCTTCGGGGGGTTGGTGGTCCAGGACTTGTCGGGTTCGGGCTCCGCGGCATGCGCCGTGGACTGGGACAGGTGCCGGAACACTTCGAGGACGTGCGCGCGGGCATTCTTGTTGAGCGACACCCCGGTCACGCCGCCGGCGAGCACCACCAGGACGACCGGGAGTTTCCAGTTGAACTTCATGGCTCGGAGCCTCCGAAATCTTAGTGTCCCGAGTGATCCGGTTCATTCGTGTGATCGTGATCGCGATCGTGCCCGTGGCCGGCTGCGCGGTGGTCGGTCCCGCGGAGGAACTGGTCCGTATAGTGGGAGCCGAGGATCAACTCGGCGTCGCAACGCGAGTGGCCCGCGGGTGCCGGGAAGAAGGAATAGAGCACCGGCATCAAGTATCGGGTCAGGAACAGGGTGCAGAGCATGGCTCCGACGACGACGATGGCCAGGGGCTTCTGCGCCTGCGAGCCGATCGAGGTTGCCAGGGCGGCCGGCAGCAGCCCCAGCGCGGCGGTCAGCGAGGTCATGACGACCGGCCGCACCCGCAACTCGGCGCCCCGCATGACCGACTCCTTCACTGGCAAGCCGGCGGCGCGCAACTGGTTGAAGTACGAGATCAACAGCACGCCGTCCTGTACCGCGACGCCGAAGACCGAGACGAATCCGACCGCCGCCGAGATCGAGAACGGAGTACTGGTGATCCAGAGGGCCAGGATGCCCCCCATCGACGCCTCGATCACGTTGACCATCACCAGCAACGAGTCCTTCATTGAGTGGAACGCCGTGTAGAGCAGGCCGAGGATCAGGGCGATCGACAGCGGGACGATGATCATCAGCCGCTTGTTGGCCTCCTGCATCTGCTGGAACTCGCCGGCCCAGTCGATGTCATAGCCTTTCGGGAGCAACGCGCCGTACTTCGGGTCCTCGACCCTGTCCTTGGCCTCGTTGATGGTCGAGGCCAGGTCGCGGTCCTGGACGCTGAACTTGATCGGGATATACCGGCGGTTGTTCTCCCGGTAGATGTACGATGCTCCGGGCTTGTGCGGGTCGATGCGGACGAGCTGACTCAGCGGGATCCGCGCACCGGGCTTGCCGTCCTGGCCGGGGGCGTCGACGGGGATGTGGCCAATGACCTCAGGATCGTCGCGCTGATCGATCGGCAGGCGGAGCACGATGTCGAACTTCTTCTCACCCTCGACCATCTGCGTGAAGGCACGCCCGCCGACGGCCACCTGTACGACCGCCTCGACGTCGGAGACATTGATCCCATATCGGGCGCACTCGTGGCGGTCGATCTGGATCTCCAGGTTGGGCTGCCCGATGATGTGGAACAGGCCCGGATTCTTGATGCCGCGCACCTTGTTGAGGATATTGAGCACACGCTGGCCGTATTCCTCCAATTTCGTCAGGTCGCTGC
The DNA here is from genome assembly GCA_052148775.1 of Isosphaeraceae bacterium. Lineage (GTDB taxonomy): Bacteria > Planctomycetota > Planctomycetia > Isosphaerales > Isosphaeraceae > CAVZRC01. Next base: position 17,894 of record JBKQHM010000557.1, on the reverse strand, counting down.
CGAAGAGCTTGATCGAGTTGGCACCCTTGACGCCCGAGAGCGCCTCCTCGACGTTGTCGCGGATCAACTGCGAGAAGTTGAAGTTCACCGAGGGGAATTCCGCGAACTTCTCCATTAGCTCGTTCTGGATCTCCTCCCGGGTGTACTTGCGCTTCCAGAGCTCATGCCCCATGAACATGACCGGCTTGGTGCGCCACTGCTCCATCGGCGTCAAGGGGGCGTTGAACTCGAGGTTGTAATAGCTCGTCACGTCGGTGCCGTCATCGGGGCGGCCGACCTGGGACATCACGCCCTTGATCTCGGGGATCGAGCCGATCACCCGGCGGAGCCGGGGGGCCATCCGGGCCGCCTCGTAGAGCGTCACCGTCCGGGGCAGGAGCGCGCGAATCCACAGGTTCCCCTCCTCCAGCGGCGGCATGAACTCGCCGCCCAGCTTGGGGATCAGCGTGATCGTGAAGATCAGGAGCGAGCCCATCGCCGTCAGGAGCAGGTACCGGAAACGCAGCACCCGGTTGAGCATGATCAGGTACCGCAGCTTCATGATCCGGTCGACGAAGGTCTCCTTCTCCTCCTTCTTGTTTTGGAACAGGTAGGAGCACAGGACCGGCGTCAGCGTCACGGCCAGCAGCAGCGCGCCGCAGATCGCAAAGGCATAGGTGTTGGCCATCGGGCCGAACAGCGCGCCTTCCGGGCCGGTCATCGAGAACAGCGGGATGAACGCGCAGACGATGATCAGCGTTGAGAAGAACAGGGCGCGCTCGATCTCGTGCGACGCCTCGATGATCCGGTCGATCAGCGGGCGCGTCCGGTCGGCGTTCTTCGCCGTGATGTGCCGGAACACGTTCTCGACGATGATCACCGAGCTGTCGACGATGATCCCGAAGTCGACCGCGCCGATGGAGAGCAGGTTCGCCGACTTGCCCTGCATGTAAAGCACGGTGACGGAGAACAACAGCGCCAGCGGGATCATCAGGGCCACGATCCCGGCGCAGGTGATGTCGCCCAGGAAGATGAACTGGATGGCGATGACCAGTCCCATGCCGACGACCAGGTTGTGGACGACGTTCTCGGTCGTCACGTGGACCAGGTCGGTCCGGCGGTTGAAGGTCACGATCTTCATCCCCTTGGGGAGGAGGCCGCCGCTGTTGAGCTCGTCGATCTTCTTCTGGACCGCCTCTGACGTCGGCAGCGACTTCTCATACTTCCGCATCAGCACGATGCCCTGGACGACGTCGTTATCGCCGTTGCGGCCCACGATACCGAGCCGTGGCTGGTACCCGATGACCACCTTGGCGATCTGCCGCATGTAGACGGGCATGTTGTTGTACTGGGCCACCACGACGTCCTGGATGTCCTCCAGCTTCTCGACCTCGAAAAAGTAGGCGTGCTCGGCGTTCGACGGGTCCACCGGGTCGACCGCCTCGCCGAATAGGCCGATGGCCCGGACGTTGTGCGACTGCTCGCCCAGCGGCAGGATGTCGCCGCCGACGTTCGCGTTGGAGCCCGCCAGGGCGTCGCTGACGTTCTGGAGCGTGATGTCGTACCGGCGCATCAACTGCGTGTCGAGCAGGAGCTGGTACTGCTTGACGGTGCCGCCGAAGCCCGTCACGTCGATCACGCCGGGGACCGTCTTGAACGCCCGGGTCAGGACCCAGTCCTGGACCGCCTTGCGGTGGTTGAGCGAGTAGGTGTCCCCCTCCAGGACATATCGGACGATCTCGCCGAGCGGGCTCCAGGGCGACAGGCCCGGGGTGACGCCCTGAGGGAGGTTGCTGATCATGCCGAGCCGGTTGATCACCTCCTGGCGGGCCGCCCAGTAATCCGTGCCGTACTCGAACTGGCATTTGATGTCGTTGAGCCCGGCCAGCGAGATGCTGCGCAGGTATTTCAGGCCGGGCATCCCGTTGAGGGCCGTCTCGATCGGGATGCCGATCAGACGTTCCATTTCCTCGGGGCTGGCACCGGGATTCTGGGTGATCACCTCGACCAGCGGCGGGGTCGGGTCCGGATACGCCTCGACATTGAGGTTCCGGGCCGAATAGATCCCCATAACGATCAGCCCGACCGTCCCCAGCAGGACGATGAACCGGTTATGGAGACTCCACGTGATGAGTGCGCGTACCATGGAATGTCACTCGGGCCGGAATTGAGTCGGCGAGGAGATCGGATCCTGGGAAATCGATTGCAATCCGGGGCCGGCGGGATATCGTGGTCAACAATGGAGCGGAAGGGGATCGAACCCTCAACCTCCGCATTGCGAACGCGGCGCTCTCCCAATTGAGCTACCGCCCCATGCATCACACGAGAATCCTAGCCTAACCAACCGGCTGCCCGAACGCAAGGTATCACGACGCGAGACATCTCAGGGCCCTGGACGATGGTCTCCCCCATGGCCCGAACCGCCGGGCCAGGTCGCAAGTCCTGGCCGAATAACCGATTAAGGATACATCCATGATCCGGAGACGCACGATTCTCCTGGCACGACTCATCCTGGCCGCCTGCCTGGCGGTCGTTGCCGGTCCGCTGCAAACCGGCGGGGCGCGATCTCAGGTCGCCCCGCCCGAGGCACCTTGGCCGCTCGTCGCCTGGAAGCCGATCACCGAGAACCCCGTCTTCGCCGGCACCGGCCGCGACACCTGGGACCGCAAGATCCGAGAACGCGGCTATATCCTGGTCGGAGACGATGGGACTTATCATCTCTGGTACACAGGATATGCGATCGACAAACCGCCGACAATGGCCCTCGGGCACGCGACCTCGCCAGACGGAATCCACTGGGTCCGCGATCCGGCCAACCCGATCTTCAGCAAATCGTGGGTCGAGGATATCTGCGTCGTCAAGGCACAGGGAGCTTACACCATGTTTGCCGAGGGCAAGAACGACATCGCTCATCTCTTGACCTCGGCCGATGGTGTCAAATGGACCGACCTCGGATCGCTCGACATCCGCAAGACCGACGGGACGCCGATCGCTCCCGGGCCTTACGGGACGCCCGCCGCCTGGTTCGAGGACGGAACCTGGTATCTCTACTACGAACGTGGCGATCAGGGTGTTTGGTTGGCAAAATCGAAAGATCGGAAGGTCTGGACGAACGTCAGCGACGACCCGGTGATCGCGATGGGGCCCGAGCCCTACGACCGCGCCGCGGTGGCCGTGAATCAGATCGTCAAGCGAGGCGACCATTATTATGCCTTCTACCACGCCAATGCCCAGCGCCCCTGGAAAGACTGGACGACCTGCATAGCCCGATCCCGCGACCTGGTCCACTGGGAGAAATACCCGGGCAACCCGATCATCCAGAACAACTGCTCCAGCGGGATCCTCGTCCGCACCCCGCAAGGCCAGGATCGCCTCTATACCATGCATCCGTCGGTCAGGGTCTTCTCTTCTGGTCATTAGTCGTGTTGGTCATTGGTCGTGTTGGTCATTGGTCATTGGTCACTGGTCATTGGTCATCGGCGGCTTGGCCTGCTTACCAGGCTGGGCACGAAAGCCAGGTCTCAGCCCAGCAGAAGCGAATCGCCCAGCGCTCGGCTTCTGACCCAATGACCAATGACCAATGACCAATGACCAATGACCAATGACCAGTGACCAATGACCAATGACCAGTGACCAATGACCAATGACCAATGACCAATGACCAACGACCAATGACACTACTGATATAACACCCCAACGCGCCGTCGGTATTCATCGTAGGTCGCTTCGAACAAATCTCTTGCTCGATCGGCGCCGAGGTGGCAGGCGGCGGTGAGGACCTTGGGGGGCGAGCCGGCCTCGGTGAGAAGTCGGGCGACCTCGGCCTTGACGAGGTTAATAATCGTGCAGCCGGTGACGCTCGACAGGGGTGCCACGGGCGTCTCCAGGCCGGGGACCCAGACAGCCGAGTCGCCGGCCGGCGCCTGCTGGTCGAGCACGATGTCGGCGACCTCGTGCAGCTTCCGGCCCGACTCATGCCGGGACGTCGAGACCCCGGCGTGTGCCATCGACGTCAAGGCCACCACCGACATCCCCCGCCGTTTGGCTTCAAGCGCCACGTCGATCGTCACGGCGTTGCAGCCACTGGTCGAGATGGCCAGGAGGGCGTCGTCGGGCGAGGTCGCGAAGTTGCGCCACAGGACCGGCCCGAACCCCTGGACGTTATCCAGAAACAACGCCTGCCGCTGACCGTTGGCCCCGACGACCGCGTTGTGATAGGTCATCGACAGCTCGACGATCGGATGAAAGCCCGGGAACGACCCATACCGGGGGAACATCTCCTCGACGGCCATCCGCGAGTGGCCGGTCCCGAAGACGTGGACCAGGCGGCCCTTGAGGATCGTCGCCGCGAATTTCGCCGCCGCCTCGCGGATCGCCGGCAACTGCGTCACCTCGATGGCGTCGGTCGCCGACCGGACGGCGGCCAGGTACTGGGCGAGGACGTCGGTTTGATCGGGCATGGAATCCGACTCCTCAACGTCTCTTTTTCAGCGAGTCCGACATCGGTCCCATCCGAACACGTAGCGAATGCATCAACAATCGGCCTGGTCTCGTTCGGAATCAAACCGTCTTCATCGGCACCGCTCTCAGTCGCTGTATTTGGGGTAAACTGCCCGAATTACCCATTTGCGGCTTCGTCCTATTGATTTTCGTAATCGAAGACATTCCTGCATGATCGTGGGACTGGGTGCAACCAAAGGTTTCATGACCCAGATTCTAGAAGTCATGAGCCCTTGACAGGCTAAGCTTAATAGAGATTTGGAATCTGGAATATGTGATCTAGAACCGATTCTTTCACAGCCTCATAGAGCATCGCGGTGACGGCGGCCGCTCGACCGATGTGAATCCCTCGGCACCAACCTCCCGACACGGCGGTGGGCACACTGGGATACCCGAGGTTAACCGATGCGGTCGCGTGCCAGTCGCGCCAGGAACTCCGCGTGCTCGGGAGTGTTCAGCCCTCGCTGGACGATGTCGAGTACCCCGTATACATCGCCTTGCATCAAGGCGGCCGTGTCCAGCCAGAGGCCGGGGAATACTTCGCTGCGGAGGACCCCGTCGGCCGGTGCACTCACCGACTCGAAGCGCCCGCCTCGGTTCACGTACCAGTCGACCTTGCCGTCGAGTACACGCCAGACGACATACTCGCTGACGCCGTTACGACGGTAGGCATCGCGTTTCTTCCCCAGGTCATAGCTGGCACTGCTGGCGGCGACCTCGGCGACCAGGTCCGGGGCACCCTTGATGTAGTCGTCTTCGCCGATTCGCACTCGCCCCCCATGCTCCGGCTGGATGAACAGGAGGCAGTCGGGTTGTGGCATGTTGTCCAGATCGAGCCGGACCGTACTATTGTCACCCACCTCGACGCCCGGCGTACGACCCTCGTAGGCGCAGAGCCAGAAGTTGAGGTGGGAGTGCTGTCTTCCGTGGTATCTCTGCCGGACAGGCGAAGGCATGAATACCTCTCCTTCGATCAGCTCGGCCTTCTTGACGCCGGGCATCGCATCATAGCGACGCTCGAACTCGGCGAGCGTTAATCGGTCGCCGTTTTCCAGCGGAGGGATGGCGCCGTTGGACGGGGCTGCGCTCGGCGCGGCGGGCTTGATCGATTGGGTGGAGACGGCCATGGAATCGGCCTCCGCGATTTCGCTCTCTGCCACAGGAATCACGCGATCCATCGTACCGGATTCCCCTCCAGACCGGCAACTTGAACCCGGGACCTTGGCTTGCGCACAGCTCGACTCGGATCTCATTCCTACCAACCCGAAGCTTCAGCGAGGATTCCGCCAGCGATCGCCTCGTTGACGCTTCGGGCTGGTATCGAGTGTGCGTCATTCAATCGTTCAGCGCTCGAACCCGGGCTGTTCCATGGCGCTCGGTGAGCATGAGCGATCCCCTTCCGCGTGTCGAGCCATGGGGGAGGGCTCAAACCTCCCGGATACCTTCCGAGACGCACCAGCCGCCGTCGACGACGAGCTCGGCCCCGGTGACGAATCGCGAGGCCGGCTCGCAGAGATAAAGAGCGGCCTCGGCCACGTCTTCGGCCGACCCGGCGCCCCCGGCCATCGGTTGCCTGGCCGCCAGATAGGGGCGGATCCGCGAGTCATTCACGGCCCGGGCGGCCATCGGCGTATCGATCAGGCCCGGGACGAGCAGGTTGAACCGGATGCGTTCCGGGGCATACCGCGCCGCGGCGGCCAATGTCATCGACCGGACGGCCCCCTTGCTGGCGGCATAAGCGATCGTCGAGAAATGCGTCGGCGCCGGCGATCGGTCCAGGACCGAGCCGACGTTTACGACGGTCCCTCGCAGCCCGGTCTCGTCCATCGGCTGCTGGAGCATGATCTGAACGGCCTCCCGGTTGGTGAGGAACACCCCGAAGGCGTTGATCTGCATCACGCGCTCCCAGCCTTCGTTCGAGCATTCATGAAGCGGTCCGTCGCCGAACTTTCGCCCGCTGATCCCGGCGACATGCAGCACGATATCCAGTCGTCCGTCGAGGGCCTGGAGGGCGAATTCGAAGAGGGGCAGGATCTCCGCTTCGCCGCGTTCGAGCTCGAGCGTGTAGTCCCAGGCCGGGCCGATCGGCGCGAGCTGGGCCATCGCCGACGGCCCGATCTCGGGCGATCGTCCCGCCACGACGACGCGCGCCCCTTCCTGGAGGAACCGGCGCGCCGCGGCCAGGCCGATCCCGCTGGTCCCTCCCACGATGAGGCAGGTGCGGCCGTCGAGCCGGCCGGGGCGTTGCACGGGTGGTCTCCCGATGAGAATGGCGACGGCGGCGCGATCGCCTCAATCCTTGATCTGGAAGATGGCCTCGATCTCGACGGCGATCCCGCCCGGCAGGGCACCCATCCCGACGGCGCTCCGGGCCCCGACGCCCGCGTCGCCGAAGACGTCTTTCATCAGGTCCGAGAAGCCGTTGATCACCTTGGGCTGATCGGCGAAATCCGGGGTTGAATTGACCATGCCCAGCGTTTTGATGATCTGGACCACCCGGTCGAGCGAGCCGAGATGGGACTTCAAGGTGGCGAGGATCGCCAGCCCGGTCTGACGCGCCGCGGCCTGGCCGGCCGGGATGTCCATATTGTCGCCCAGCCGGCCGATGATCAGGCTGCCGTCGGACTTGTAGGGGCCGTGCCCCGAGACATAGACCAGATCCCCGTGCCGGATGGCCGTCACATACGTGGCCACCGGCTTGGGTGCGGGGGGCAACTCCAGCTTCAACTCGGCCAGGCGGGCCTCGGCTCCCATGGCAATCATCCTCTCCTCGCGTGCCGTATCTTCGATCATGGTCTCCAAACCGACATGGAGCAAAGACTAACGGCTGCACGCGGCTAAATCAACAGCGCGGGGCCGTCGCGGATGTCCCTGGTCCGGACACCCGGTCAAATCGATCGCCCGAGGGGCCAGGCTTGTGCGGGGTGGCATTTTCTCGGAGAAATGTTTAACAGGGGTGTGCGGGATTTGTCTCGGAACCGGGTATGATGGATGGGGCTCGATCCCTCGTCGAGATCAGCCGTTTGGGGTGGAGAAGACCGACAATGAGACCGATTGTGGCCCTGACGATCCTGTTCGGCGTCGTTCCGGCCGTTCTTGCGCAGACCGGTTCCAGCTCCAGGTTACCCACGACCTCCGCGCCGCGGCCGGACTCCGCCAGGCTGGCCCGGGACGCCGGGGCGATCCTGGTGGGCAATTGCGTGGGATGCCACGGGCCGGAGAAGAAGAAGGGGGGGCTCGACCTGAGCCGGCGGACCTCGGCGATCTCGGGCGGCGAGAACGGGCCGGCGCTCGTGCCGGGCCACGCGGGCGAGAGCCTTTTGGTCGACAAAGTGGTCGACGGGGAAATGCCGCCGAACGGCCCGCTTTCGAAAGATCAGGTCGCGGCCGTGCGGGCGTGGGTCGAGTCGGGTGCCGCGTATCCGACCGAGCCGCTGGCCACGCCCCGCGCCGGGGCCGACTGGTGGTCGCTCCAGCCGGTCGGTCGGGTCGCACCGCCCCGGACTCAGGGAGCCGACGCGGCCCGCGTCCGCACGCCGATCGACGCGTTCGTCCTGGCGAAGCTCAGGGCCGCCGGGCTCGTGCCGGCGCCGGAAGCCGACCGCGTCACGCTCATCCGCCGCGTCTCGTTCGACCTGACCGGCCTGCCGCCGACCCCCGAGCAGGTGGAAGCCTTCGTCCACGACAACGACCCATTGGCCTACGAGAAGCTCGTGGATCGGCTGCTGGACTCGCCGCATTATGGCGAGCGTTGGGGCCGGCACTGGCTCGACGTGGTCCGGTTCGGCGAGAGCGAGGGCTATGAGACCAACTTGCCCAGGCCGTCGGCCTGGCCCTATCGCGATTACGTGATCCGCGCGTTCAACCGTGACACGCCGTTCCCTCGCTTCGTCCTCGAGCAACTGGCCGGTGACATCCTGAATCAATCACCCGCCTCCGCCGCCGACTGGCTGACGCTGGCGGCGACCGGCTTCCTCGTCGGCGGGGCGCACGACATCGTCGGTAACCAGACCGTCGAGGGGATGCTCCAGCAGCGCGCCGACGACCTCGACGACATGATCACGGCGACCGGCACCGCGTTCCTGGGCCTGACGATCCAGTGTGCTCGGTGTCACGATCACAAGTTCGACCCGATCCGTCAGGCCGACTACTACGGATTCCAGGCCATCTTCGCGGGGGTCAACCACGCCGCGCGCGACGTCCCCGCGCCGGACTCGGAGGGGCGTCGGATCGAGGCCGCGGCCGTCGCCGCCGAGCTGGCGCAGATCGACCGTCGCCTGGACGACTCCGAGCCGATCGCACACCCCGGGCGCGACGCACCGGACCGAGCGATGGTGAATCCGAGGCGGAACGTCGAGCGATTCGCGCCGGTACCCGCCCGGATGGTGCGCCTCACGATCCTCGCGACCGCCGACGGCATTGAGCCCTGCATCGACGAGATCGAAGTCTACACGGCTGCGGGCGGCGGCGGTTCCTCGCCGCGGAACGTCGCCCTCGACGCGGCCGGCGGGAGGGCCTCGGCGTCGTCGGAATACGCGGGCAACCCGAGCCACAGGATCGCGCACCTCAACGACGGCCGGCACGGCAACGGCCGGAGCTGGATCTCGCGGCAGCCGGGCAGGGGGGTGGTCACGATCGCTTGGCCCGAGCCGGCGACGATCGACCGCGTCGTCTGGGGCCGCGACCGCGAAGGGGCCTATGCGGACCGCCTGGCGAACCAGTATGACCTCGAAGCGGCCCTCGAACCCGACTGCTGGCAGGTCGTCGCGTCGTCGATCGACCGGCGGTCTTCCGGAAGTACGCCCCTGGCCGCGACATCGCCCGAGCGCGCCGGACTGCTCGCAAAGCAGGCCGAGCTCCGCAATCGACTGGCCCAACTGGGCGCGACGATGAAAGTCTACGCGGGCACGTTCAGCCAACCCGGTCCGACGCACCTGCTCGTCCGAGGCGACCCGACGCGGAAGGGGCTGGAAGTGCGTCCCTCGGCGATCGCCTGCATCCGCCGGCGACTCGAGCTGGACCCCAACACCTCCGAGGCGCAGCGCCGGGCGGCGCTGGCTCAATGGATCGGCGACCCGGCCAACCCGCTGCCGGCTCGGGTAATGGTCAACCGGGCCTGGCAGTACCATTTCGGCCGGGGGATCGTCGCGACGCCCAGCGACTTCGGCTTCAACGGAGGGACGCCGTCGCACCCCGAGCTCCTGGACTGGCTGGCCTCCGCGTACATCGACGGGGGCTGGCGACTCAAGCCGATCCATCGACTCATCGTCTTATCTTCGACCTATCGCCAGTCGAGCCGGCTCGACCCGAAGGCCGAGTCGGTGGACCGGGACAACCGTCTGCTCTGGCGCGTCACGCCGCGACGGCTCGAGGCCGAGTCGATCCGCGACGCGATCCTCGCGACGAGCGGCATGCTCGACACTCGCATGGGCGGCCCGGGCTATAACATCTGGGAGAAGAACACCAACTACGTCGCCGTGTACAAGCCCCGCGCCGAGCTGGGCGCGGACGACTTCCGCCGGATGGTCTACCAGTTCAAGCCCAGGAGCCAGCCCGACCCCACCTTCGGCGCCTTCGACTGCCCCGAGGCGGCGCTGGTGGTCCCTCGCCGCAACGTCTCGACCACGGCACTCCAGGCGCTGAATCTCCTCAACAGCCGCTTCGTGATCCGACAGGCCGAATCCTTCGCCGATCGCCTCCGCGCCGAGGCCGGCCCCGACCCGGCCCGACAGGCTGATCGCGGCTTCCGCCTGGCCTTCGGCCGCGCCCCCTCGACCATCGAGCGCGATGCGGCCGTCAAGCTGATCGACTCCCACGGCACGGCGGCACTCTGCCGGGCGTTCTATAATGCCAATGAGTTCGTTTACGTGCCGTGAGTGAGGAATCGGCAATCCAGGGGAAGAGTGCTGTGGAGACAGATACCATAGGAGTCGTGTTGGCAAAGGCCTTGATCGAGAATTATGACGATGTCACATCAGCGGAGAAAGGCTCCATTCCCGAGACGGATATCCGGCGCATTGAGGTCAGCAACGCACGTGTTGATACCGGAGCGACCTACATCTCGATGCCAATGCGGCTCATCAACCAACTTGGCCTCAAGAGGCTCAAGACGGTCGAAGCCAGGACGACCGCCGGTCCCGTGTCCTTCGGTATCTTCGCACCGGTCAAATTGACCATCCAGGGGCGCGATTGTGAGGTGCGTGTGGCCGAGGTCGCCGATAGTTGCCCCGTCCTGATCGGCTACATTCCCTTGGAACTACTCGACTTCGTCGTGGACCCGAAGAACCAACGCCTGATCGGCAACCCGGATCATGGCGGAGAATTCATGATTGATATGTACTGATGCTGAGTCGGATGACTGCGATCCTTCGTCGGCCCGCCGGCGGCCCGACCGCCGGGCGACTCCTTCGTTCCTCAGTCACGAGGCGAGGAGGCCCCGCGGTCGATGCGCGAGACGGCGTGCCGGGGGCGATTCCGGCCCCCGAGATCGCCGGCTTACTTGCCGACGGCCTTGTCCACCTCGCGACCCGCCTTCTCCATCGGACCCGGCGGATTGACGGCGTCCTTGGCCTTCTGGACTCCCGCGTCGATCTTCTCGCCGGCCTTCTGGGCCGGCCCTTCGGACTCGCACCCGACGAGCGGGGCGCCGGCGATCAACATCAGGGCGACGAGCGGTCCAAATCGGTGCTTCGTTTCCTTACTCATCGGGAGCTCTCCTCGTAGATGCCTCAGGAGACCGCAGGCCACAAGGCACGCGGTGCCGGTCGGCGATCGATTTTCCGCGATCGACCGCTTCGTTCCCGGGCGTTGCATGGATATCCTGGACAGGGTGGGGATCACCCACCGATCATGGCCCCTGCAACTCCGAGCAAACGGTCGGTCTTGCAAGATCATTCTCACGCTCAAAGAGCAAAAAAGTCAATCGAAGTTGATGGCAAGTGAATCGTCCGGCTCGACCCTCCGGGTTGCCGGCGTCTGCCGGCCGTCGAAGATGGGGTAACTACCATGAGCGATCGATCGTCCGCGATCCTGGGCCGCCACCTGCTCGACCGTCGCGGGTTCCTGGGCCACATGGCCTCGGGCATGGGTGGGATCGCCCTCAGCGCGCTGCTGGCCGAGCAAGGGCTGCTCGCGGCCGGCGCCGGGACGCCCGATACGAGCCCCACTCGCCTGGGGCCGGCCAACCCGCTCGCGCCCAGGCCGCCGCATTTCGCCGCCAGGGCCAGGCGGGTGCTGCACATCTTCTGCACCGGCGCCGTCAGCCATCTCGACACCTGGGATTACAAGCCCGCGCTGATCCGTCGCGACGGCCAGCCGATGCCGGGCGTCGAGAAGCTGATCACGTTCCAGGGGGAGAACGGCAACCTGGCCCGCAGCCCATGGACGTTCCGCCCTCGGGGTGAGTGCGGCAAATACCTCTCGGACCTCCTACCGCACCTGGCCGCCCGCGCGGACGACATGTGCTTCATTCACTCGCTGACCTCGAAGACCAATACCCACGGACCCGGCGAGATGTTCATGAGCACCGGGTTCACGCTCGAGGGGTTCCCCAGCATGGGGGCCTGGGTCAGCTATGCGCTCGGGACCGAGAACCAGGACCTGCCGGCCTACGTGGCGATCCCCGACCCGAGGGGCGATCCGCAGCAAGGGCCGGCGAACTGGACCAATGGCTTCCTGCCGGCCGCCTTCCAGGGGACCGCGTTCAACGCCGAGCGGCCGATCAATCACCTGGCGCGGCCGAAGGAGATCGCACCCGGCGACGATGCGGCGGCCCGCGATTTCCTCCGCCTGCTCAATGACGAGCACCTCCGGCACAACCCCGGGGATACCGAGCTCTCGGCCCGCATCGCCGCCTACGAGCTCGCCGGGCGGATGCAGTCGAGTGCCCCCGAGGTCGGCGACCTCTCGCGCGAGGGCCCGGCGACCCGGGCCCTCTACGGCCTCGACGACCAGAACCCGCTCACCGCCGCCTTCGGCCGCAACTGCCTGCTGGCCCGCAGGCTCCTGGAGCGCGGCGTCCGCTTCATCACCCTGTTCAACGGCGCGTTCGCCATGGGCGAGGGGGTCCTGAACTGGGACGGCCACCGACGCATCCAGTCCGACTACAACCGACACGGACCGATCCTCGACAAGCCCGCCGCCGCGCTCCTGATCGACCTCAAGGCCAGGGGGCTCCTCGACGACACCCTCGTCGTCTGGACGACCGAGTTCGGGCGCATGCCCACGTTCCAGCGCGGCACCCAGGGCCGCGACCACAATCCCAAGGGCTTCACCGCATGGCTGGCCGGCGCCGGCGTCAAGCGCGCATTCAGCTTCGGTGCCACCGACGAGTTCGGCCACCAGGCCGTCGAGAAGGTCGTCGACGTCCACGACTTCCACGCAACGATCCTTCACCTGCTGGGCCTCGATCACCAGCGGCTCACCTATAACAACAATGGCACCTCCCGACGGCTGACCGACGTCCACGGTCATGTCATCCGGGATGTGCTCGCCTGATCGCCTATACCAGCCGGCTCCTCGTAGGGTGGGCACCGCCCACCGGGCTTGCTCTGGCTGGCACGACTGGGGGCGTCGCCCGGCGGGCGCCAACCCCAGCCACCCGAGGGTCACTCCGGCTCTGCAGGGGGGGTGGCTGGGGTCAAGCCGGCACCTTCGGGACGCGAGTAGTCCACGACCACGCACTCGCTGCCGGGCTAGTCGACCATTGCTCCCAGGGCCTGCCGCAACGCGTACAGCCGCCCCATGCAGCAGGTCACGAAACCAAGATCGGCCATCGGACTCGGGCCTCCACGATCCGGTCGCCAACGACACGGGAGGAACCGTCGAAGGGTTTGAGGGCAAAGCCCAAGGTCTCCGCGGCCGCGACCTGGGCCTCGAATCTGAGGGATCGAGGCTTGGCGGAACCCGAAGCACTTTTTCGAAGGCAGGCGAATCCAGTTCTGCCCCTACGAAGGGCCAATGCCGCATCCCATGGCGCGCAAGAATAAATTTTTTCCATAATTCGTATCCACAATGGCAACAACAACTTCGGAGGCCAGACGGCGGGAATCCACGCCGGATGCGTTAATGAATTTGAAAAACCGCGCCATTCTAATAGTAGGGATCGTGTGTGACGTCTTACCAGAGGAACAGCGACCAGTGACCAGCCTCCCGACAGGTAACCGATCGGATCGGTCGGGTCGTCCAGGGCGATGTGCCGCGTTGGCAAGATTCGCTCCTCACGCCACCTGGTCTGTCCAACCGGTTCACCGATGCGCCACTAACCTGCTTCCGGCGATGGAGATCGGTCAGGGCGACCCGTCGAAATCTTGCCACAGAGTGCAAACCAGTGCAACGATCGCTGACAGGCCGGGTCGCCCGAACAGCCAGTGGAGCCTCGACTTGCAGCCGGAATGGCAATCCGCTTCGCGTCGCTATCGTTCTCCGAGAAACGAGCGCCTCGCGACCTTCGCTGTCCCCACGAAGAGAGTACCTTCCAGGATCTTTGAGGCAGGATTGCCTGGGAATTCGTTCGACGTCCGAGGCAACGGTCGCCCCCAGCCGTCACGGCTTGGCGCCCAGCCGCTGACGGAGCCGGATGAACTTCTCCTGAAGCTCGCCGCCGCCGAGGTCCGGGTGGAGGATGGACGTGGCGTCGATGAGCTGGGCGGACTCCTTGAACTGGCCGCTGTGGTAGTAGGCCAGGGCCAGGGCGTATCGCGCGTCGAACCAGGCCGGCGAGCCCGCGGCATTGTTCTGGAGCCGGAGGCGCTGGACGTCGATATCCAGCGTGTAAACCTCCAGCCGGCTGTAGGTGTCGCCGAGGTCGCGGAGCAGCCGGTCGCCGGTATCGCCCAGGGCGAGCCGCCAGGCCGACAGCGACCGACGCGCATCGCGGTCCTCGCCGACGAACAGCAACGCGCGGGTCAGCCGCATCTTGAGCTCGCTCAGCTCCTCGGGCGTGAACTTCTGGTCGATCACCATCAGCGGCTCGACGATCAGCCTCAGGACCAGCCCGAACCGACGTTGCCGCAGGTCGGTCGATGCGGTCGAGGCGCACTGGTCCAGGAGCCGGATGACGTCCAGGAGGAAGGCGTGCTCGCCGGGGTCGTCCCATTCGGAGTGGGTCTGGGCCTCGCGCTCCGCCTCGACGTATCGGCCGATCTCGGTCAGGGCGACCACGCGGAGCAGGCGGGCTCGATAGCGGATGCCCCCCGTCGTGGCGAGCCGGGCGACCCGTTCGCAGAGGTCCCGGGCGACCTCGGGCCGACCCGCGTTGGGCGTCAGGTTGAGCCGGGCGCGGGCCAGCAGCAGGCTGGCGAGGATCTCCTCGCCGCGCGCCTGGCGGATGCCCTCGGCCAGCAGGCCGTCGGCCTTCATGAACCGCTTCGAGATGCGGGGCCGATCGGGGTTCATCAGCAACCAATCGAGCTCGTCCCGGTCGATCGCCGCGATGGCCAGCCGGGCGTCGAGCCATCGTGGGGAACGCGCGATGATGGCCGACCAGAGCGCGACGGCCCGGTCCCGGTCCTTCGCCGCGATGGCCAGCTCGCCCAGCAGCCACCGGGCCTCGTCGGTAGTCGGTTCGTGGGGGAAGTCGCGGATCTGCCGCTCGAGTGCCGACTGGTACGACGCGGTCGATGCGCCCGGCAGGTGCATCGCCACGGCGCGGCCGCGGGCCAGGGCACGCAGCAAGCCGGCCCGGGCGCGGAGGGGACCGGCGGCCGGGTCGTCGGCGACCGGCGTGAGAGTGGCGTCCGCCTCGTTGAACTTGCCCCCCTGGAAGTAGTACGCCCCGGCGCGGAGCCGGTATCCGGTCGCCGCACCGGCTTGCCCGAGTGCCGCGGCTCGGTCCGCGGCTCGGGTCGCCGCGACCCCGGCTCGGGCCGAATCCCCGGCGACCTGATACGCTTCCGCCATCGCGTCCCAGGTCTCGGGCGATTGCGGACCCTCCGGCTCGATCCCGCTGCGGGCCAGCTCCATCAAGGCCAGCCTCGACTCCGGCGACTTCCCCGAGCGCAAGGCCTGGATCTCCCGGAAGAGGTCCTCCGCGATCCGGGACCGGTCGCCCCCCTGCGGCATCGTGGGCAGCTCGGCGAGGTCGAGCCGGACTTTCCACAACCCCTTCATCGGCGCATCCAGATGGGAACCGTCGACCGCCTTCATGGCCTCGGCAAACTGCTTCTGCGCGATCTGGAGCGGGATGCGGACATCGAACAGGTCCGGCTCGGGGGGCGCGGGCTTGGACCTGGCCGCCTCGTCGAGTTCCTTGACGGCCGTCGAGGCATCCCCCGTCTTGCGCGCGAGGTCGGCCCTGAGCAGGTGCCAGTATCCGGCCAGCCCCAGCTCGGTCGCGGGCTTTTTCAGGAGCTCCATCGCCTCGGCCTCTCCCGCCTTGCGTTCGGGGGAGTCGGCCGGTGCGAGATCGGCCCGGTCGGCCAGGGCCTGGGCCAGGCGGAACCTCAGGTTCTCGCCCAGGGTCGTCCGGTCGCCGATCGACGACACCGAGCGCAGCCGCGTGATCGCATCGTCGAGCAGGGCGATGGCCCGCTCGGAGAGCTTCGAATCGCCCGGCTGGAACAGCATGGCCTGCCGCCAGGTCTGCGCCTGGGCCCATCGAAAGACCGCCGCCTGGAACCGGAGCTGCCGCGAGAGGGGCAGGTCCGGGTTGTCCCTGCTGAACCGGTCGAGCAGGTCGATCGCCTGTGCCCATCGACGGCGGCGGACTTCCGGATCCGCGACCGATTGCGCCCCACGATCGAGCGTCGCGGCCATGTCCAGCGCCAGTTCTTCGCGGCGGACCGGATCGATCGTCGGATCGGCGATCTGGGTGCTGACGACCGTCAGGTGCTGCGACAGCTCGGAATCGCTGAGCGGCTGCTGAGCCATGGCAGCCGCCGCGACGACCAACGCGCCCCATAATCCCGTCGGCACGGCCTGCTTCTCACTGACACCAATCCGAGAGCGATCTTCCCTCCCATCAGTTTACCAGGACCGGGACCTCTTCCGGTACAGGTTCCTTGGCCTGAGGGTGGAAGAAGACCGCCAGCAGCACCGTGGCGAACAGGGCCAGGCCGACCGGTACCAGGAAGAGCTGGTGGTAGTTGGTCCCCGTGTCCGTCTTGAAGATGTCGAGGAGCTGGGCCGAGAGGATGTTGCTGAGGAAAGGCCCCAGCCCGAGGACCAGCAGGTTGAAGAGGCTCTGGGCGCTGGTGCGCACATCCTTGGGGAAGTTCTCATCCACGAAGATGTAGACCGTGGCGAAGAAGAACGCGTAGGCGAAACCGTGCACGACATTGCTGAAGATGACCAACCAGAGCAGGTCCTTGCTGCCGATGGCATAGATCCCGAATCGGACCACGTGACCGAGGATTCCCAGGATCATCGTGACCCGCCACCCTAGCCGCTTGAGGACCATGCCCAGGCCGGCCATCGTCGCGATCTCGGCCACCTGTCCGATGCTCATCGCCGGGGTGATCCAGTTCTCGGGAAGGCCGATGTCGGGCAAGTATCGGCTCGTCCAGAAGAAGTAGGAATAATGCACGAGCGCGTCGATGAAGGTGACGATGAACAGGACCAGGATGCTGGGCACTTTCAAGAGCTTGAGCGCCTCGAGGGGCGCGAACGAGGAGCCGGCCGTCTTGGGGGGCGGCGTGTGGGGCAAGGTCAAGCTGAAAGCGGCCAGCAGGAGCGAGGCGATTCCCGCGACCGTGAACGTGCTGGCCAGCGCCGATTCCATCGCCGCTCCCGTCTTGAGCGTCCCCAGGGCGGTCCCGATCCAGGAGATGATCCCACCCGCCTGATCGACCGAGGGCACCCGCGACCAGTCGATCGGGATGAAGACGAACGGCCACGCCACGGCGATCCAGCCGATCGTCCCCCAGACCCGGATGAAACCGAAATCCTTCTGGGCGTCCTTGATGTTGGCGAAGGCGATCGAGTTGGTCACGGACATGGTGGGCACGAAGAAGAAGCAATGCAGCAGCATCAGCCCGAAGAACGGCCAGAACGTCTTCTGGTAGGCCAGGCCGAGCATGGCCAGGCCGCCGATCAGGTGGCTGAATGCAAGGAACTTCTCCTGGGCGAAATAGCGGTCGACGAGCTGGCCGCCGAAGAACATGCCCGTGATCGCCGCGATCGCGAACGCATTGAAGACCCATCCCTGCTCGCCCGGCGTGAACTTGAGGTACTTCTCACCCATGTAAAGACCGAGAAGTGGCAGCCATGCCCCATAGATGACGTACTCCAGGAACATCATCACCGAGAGCTTGAATCGGATTGCAGGATTCATCGCAGGACTCGCTAATGGTAGAGCGCAAAGATTTCTCGGCCGTGGATATCGGCAGGCAGGGAAGGGCCGGCCAGACACGATCTGGGTCTGAAAGACTTTACCGCCCGGCGGCGCGAGTTGCTATCGGTCTGTGCCGGGAGTTCGG
>JBKQHM010000556.1:0-5444 GCA_052148775.1 Isosphaeraceae bacterium | reverse complement strand
CGAGACGTTAACGCTTCACAAAAAACTCAATTGCGGAATCGCTGGCGCCCCGCTCGATCCGCGGCGGGGGGTGCGCGGACACCCCCCGCCACGTCCGGCAGGGGGTCAGCCCGGAGCCGCCGGAGGCGATCGGTGCCGCCTCTGTGCGTCCGTTCAGAAGGGGCACGGGGGTGACGGGGGTCTCTCCCGTCTCGCCCGCGTAGGGGGATTTCGGCAGATCGGCCGGCCCCGGCGGCAGCCCGCCCGCCGGGTGGGCACCCCCCGCGGCGACATAGGGCAGATAGCGCTGGCCTCGGGTCTCATAGGGGTTGTAATAGCTTTGCAGGAACATCTGTTCCGGCGGTACCGCATAATACCGGGGGAAGTAGTATTCCGCCGTGCGATCGGCGCCCAGCGGTAGGTACGGGCCGTAATCCGCCCATCCATAACCGTCCGGGGAGCGATTGGGGAAGCCCCAGCCGTCGCCGGGGCCCGGCGGCAGGATATGCGACGGCTGATTGTGGCGGTGCTTCTTCTGGTACCGGTAATAAAAAGGAACGGACTGGGGCGCATAGCCCTGTCCGGTTGAGTGGATGGCCAGGCTCATGCTTATTGCGACGAAGGCGGCCGTCATCGTGATCCTCCGTGTCCAGCTCCGGGGCGTTGAATTCTACACCCGCTTCGCCTCACTCGGTGTTGGAGGCGGCGCTTTTCAATTCGAACACCGCTCTGCCCGCGAGGACGGTATCCTGGAAAGGATAGCATGTCCCCCGGCCCCGTGTCGGACGCGCGACTCGGATTCCCTTCCCGTTCGACGGCTCGCACGTTACGATCCTCAGTATTGGTCATCCGTCGCGTTTGTCGTTGGTCATGGGTCATTGGTATACTGGGGTGAGCCGCTGCTCCCTCCCGGGACTCGGCGTGTCGCGCTTTTCGACGAGCCACTTTTCGGTGGCGACCGGCTAGAGGGATCGGTCTCTTCTCGCCGCTCGCCGCTCGCCACTATCCACCGTAGCCCGAATGATCCTCCTGATTGACAACTACGATTCGTTCACCTACAACCTCGTCCAGCGGCTCGGCGAGATCGACCCGGGGCTCGACCTGCGCGTCGTCCGCAACGACCAGATCACGATCGACGAGATCGAGGCCGACCGCCCGACCCGGCTGATCATCTCGCCGGGACCCTGTACGCCCCGGGAGGCGGGGATCTCGAACGAGGTCGTACAGCGATTCGGCTCGGAGATTCCTCTGCTTGGCGTCTGCCTGGGCCATCAATGTATCGGCCACACGCTGGGGGCCCAGGTCGTGCGCGCCGACCGGATCATGCACGGCAAGACTTCGTGGGTCCACCACGACGGGAAAGGCGTCTATCGCGACCTGCCCAACCCATTCGAGGCGACCCGCTATCACAGCCTGGTGATCCAGCCGGGTACCCTGCCGGACGACCTGGAAGTCGTCTCCTGGACCGATCGGGGCGAGATCATGGGCGTGCGGCACAAGCGGTTCCCGATCGAAGGCGTCCAGTTCCACCCCGAGAGCTTCCTGACCCTCGAAGGGACCAAGCTCCTGAAGAATTTCTTGGTTGGTCGAGTTGGTCATTAGTCATTAGTCATTGGTCATTAGTCATTGGTCATTTGTAGATAGAGGGTCTACCCGAGGCTCGATTGGGTGACGAAGGGACGGCGGTTGGAAACCCGACACGGTCAGTCCCCGTGATCTCGGTACCAATGACTAATGACCAATCACAAACTCGACAAGTGACCAATGACCAATCACAAGACAGTCGAAGAGGCGTTGAAGGCCGTGCTCGAGGAGGCCAATCCGTTGCCGGCGGAGGCGGTGCCGCTGCCGTCGGCGCTCCGGTGCGTCCTGGACGAGAACGTCGCGGCCGATATCGACCTGCCTCCCTTTGATAAGTCCTTGGTCGACGGCTATGCGGTGCGGTCGGATGACTTGAGAGGGACGGACCGCCAGCTCCGGGTCGGCGAGTTGATCACGGCCGGACAGACGCCCTCGCGATCGCTGGGCCCTCGCGAGGCGGCCGTGATCATGACCGGGGCCCCGCTACCGTCCGGCTGCGATGCGGTCGTGATGCACGAACGGACTCGGTCGGACGCGGGGAGCGTCTGGGTGGACGAGCCCGAAGTTCGCGCCGGGCAGAACATCTTGCCTCGCGCACGCGAGATGCGCGCGGGCGACGTGGTGCTCGCCGCCGGGACGGTCCTCAAGCCGGCCCACCTGGGGGTCCTGGCCTCGGTCGGCCGGACGCCGGTCCGGGTCGTGCCTCGGCCCCGGATGGCCGTCGTGTCGACCGGCGACGAACTCGTCGAGCCGGACCGGACGCCCGGCCCCGGCCAGATCCGGAACTCGAACGCCATCATGCTGAGGGCCCTGGCCCTGGAGGAGTTCGCGGAGGTCGAGTCCCTGCCGACGGCGCCCGATGAGCCGGTCGAGCTGCGTCAGATCCTCGAGAGGGGGCTCGACTTCGATGTGCTGATCGTCACGGGCGGCGTTTCCGCCGGGCAACGCGACCTGGTCCCGGCCGCCCTCACGGACCTCGGCGTCCGCCGCGTGTTCCACAAGGTCCAGCTCAAGCCGGGCAAGCCGCTCTGGTTCGGGATCGGCCCGGCGCGGGGCGGCCGGCCCGGCACAATGGTCTTCGGCCTGCCCGGGAATCCGGTCAGCAGCCTGGTCGTCTTCCTCCTGTTCGTCAGGCCGGCCCTGGCGGCCCTGGCCGGCCGGCCCGGCTCGATCCCCGCGACGTTGCCGGCACGCCTGACCGGCGACTTCTGGCATCGTGGCGACCGGCCCACCTATCACCCCGCACGCGTGACCTCGAGCCCGGTCGGGGCGCCGGAGATCGCGATCGAGACGCTCACCTGGCACGGGTCGGCCGACCTCCGGACCGCCGCCGCGGCCGACGGTTTTGCCGCCTTCCCCGCCGGAGATCGCGATTACCACGAAGGTGAAATTGTCGGATTCCTGCCCGCGCGGTAATTCAACAACCGCCGTCGGACGGCGAAGAACGAATCATGGACCCATCACGGACCACGGACCACAAACCACGGAAGAAGCCCATGTCTTCGGTTGCCGCACCGGATCGGGAAACCCACGCCGACGAACTGGCGGAGCCCGCGGATCGATGGATGCGCCACCGGCTCGCCGCGGGAGTGGCCTCCGGCCTGATCCTCTGGACCGCGTTCCCACCCCTGGAATGGGCACCCCTGGCCTGGATCGCCCTCGCCCCCCTCTTCTGGCTGGCCACCATCAAGCGGTCGCCGCTCAAGACCTACTTCTCCGCCTGGGCCGGGGGGCTGGTCTTCTGGATCCTGGCGGTTCCCTGGCTCCGCCTGATCGGACCGGGCGCCTGGATCGGCTGGGTCGTCCTGGGCCTCGTCTTCTCGTTGTGGTGGCCGTTCTTCCTGCTCCTGACCCGATGGGCATACTTCCGCCTCCGGGTCCCGCTCATCCTGGCGGCACCGATCGCCTGGGTGGCCGTCGAGTACATACGCGCCTACTTCTTGACCGGCTTCCCCTGGTACTACCTGGCTCACACTCAGTACCGCTATCTCTATGTCATCCAGATCGCTGATCTGACCGGATCGTTGGGGGTCAGCCTGTGCATCGCGGTGGTCAATGCGTGGTTGGTCGATCTGGTGACTCTCCCCTTGTTCCGTACCCGCGCCTCAACCCCGGGCCGGGCGACGCTCACGACGGCGCAGACCGTCCGGCTCTGGGCGGTCACGATCCTCGTCGGGAGCATGCTGTTCTACGGGGGATACCGGGTCTCGTCGGCCCAGTTCCGCGAAGGGCCGAAGCTCGCGCTCTTGCAGTCGAATCTCGTCCAGGCGCACAAGTTCCAGCGCGATCGGAATAAGGTCCGCGAGGATTTCGAGACCATCATCAAACGATCGCTCGAGCGGGACGGTCGCCCCGACCTGATCGTCTGGCCGGAGACTTCATACCCGTTCGTCTTCATCAAGGTGGACCCGTCCTTCCCCCTGTCGGAGTTGGAGGAGCAGATCCGCTCGGCCCCGTCCACGATGTCCGTCAAGGAATGGCTCGAGACCCGTGACGCCATCGTCGCCGATCTGCACGGCTTGACCGACAGGCTCGGGGTACCGATGCTCGTCGGCTGCGCGCTCTGGGACCACCAGGCTTCCGGCCTCAAGAAGTACAACTCGGCCGTGCTCTTCGAGCCGATGGCCGAAGCCATCCGCTACTATCACAAGATGCACCTCGTCCCGTTCGGCGAGTTCATCCCGCTCGTCAAGACGATCCCGTGGCTGGCCCTCTTGACCCCCTATCGGGATAAGATCCCCAGCCTCAACTTCGGCGAGGATCCCGTGCTCTTGCCGATCGGGCGTCATCGATTCGCCGCCTCGATCTGTTTCGAGGACACCATCCCCCAGGTCATTGGCCGATTCTTCCAGGGCCGCGATCGAGCCGATCAGCCGGATATGCTCATCAACCTGTCGAACGACGGCTGGTATGCCAACTCTTCGGAGCTGGATACCCACCTGGCGATCGGCGTGTTCCGGACCGTCGAGCACCGCGTTCCGCTGGCCCGCGCCGTCAATACCGGCCTTTCCGCGCTGGTCGACGGCAACGGCGAGATCCGCGCTGTCCTCCCCAAGGACGTCGAGGATGTGCTGGCGGTGACCGTCCCCCTCGACGATCGCACGTCATACTACTCGCGATGGGGCGATTGGTTGGGATTGTCCTGCCTGGCCGTGACCATCGGCCTGTTTCCCATGGGACTGATGCGCAATCGATCGGTGGCCAGGTCGAAGAATTAGCCCATCCACCCGAATTCCCCAGACTGGGTTGCTTGCCCGGAC
This sequence comes from Isosphaeraceae bacterium, assembly GCA_052148775.1. Classification (GTDB taxonomy): domain Bacteria; phylum Planctomycetota; class Planctomycetia; order Isosphaerales; family Isosphaeraceae; genus CAVZRC01. The sequence goes on along the minus strand of JBKQHM010000556.1, from coordinate 624 downwards.
GCAGACCATAGGGTAGATTTGGTCAAGTTCGTACCATTGGCGAGGGAAGCGAAAAAAACGTGTCGAACCGGCGATCGCCCCTTGCTGGAAGGCGAACGGCTTGCCGCTCCGCGTCGTCTAATTATAGGATTGACGAAAGATTGCCGGTCGGGCGTGTGCGCCGGTGTTCTGCGTTGCGTCGCGGGCGATCCTTCTCGATCTCCATGACTCCAACGGTCCAAGCCCCATCGCGATTTCGACTTGCGGCAGCGACGTCGCAAGGGTGGTCGGCCGGCCGTCTTACTCTGATTGGTAGGATGGGACCATGACCCACGTCGGTAGAATACTCGTCGTCACCATCATGGCCTTTTCCCTGGTCTTCCTGGGCATCTCCACCGTGGTCTTCATGACCTCGAAGAACTGGAAAGAGGAGACGAGGAAGAAGTCCGAAGAGGTCGTCAAAGTCAAGAAGAGCCTGACCGAAGCCTCGGCGCAGGTGGATGCGGCCAAGAAAGAGTTGGCGGACGCCCTGGGTCAGAAGGACACCGCAACCAAACAGCTCAGCGATCGCATCCGCTCGCTTGAGGACCAGAACAAGCGCGATCTCGAACAGATCACGGACATTCGTGCCAAGATCGCGATCGC
>JBKQHM010000555.1:0-12593 GCA_052148775.1 Isosphaeraceae bacterium | reverse complement strand
TTTTCGGCTTTGTGGTCTCGGCGAAGGCCTCGATGAGAGTCCGATTGTCAAAGAACTTACTGCGACCTACTTAGATCATCATGAAGGTGAACGACTACTTCCGGACCGGGTCGCAACTGGTGTGGGTCGTCTATCCCGTGGTTCGCCAGGTCTATGTCTATCAATCGGCCACGGACGTCCGCATCCTCGCCGAGAAGGATGACCTCGACGGGCGCGAGGTCATCCCGGGTTTCCGCCTTCCTTTGACGAGGCTGTTCGGAGACGAGCCGGATGCCGAACCGGCCACGCCAGTCGTCGAAAACGGATCACCGGTGGCTTGAATCCTCCGACCGGGCCGTACGGTTCTTAGCCGAGATCCATCAGGCCAGGCGAGCCTCTTCCTCATCGCCGATCCCCTGATCTTCAGCCGCCCTCTCAACCCGAATCGCGACCCGTTTCCCGCCCAAGGTCACGCCCCAGACTTCTTGACTCCGGCCAATGGTCTGACTATTGTAAGAATTAGTCTGACGTTTGTCGCTGGATCGTCAACGAGTACTGGGCTGCAGTCATAGGGATACCCATCTTCGTCCCGATTGCAGTCCCCACCAGGGTAGGCGCCCGCGTGTGAATTCGGGCGCTGCCAGACATCGGGGGTACGGATCATGGACACACTCACGTCACCCGGCGAGGAGATCTACTACATTTCGGACGAACTCCCTCCCGCCCGGGTGTCCGGACGCTGTTGGCGCGTCGTCCGCGCGGTCGGGTTCGCCGCGATCGCAATGCTGATGGCCCTGATCATCGTCTCGATTGCCGTCCCGGCGGTCCGCGAGCACCGTCGCAACCGGTGCGATCGGAATCTGCACCAGATCGGTCTGGCACTGCATGAATACCTCCGGGTCCAGGGGCATTTTCCCGCCCCGGCGCTCCCCGATCGCGACGGCAAGCCGCTATTGAGCTGGCGGGTCGCGCTCCTGCCGCAACTGGGTTATCAGTCGCTCTACGATCGTTTCCACCTGGACGAGTCCTGGGACAGTCCGCACAACCGCGCCCTCCTTGCGGAGATGCCGCACGAGTTCGGCTGCCCGTCGGGACCGGGCCCTCGCTCCGGCCAGACGGGATACCTGGTCGTCGTCGGCCCGAAGACCGCTGTCGGGTGCACCAACACACCGTTCGATCCCACGCACGGGGCGGATATCCAGGACTTCTTCGACGGCACCTCGAACACGGCCCTCGTCTTGGAAACCAACCGCTCGGTCCCATGGACCAAGCCCGAGGATCTCCAGTGGGCGCCCGACGGACCGCTACCCCAAGTGGCCAGCCCTCACCCCGGCGGGGCAAACGCACTCTTCGCCGACGGGTCCACCAAGTTCCTCATGTCCTCGATCGAGCCCAGGATCCTTCTGGCGATTCTCACCGTCAACGGCGGCGAGGTGATCAGCAGCGCCTGATAAAGCCGGCCAGCGCCGGGCGTGTCCCGGCTTCGCCGTCCGTAGAAGACTTGCACCATGCGCCCACATCGAGGATTGCGGCTCGCGGATTGAGGAGGAAAATGCTTCCGCAATCCGCAATCCGCAATCCGCCTGGCTCGCGGCCAAAGGTTGCGTTGGCCTTTGCCCTATCCCCGAACTCATAAACGATGACTCATCAAGCCCAAAATGCCTTCCCGGAAGCCGCGCCACCTCCGATCTCCTTTCGCCTTTCTCCTCTTTCGTGTTTTTTGCGTATTTCGTGGTTCAATCTCTTCCTTCTCGAATCCCGCTTCGTGATTTCTTTGGACCGACTTCCGGTTCGTATACCTCTTCCACAAAACAGTACCAATCCATGGGATAGACCCTCCCAATCGAAGAAAACCGTCTGGCGCCCGCTAGTTGGCGCGCCCGGAACGGGGCGAGCCACTTCTTTTGCCATGCCTGACCTCTGCAGCTTGTCCAGACGCGCGCACCAACTGGCGGGCGCCAGGAAACATTGGCCTGATCGGCCTTCCTCCACCTCATCCTTCGGGGCTCCCCGTGTCGAGGATGAGCCTGGCGAGCCTGGTGCGTCCCCGCTCCGCGGATCGGGCTGTCGGCAACCGAAAACCGCCAAGAAACCGGCGTCAGAAGTCTCCGCCGACCTACGCAGGCTTGAAATAACTCGAAAAAGAGGTGAGAGGCGGCGTTGACGCGGGAGTTGGTCCTTGCTATCCTTTTACTTTCCTACGTGATGAGCGAGAGCCGATCGATTTGGTCTCGCTGGGACGATGTGTGTTTCGGCTTGGATTGGGAAGGAACGCAAAGCGGTGGCGGGCATCAGCAACGAACGGATCCGCATTCGGATGGAGGCTTACGACCACACCATCCTGGATCAATCTGCCAAAGATATCGTCGACACCGCGAAGCGGACCGAGGCGATCGTACACGGCCCGATCCCGCTGCCGACTCGCATCGAGCGCTACACGGTGCTCCGAAGCCCGCATATCGACAAGAAGTCGCGGGAACAATTTGAAATCCGCACCCACAAGCGACTCATCGACATCGTCCAGCCGACAAACAAGACGATCGACGCCCTCAACAAGCTGAGCCTGCCGGCAGGTGTGGACATCAAGATCAAGGCCTCCCCTTCGGGTGCCTGATCGAGCTACGTCCCCATCCCTCCGGTGAGTTAAAGCGGGTTTGATGGTTTCCTGGACCGCACGCGGCTCGGTTTTGCCGACCCTTGCGTGTTCGTCCGGTCGCGTCGGATGCCTCAATCGGTGTTTGGACCCACCCGGGTTCCCCGTGCGATAGCTCCGGCGCCCAGGTCACCGTGACGCCTGGCGGCGACCTGTGCTGAAACCCCACCTTTCCACCCAGGTTCTCGACGGCATCCACCGAGCCGGCGGCCCCCGTACCGCTCTATGCCGGCGGGTTCGTGCGTCTCTCCGACGGAGTTCGAAGATGCGAGTGGGACTACTCGGCCGCAAGGTCGGCATGACCCAGATCTACCAGGAAAATGGCACCGTTCAGCCGGTCACCGTCCTGGAATGCGGCCCATGCACCGTGCTTCAGGTCCGGACCGAGGATCGCGACGGCTATCATGCCTGGCAACTCGGTTATGACGACCGGAAGCGGAAGAACGCCACGCAGGCCGCCCGCGGCCATGCGAAGAAAGTCAACGCCGAGCCCAAGCGCTACATCCGCGAGATCCGCCAGGAGACGCCGACCGAGGTCGCCGAGGGCCAGACCTTGACCGTCGAGCTCTTCAAGGAAATCGCCCGGGTCGATGTGACCGGGACCAGCAAGGGCCGCGGCTTCGCGGGCGTCATCAAGCGGCACGGGTTCCGCGGCCTCCGCGCCACGCACGGCGTCAAGCGGATGCACCGCCACCCCGGCTCGTCCGGCCCCAGCGCCGACCCCGCCCGCACCCAGAAAGGTATCCGCAAACCGGGCCACTTCGGTCACGAACAGGTCACGGTGCGGAACCTCGAAGTCGTGCGGGTCGACCCCGAAAACAACTTGATCCTCATCAAAGGCGCGGTGCCCGGCCCCAACGGCGGCTATTTGACCATCCGACAGACCAATAAGGTTTGAGAGTGCAGTGTTCCGTTTTCAGTTTTCCCTGTTCGGCCTCGGAGGTCCCGACCTACCGAGCTCGAAACGGAAAACTGAACTCTGAAAACTGAACACTGGAGTGAGAATCATGCTGACAATCCCGGTCTATAACCCCGCTGGCGAGCAGATCGGCGAAGAGTCGATCGATCCGGCCGATTTCGGCGGCGAGATCAACAAGCAACTGCTGCACGATGTCGTCCTGATGCACCTGGCCGCGCGGCGTGTCGGCACGGTGAACACGCGCGGCCGGGCCGACGTAGCCGGGTCCGGCAAGAAGCTCTTCCGCCAGAAGGGAACCGGCAACGCCCGCGTCGGTGCCAAGCGGACCAACAAGCGGAAAGGCGGCGGCTCCGCCTTCGCCCGCCGTAATCGCGACTACCGCTACTCCATGCCCAAGAAGGCCGTCCGTGCCGCCGTCCGCATGGCCATCCTGTCCAAGTTTCAGGACCACCAGGCCCTTGTGCTCGACGGCCTGGCCCTGCAACAGCCCCGGACCAGCCAGGTCGCCAAGGCCCTCCGCGCAATCCGACGGCCCGACCTCAGTGAGTCTGAGGCCACCGAGGTCGTCGGCGAGACCAAGACCCAGGCCCGGAAGCGGACCCTCGAGCGACGTTCCGTCCTCATCGGCCTTCCCGCCCAGGATCCCGTCCTGCATCGCAGCGCCCGCAACATCGATGGCGTCAAGATCGCACCGGTGGCCGAGTTCAATACCTACGACGTCCTCAAGCAACGCTACCTGGTCCTGACCCGCGAGGCGCTCGCGGCCCTCAAGGAACAGGCCAAGCTCAAGCCGTCCCGCAACGCCGCCGCGAGCTCGGCCGCCTCCCCGGAGAGTTGAACGATGGTCACCCTGCGTCGCCCCCCACAGTTTCAACGCCGCGGCCCAGTCCTCGAGCCGTATCAGGTCGTGATCCGCCCCCTGATCACCGAGAAGGCCACCCACCTCTCGGAGCGGTTCAATGCCTACTGCTTCGAGGTCAATCTCCTGGCCACGAAGACCGAGATCAAGGACGCCGTCGAGACCCTGTTCAACGTCAAGGTCCGGGATGTCCGAACCCAGAATCGCCGCGGCAAACCCCGGCGATACCGCTTGAAAGTCGGCTACATGAGGCGCTGGCGGAAGGCCATCGTCACCCTCCACGAGGAATATCGGATCGACTTTTATTGATATGATAGTGGCGAGCAGCGAGTGAGAGGATGCCACAGGAGCCTGCCTCAGTCCTCACTCGCGACTTGACACGGGCTACTCGCTACTAACGCATAAGGATCGACCCAATGGGCATTCGCACTTACAAGCCGACCAGTCCCGGGCGACGCAACTCGTCAGTCAGCGACTTCGCCGAGCTGACCGATAAGAACAAGAAGCCCGAGAAGAGCCTGACCGAGCCGCACAAGAAGACCGGCGGCCGCAACAACCAGGGCTTCATCACGGCCCGTCACCGAGGCGGCGGCCACAAGCGGAAGTACCGGATCATCGACTGGCGGCGCAACGATCGCGACGGCGAACTCGCGACCGTCACGCATATCGAGTACGACCCGAACCGCTCCGCCCGGATTGCTCTGGTCAAGTACGAGGACGGCGAGAAGCGCTACTTCCTGGCCCCCGATGGACTCAAGGCCGGCATGGTCGTCTCCAGCGGGCCGGATGCCGAGCCGAAGGTGGGCAATTGCCTGCCGCTCTCCCGCATCCCGACCGGCCTCACGATCCACAATATCGAGATGCAGCCCGGCGGCGGCGGCAAGCTCTGCCGGTCCGCGGGCGTCGGCGCCGTGCTGACCGCCCGGGAAGGGACCTGGGCCCAGATCACGCTCCCCTCGGGCGAAGTGCGACGTATCCCGGCGGCGTGTCGGGCCTCCATCGGCATGGTCGGCAACCCGGATCATATGAACGTGCGGCTCGGCAAGGCCGGGCGGGCGCGGTGGTTGGGCCGCCGGCCCCACGTCCGCGGCGTCGCCATGAACCCGGTCGATCACCCGATGGGCGGCGGCGAAGGGCGGACCTCCGGCGGCCGGCATCCCTGCTCGCCCACCGGCAAGCTCGCCAAGGGCGGCAAGACCCGTCGCCGTCGCAAGCCCTCGAACAAGGCAATTATCCGTCGTCGCCGTAGTGTCCGATATGGTCAGCTCAAGGTGTGAAATTCGTGGTCAGTGGTCGGTGGCCAGTGACCAGTCTAGAGGAAGAAAGGTCATCGACCACATCGTACTCCTCCGACTGATCGAAATCCCTCTGACCAACGATCGACCGTCCGCCACTGACCACCTAGCCCTGACCACTGAATACTGACCACTGACCACTGGGATAGATCCATGGGACGTTCACTCAAAAAAGGCCCGTACGTCGTCGAGCGGCTGCTCGAGAAGGTATCGAGGTCCGAATCCAGCGGTAGCCGCGAGCCGATCAAGACCTGGGCGCGGGCCTGCACGATCGTGCCGGAATTCATCGGCAAGCACTTTGCCGTCCACAACGGCCGCGCGTTCATCAAGCTCTACGTCACCGAAGACATGGTCGGGCACAAACTCGGCGAGTTCGCCCCGACCCGCACGTTCAAGGGACACGGCGGTAAGTCATCCAAGGCATCCCCGAAGAAGTAGCGGTCATCGGTCATCACTCACTGGTCATCGGCCGGAGCGGATCTTGACCAATGACCGATGACGAATGGCCAATGCCAAACGAAGAGATTTGTCCATGATCCCGACCCCCGACTACAACGCGACCCACCGCTTCGCCCGGATCTCCGTGCGGAAGGTCCGGCCGCTCCTGGACCTGGTCCGAGGCCACTACGCCGACGACGCCCTGGACATCTTGAAGTACATGCCCCACCGCGGGGCCCGGCTCGTCGAGCAGGTGCTCAAGAGCGCGATGGCCAACGCTGAGGACAAGGGCATCCGGAACGTCGGCGAACTCGTGATCGTCGACGCCCGCGGGGACGGCGGCCCGATGTTCAAGCGACTCATGCCCCGGGCCCGCGGCATGGCGTACCTGATTCGCCGTCGCTCGGCGCACATTGCCATCGGCCTGTCCGATCCCGCGAATTGGACATCGAACCAAGAACCGGCAGCCGCCGCAGCCGCCGGTCAAACCAAGGCATGATCGCGATTCAAACTTGCCTCGGATTCATGCGGAGACGGAGTTGGTGATGAGACTCGTTACGACACGATCGAGAGGCGCTTGATCCATGGGCCAAAAGATTCATCCGACCGGTTTTCGCGTGGGAGTGATGGAAGACTGGCGGAGCCGCTGGTATGCCTCGAAGCATGAATTCAGCGATCTGCTGGTCGAAGATTTCAAGATCCGGCGCTATATCAAGAAGAAATACGGCTTCTCCGGCATCCCCAAGATTGAGATCGAGCGGACCCGCGATGCCGTGACCGTCCTGCTCTCCACCGCCCGCCCGGGCGTGATCATCGGCCGCAAGGGGGCCGAGGTCGAGAAACTCCAGGAGGAACTCCAGGGACTGACCGGCCGTCGGATCGAGATCAAGATCGTCGAGGTCGCCCGCCCTGAGATCGATGCGCAACTCATCAGCGAGGACATCGCCGAACAACTCCAGAAACGATCGAGCTTCCGACGTACAATGAAGCGGGCGCTCGAGCAGACCATGGACGGCGGCGCCAAGGGCGTGAAGATCCAGTTGTCTGGCCGCCTCGGCGGGGCGGAAATGTCCCGGACCGAAGCAGCCGCCCAGGGATCGGTCCCCCTCAGCACGCTCAGGGCCCGGATCGACTACGGCTTCACCGAGGCCAAGACGGCGCAGGGCCATATCGGAATCAAAGTGTGGGTCAATCAAGGCGACTATTTGAAAGTGGAGGCCGGCGATGGCTCTGATGCCCAAGCGGGTCAAGTATCGAAAAAGCCAAAAAGGCCGCGTACGAGGTAACGCCACCCGGGGCAACTATGTGGCCTTCGGCGAGTTCGGCCTCCAGACCCTGGAGGCCGGCAAGATCAGCGCCCAGACCATCGAAGCGGGCCGCGTTGTGGCCAGCCAGGCGGTCAAGGGGGGCGGCAAGGTGTTCATCCGGATCTTCCCCCAGAAGAGCGTCACCGCCATCCCCGCCGAGACCCGAATGGGCAAGGGAAAGGGTGAAGTCGAGTTCTGGGCCGCCGTGGTCAAGCCCGGCACCGTGCTCTATGAAGTCACCGGTCTGAGCGAGGAGACCGCCCGCCAGGTCTTCGCTCGTGTGGCCCACAAGATGCCGGTTGCTTGCCGGTTCGTCACCCGTCGGCCCACCGTCTGACCCCCCCGGGTTTTCGACATCGGACAGAAGGATCACGTTATGAGCAAACCGGCCGACCTTCGCGAGCAGACCGACGAGCAGTTGGATCTGCTCCTACGCGAAGTCCAGAACAACCTGTTCCGCCTCCGACTCCAGAGCGAGACGGAGCGGCTCGAGGCCCCCAGCGAGATCGTCAAGGCCAAGCGCGAAGTCGCTCGAATCAAGACCATCCTGCGTCTCCGTGAGATCGAACGCGAACACGAGCTCCTGGCCGCGACTCCAGCAAAGTGACCATGCCGACGACCGGATCGCGACGATCGGACCCGAACGATTTGACGGCAATGTCCCGTGAGAGAACCCGATGAGCACAGCAAGCCCAGCCCGTAGCCAATCGACGTCGCCCCGCGGCCGTCGCAAGACCGAGATCGGGGTCGTGACCTCCGACAAGATGAGCAAGACGCGGCGGGTGATCGTCGAGCGGCTCGTGCCGCACCCGAAGTACGGCAAGATGATGCGTCGCCGCACGGTCTGCCACGCACACGACGAGAGCAACAGCTCCCACAAGGGAGACCTGGTCGAGATCATGGAGACCCGGCCTCTCTCCAAGTTGAAGCGATGGCGGATCGTCCGCATCGTCCGCCCGGGCGCCCAGCAGGCACTCGCCGGCGAGGACGAGGCGGGCAAGTCCCCCGGTTGAACCCCCTCGTGGCGGACGGCTCGAGGCAGGTGAGGGTCTGAAGGTCATTGCCGGTTCCCGCGAGACGGCCTGGTGTTCGAGATCATCCGAGTCAATCCCTTTACGATAGTCCAGCTCGCGAGTGAGATCGTCGGCCCCTGACGGGCGAATGACCCGAATCGATTCGCCTTCCCTCGAGGTCCGCCACTCGCCGCTCGCCACCAGTAAGAAGAGAGTGTCCCATGATCCAGATGCAGACGCGGCTCGACGTGGCCGACAACACGGGAGCCAAGGAGGTGATGTGCATCAAGGTCCTCGGCGGTAGCGCCTCGCTCTACAAGCGGCGCACCGCGGGCCTGGGCGACACCATCATCGCCAGCGTCAAGAAGGCCGCGTCCGGCGGAGACGTCAAGGCGGGAGACGTGGTCCGTTGCGTCATCGTTCGCACCCGCAACCAGACCCGTCGCGCGGATGGGTCCTATGTGAAGTTCGATCGTAATGCGGTCGTCCTCATCGATAACGAGAAAAACCCGCGCGGCACGCGAATCTTCGGGGCCATCGCCCGTGAGCTTCGCGACCGCCAGTTCATGAAGATCATCAGCCTGGCGGCCGAGGTCGTCTAGGCACGGGCCGCCCCGCCACGGCCGTCGCCGTCGGGGTCTACCCAACTCAACAGCGAGCGGACCATGTACATTCGCAAAGACGACCAGGTGGAAATCATCGCCGGAGACGATAAGGGTACCGCGAAGGATCGGCGGATTGCCAAGGTCCTCCGCGTCCTCCCGGACCGGAACAAGATCGTCGCCGAAGGGGTCAACCGCGTCTACAAGCACATGCGGCCCAGTCAGAAGAACCCCCAGGGCGGCCGGCTCTCCAAGGAGATGCCGATCGACGTCTCCAACGTGCTGCTGTTCTGCCCCAAGTGCAATCGAGGGGTGCGGATCGGCCATCGGTTCACCGATGATGGACAGAAGCAGCGCTATTGTAAGTCGTGTGGTGGCGGCCTGGGCAATATCGGCCCTCGCAAGCCGGCCCACGCCGCCAAGGCCAAGGCCGCGGCCCCTCGTTGATGGGCCGCTCGGATGGGAAAATCGGCCGAGGGGCGTGTCCCTCCGGCCGGGCATCGAGACCAAAGTCAGACCGCGAGGCCGCTCCGGTTATCGCGATTTGAAAACATCGGACGCGAGGGGCTGGGGCCGGGCGTAGTGACCGCTCCGGACGTGCTGAAGGACAACGCGAATGGCTCGGCTGTTGGATCTATACAAGAATGACATCGCCAAGGCGATGGCCGCCAAGTTCAATCACGATAACCCGATGGCGATCCCCAAGCTGACGAAGATCGTCATCAATATGGGCGTCGGCCGGGCCACTCAGGATAAGGCGGTCCTGGAATCGGCAGTCGACAGCCTGAGCAAGATCAGCGGCCAGAAGCCGGTCGTGACCAAGGCCAAGACCTCGGTCTCGGGCTTCCGGCTCCGCGAAGGCAACGATATCGGCTGTAAGGTGACCCTACGCGGTCGTCGGATGTACGAGTTCCTCGATCGATTGATCTCGATCACTTTGCCTCGTATCCGCGACTTTCGTGGGGTGAACCCCAACAGCTTCGACGGCCACGGCAACTATAGCCTCGGCCTCGCCGAGCAGGTGGTCTTTCCCGAGATCGATGCCGACCGGATTCAGCATACGCACGGGATGGACATCACCATCGTGACCACGTCCCCCAACGACGACCAGGCCCGCGAACTGCTGCGACAATTCGGGCTGCCGTTCCGCCAGCCCGCCAAGGCGTCGCATTGAGTCGCGGGCCCTCCAAGCAAGTTCAGTACCGGAGATCCGTTCGTCTTTTCCAGTGGTGGATGACCGAGCATGTCGACCAAGGCCCAGAAGATCAAGTCGGAGACGCCGCGTAAGTTCGCGGTCCAGCATCGCAACCGCTGTCGCCTCTGTGGGCGTCCCCGCGGCTTCTATCGCAAATTCGGCGTCTGCCGGATCTGCTTCCGGAATCTGGCCAGCCGCGGCCTGATCCCAGGGGTGAAGAAGGCGAGCTGGTAGTCGTGACCCGAGCCGCGGGCGTCCCGCCCGCATCCCCGGTTTTTCGTGTCGGACGAAAGCCTTCCGAACTCCGGGATCGAAAATCACAGTTGGCGGATTCCTGGACGGAACTCGCCCCGGTTTATAAGCGGAATCCCAGTCTTGAATGAGCCACCCACCGCACCGACGCGTCGGATCATCCCTGGCCCGGAACGTTACCTGCGGGGGTTGAAGAAGGCCTGTTCGCCATGATGACCGACCCGATCGCCGATATGCTCACCCGGATCCGCAACGCCGTCCGGATCGAGCGCACGATCCTGGATATGCCCGCATCGAACATGCGCCGAGGTATCGCGCAGGTTCTGAAGGATGAGGGCTACATCTGGGATTACGAAGAAATCGATACGCTCCCGGCCAAGACCTTGCGCCTTCACATGAAATACGGCCCGAACGGGGAGCGGCTGATCAGCCGCATCGACCGGATCAGCAAGCCCGGCCGCCGGATTTACAAGGGCTATCGCGACCTCAAGCCGATCCTCGGCGGCATGGGCATCCAGATCCTGAGCACGCCCCGAGGCGTCATCAGCGACCGTCGGGCGCGGACCGAGAAAGTGGGAGGCGAGGTTCTGGCGATGATTCACTGATCCCGCCTCGCGGGGCCCGAGCCGCCGCGGCGGGAAAAAAACACCATCCCACGGATTCATCGGAGAGTGAGCGTATCATGTCGCGGATTGGACGCAAGCCGGTTCCCGTACCGGCCTCGGTAAAGGTCTGGATCGCCGATTCGACGATCCAGATCGAAGGCCCCAAGGGTAAGCTCAGCTTCACCCATCGCGCCGGCGTCGACGTCAAGTTCGACCAGGCCGCCAACCAGATCCTCGTGACTCGGCAGGACGACGAACGTTTGAACCGCTCCCTGCACGGCCTGACCCGCAGCCTGGTGGCGAACATGGTCCAGGGCGTGACCGCCGGCTACACCAAGAAACTCGAGATCATCGGCGTCGGCTACCAAGCGCAGTTGAAGAAGGCCAACACCGTGGCCCTCCAGGTCGGCTACGCCAACCAGGTCGTCCTCGAGGCACCCCCCGGGGTGAGCGTGACCGTACCGGACGCCACCCACGTCATCATCACCGGCCCGGATAAGCAAGCCGTGGGCCAGTTCGCGGCCATCGTCCGCGATGTCCGCCCCCCCGAACCTTATAAGGGCAAGGGGATTCGCTACGAGGGCGAGGCCGTCCGCCGCAAGGCCGGAAAGGCCTTCGGCTCGAAGTGATCGAGATCAACTGTAAGCTGAGATGAGCCGGCTAGCCGGACCGATCCGGAACCCCTCGTCTGGCCGAGATCCCAACCGGGCCTCCCCATGATCCCGGAGGCCGTCGCGGCGCGGTGGACCCGCCCGGGGCGAGCTCTCAACCTCGCTTCAGACTCTGTTTAGGACCGAATCGTGAACACGGCAAACCACCAACTCCTCGTGCAGACCCGCCGGCTGCGTCGCCAGCGACGTGTGCGCAACCGGCTCACCGGGACCCCCGAGCGGCCCCGGCTCGCGGTCTTCCGCAGCTCGAAGCATATTTACGCCCAGATGGTCAACGATCAGACCGGGACCACCCTGGTCTCGGCGAGTTCCGTGGACCCGGAAGTGAAGGCCCAGCTCAAGTACGGCGGCAACAAGGCCGCCGCCGCCCTGGTCGGCCGGGTCGTGGCCGAGCGCGCCAAGAAAGCCGGTATTGACAAGATTTGCTTCGACCGCCGAAGCTACAAGTATCATGGCCGGGTCGCCGCGCTGGCCGAGGCCGCGCGCGAAGCAGGATTACAATTCTGACCTCGGCCGTCCTGGGATCATCGGCCCGCATCGGTCGCCAACGCGACCGACGGACGGACCGGGCACTATTTGAACCGACCATCGTCTGAGGAGCTTGTCCGTGTCGAGCGAGCCTCGTGAACGCGATCGAGACCGTGGGGAGTGGAACGAAAGCGTCGTATCGATCCGTCGATGCGCCGCGGTGGTCAAGGGAGGCCGCCGATTCAGCTTCAATGCCCTCGTGGTCGTCGGCAACCGCCGCGGCCAGGTCGGCTGGGGCTACGGCAAGGCCAACGAGGTCCCTCCCGCCGTCGAAAAG
>JBKQHM010000554.1:0-27144 GCA_052148775.1 Isosphaeraceae bacterium | reverse complement strand
GCATTACCGCCTTGGCCGCCGTCGCCGGCATGCAAGACCGAAGGGTAACCCCGAACGCCGGCCCGGCCGCCGGCGCCGCCGATTCCGCCGGTCCCGCCGATGGCTTCGTCGGGGCCGATCACCGAGTTGTTGACGCTCAATGTGCCGCCGGCGACGTAGATGGCACCGCCCTGGGCCGAGCCGCCGGCGCCGCCCGCGCCGCCCGCGCCGCCGTTGCCAAGATAGGGATAGGGGTAGTAGGAGTTGGAGCCGGAGTGCACGATCGTGGCACCGTTGCCGCCGTGGCCGCCCTCACCGCCCTCGCCGCCCAGGGCGCGGTCGTCGGCGAGAGAATCGTTGGTCAACGTCAGGTCGCCGGCATCGAGGAAGATGCCGCCTCCGGCGGCATTGCCGCCGTCGCCGCCGGGGCTGCCCGGCCCGCCGGTGGCCCCTCGATCCCCATTGAAGGCTCCGTCGGCGCCTGATTGACCGGCGGAGCCCGCGGCCGAGGCGCCGGAAATGCCCACATGCGACATGTCCACGCCGCCGCCGTCGATCAAGAACGCGCCGCCGGCCGCCGAGATGCCGGGAATCGAGAGGCCGCCGTCGTCCACCGCCTGGCCGCCATAGAAGTCGATATCGGTCACGTTCACGACCAGGCTGGGGCCGCCCGTGATCTCGAACAATCGGTCGCGAGCATCGCCGCCGACGCCGATCCGAGGCCCGAAGACTCCCGCACCCGGCGAGACCGGCTGGCTGAAGGACCCGAGCAGGTTGAGCGTCTTGCCGGGCAAATCCGAGGCGTTCCGGATCGCGATCTGGCCGCTGTCGATCGGGTAGAAAGCCTGGTAGATCCAGAGGATATTGTTGGTGGCATCGCCATCGGCGTTGGCCGCCGCGATATCGCCGCTCGGGCTGCCCTCCATCGGTAGCGGGTAATAGTTCCCCACGCCCGAGGTCGCCGCACTCGCCACGTCGACCGGGCCGTCCGAGGTGGAGACCGTGCCGACGCCCGGGATCGTGGTCGTGATCCGGAGGCCGTAGTCCGTCCCCACGTGCGATGACGACAGGGAGAGCCCATCGAAGACGGCCAGGCCGTCGGTGACGGGGACGGTCCTCGTGCCGTTCAAGGTCCCGCCGGGGCCGCTCACGAGGGAGATGGTGGCGGTCCCGACGAATCCCGTGACGACATCGCCATCCGCATCCTCGACGGCCGCGACCGTGCCGAAGACGCCGTCCTGGACGATCGAAGCGGGCGGGTCGATGGTCACGGCGATCTGGCTCGCGCCGCCGGAGAGGACGAGCCTCGACTCCAGGTTTTCCAGCAACGGGAATGAAGGACGACGCTTGCGGGCGAATCCGGACGGACGGACCAGCCTTTTATGTAAAATCATGATGATTTTCTTACCCTTCGGCGGGCCCGTTGTACGCGGGTGGACTGCCCAACAACGGGCCCGGTGCCGCGATGCTGATCGGTTTGGGGAACGGCCGCCCGAATGAGCGAATTCGTCACGATGCGATCGAGGGAACACTTTCGCAAGACGCGGTCATGAAGCGAGATCGAGGCGTTTTATAGCCGACTTTGCCGACGCGCAAATCCCGATGGCGAACAATTCGATCGATAGGGTATCCGTTCCCGTCGGGTCGGACAAGGGACAGGCGGCAGGACTGCGAACAGACCGGGCAAGTCGGGTGCGGTCGCCCGTCTTCGAGTTTCCTCGGTTCCCCGAGGAGAACCCTCTGGAAATCCGCTTCACCTCGACGCAGAATGTGCGATACACATTTGCGCCCTCTTCGAAGACGGGATAAGAAACCCGGCTTCACCTTGAAATGCTGGCCCATGGGCCGAGATTGCCGAATTCCGTCCCTACGAGCCCGCGGCGCCAGCGAGTGAACGAGCCCGAGAATTCACTCGCTGGCGCCTCGGGCTCGTATGAGGGACGCGCAGCGTCCACCAGTCTCGGCCCATGAGCCGAAATGCTTTGATCAAAGCACCTTCTGACGAGGAGCTTTCGATGCCAGGCCGCTCTTCGCTCTGCCCGCGTTGCCATGAGAGACTCCCCGAGGAGGCCGCCATTCCCACGATGGGGACTCGTCCCCGGTGCGGCGAGCCGGTGGCCGGGCGGGGGACCAGGGATTTGTCGGCCGAGAGCTTGAATGCGTCGAAGGCGCGCCGAGCGTTGTCGACGGCCTTCGTCGCGATCGTGTGCCTGGCGGGCATCGCCGGGTGCGGAGCGGTGGTCGATCGAGACGTCTCGGGGCCGTCGTCTTCCAAGGGCCCGGCCGCACCGAGCGTGGCCGCACAGGGTCCGGCCTCGCCGGACGCGGCTTCGAAGAAGGCCCGGGCGGAGAAGGCGAAGGAGGAAGGTCCGTCCTGGTCTCATAGCCGATTGATTGTGGTCCGCCCCGAACAGGGCGCCGACAAGGGGCCGGTCGTGGTGCTGGGACATCCGAGTGGAGCAACCGACGCCGGGCTCCGGGGGATCCAGAGGGGGCTGCTGGCACGCGAGCTCATCCGGCAGGCGGTACTCCTGGCCGCCCGCGACGAAATGGGCCTGGCCACCCGGGACGAGTTGCTCGGCGACAAGGCGCCGGAAGGGAAGGGGAGTACGTCCGCCGACTTCGCATGGCTCCCCCGGCTCAACGGACCCGCCAGCGTGAGGATCAGCCGCGACGCTGCGGAGGAGGAACCGCTCCCGGACCTCGACGTGCTCCCGGCCGCTTCGATCCATGACCTCGTCGCCCTCGCCAGGGCGGCCGAGGGCCTGTCGCGAACCGAGTTCCCTCGGGCTTTGAGGACGATGGGGCTCGATGGGAAGCCGAACGTCCGCCGGCCCGAGGCGGCGCTCCCCGATTCGGTCGAGCCGCGACTGGAGAGCCTGGGTATGGTCGAGCCGCTGGTGGCGGTCCGCGAGCTGCATGCGGCGATTCGCAAGGACGGCGAGTCGCCGGCGCGGTTGGGTGCCCTGGTGCGGGGCTACGCGAATCTCGGAGTCCTCAACGAATACCTCTGGAGCCCGGCGCACCAGGCGTTCAAGGCCCGGGCATTCCTGTATGCCCAGCGGCTGATCGCCCAGGAACCCGAATCACCGTGGGGACTCTGGCACCGGGCGTATATCGAGGCGATGGCGGGCCTGCACAAGAGGGCCCTCGATGACCTGGACGAAGCCCGGAAGCTGGCCGGGGCCAAGAGTGCGCCGAAGGTCCCCGTGTGGGTCGACACGCTCGCGACCTACTGCCGTTTCGACCTTGCGGGTCTCAAGAAGGTCGGGGGGTCGCAGGCCAAGTTCGCGGCCTTGCTGCGGTTAATCGCGCTGGAATACCCCCACCACAGCGACCTCGTCCTCCATGCGGCCCAGGAGCTGCTCTCAGCCGACCCGGAATGTTTCCGGGTGCACGAAGTGATGTACAATGTCGGCGGCGTTTCGAACCTTCACGTCGCGACGATGTTCGCGCCCCAGGTCTTGACCCAGGCGGTCCCGGAGAGGATTCGCGCGATCGGCTCGCTGCCGGACCAGGTCCGGGAGCCGATCGAGCGGAACGCGGGCGAGGTCGCCCTGGTCGACGCGCTGGAGCGGGCGGGCGGGCCGGGGGAAGACGCGGGCGAGCCTTCCTGGGCCGTGCTCGGCTCCCTGATCCGCGAGACCCGGTTCGTCCATGTCCAGAACCGGCTCGACTTCATGACCCACTGGTGGCACGTCCCGGTCGAGGAGTTCTGGGACGAGGCGCGCCCGCTCGTGGCTCGTCACCGATTCCATCCGTATTTGCTCACGATGGCCATCGGCACGCCCCAGGCCGATCAGGCCTTCGCCGATTCCTTCGACCCGTCCTGGCTCCCCGACCTGGAATACGCCGAACAACCGATGATCAACAAGCTCGGCCCGATCGCCGAGGCGAAGCGCCGGCAAGCCTGGAGCCTCGTCCAGATGCACATGGATCACCTCGTGCGCGATTTCGCCACGCAATGCGATCTCTACTGGAAGCCGAATGTCGCCGATCCGTCTTCGAGTCCGCAGAAGGAACTCCTGATCCATAATGCGAACAAGATCCTGATGCTGAGCCCCGAGAATCCCTTTGCGATGTCGATCCTGATCGAATGCGACTGGGATGCGATCCAGCCCCGCCTCGCCGAGTGGGTCAAGAAGCACTCGGATTTCCTGCCGCTCGTCGGCTCGCTGGGTCGTCGCTATTCCCGGCTCAAGCAATACGACAAGGCGCGTGAGTACCTCGAGCGATTCATCGCCGGGTCGCCCGAGCAATGGGCCTTCCGACGGCTGGCCGAGAACTGCCGGGACCAGGGCGACACGGCGCGCTGGCTCGCGACGCTCGATCAATTCCTGGCCGCGGGCGAAGACCACGGGCTGGAGCATGCCAAGGTCCGGGTGGAGGTCGCCGACTATTACATGTCGAAGGGCCAGTGGGAGAAGGCGCAACCCTATGCCGAGGCCGCGGCGGAGACCTGGGCCGGCTGGGCGATGCGATGTGCGATGCGCTGTTATGAAGGGATGAAGGATTGGGAACGGGCCGAGCTCTGGGCGCGCCGGCTCTCCGAGCGTTATCCGGACTCGTCGCTGAGGGCGTGGCTCAACTTCTGCAAGCGGACCGGCCACGGGGACATCGAGGCGGCGAAGGCCCTCGTCGGGCAGTTCGTCGCGGACGCCGGCGAGCCGGCCGGGCCCGCCGCGGCCGGCGATCGGGCCCAACCCGCCGGCCCGTTGCAGGCCGGCTATGCCTCCTGGCTGCAAGGCTCGACGAAGGAGGCGATGGAGAGCATGCGCAAAGCGTACCCGTCCGCGAGCCCGCTGCTGTCGGGCTGCGCGCTGATGGTCCTGGCCGATGAGCTGGGCGACGCGGCGCAGCGCGACGCGGTCCTGGCCGAGCTCTGCACGAAGTATCGGGGCAGGGCCCCGTTGATGTTCGACGTCTTGCAAATGTTCCGCGATGCGTTCGCGAGGGGCGATCGCGAGTTGCCCGACCCGAAGGCCCTGGCCCTTGCCGTCGATCAAGTGAAACCGAACGCGCGGGGGAACACCGAGTTCTACGTCGGTTGGCTGCTCCGGAAGCGCGGCAAGCGTCAGGATGCGGAGAGTTACCTGAAGCGCTCCGTCGAGACGAAGACCACGAATGCCTGGTTGAAGCGCATCGCCGAGGACACCCTGAAACGCATGAACGGTGATCCCGTCCCGGCCAAGGATGGCGAGCCTGCGCCGAGGTAATACAGGTCGGAAACCGAAAAGTGGTGTCTGAAGAGGGCCCGGGGACCGGAACGTGGGATCGGTCCCCGGGCCTTTCGTTCTCGATCGGAATCCGTCCATGGCCCGTTCGATTCCCATCTGCCCTTGATGCTCGACGCAACGCGGCGCATCTTGCACGCCCGCAGGGAACGATGACACCGCCGCATGGCTCCCGGCTCGGACCATCGACTAAGAAATTCGTTAGCCGTCAAAGAGTGTTTGTACAAGAAAAGTTCTTTATTATTAGCTGCCTGCTGAACCTAAATAAGCAATATCGGTCTGTGATCTGGAGACCGACTTGACCGGCCCCATTTGGCGCGGGAGAGTTTCGATAGCAGCGACGGAGCCGACCACGGGAGGACGGCAATTCATCGATGGGTCTTGAGGGTCGCGTCGTTGCGATGAAGAGGACCGAGCGTTTCGCACTCCCCTCGCACCTGGAGTCTCGTGCCATGTCGCAATTCGCGAATCCGTCGAAGACGACCCCGCCCAGGGCGCGATTCTGGGCGACGGGACTACGCCGGTGCGTGCGTCCCTCTCGGAGACAATTCTTGCCGCGAGTCGACCTGATGGAAGACCGCACGTTGCTCAGCGGCATCCTGACGGTCACCAACACCGACGACAGCGGCCCGGGGTCGCTCCGCGCCACGATCGCGGCCGCCGCCAACGGCGACACCATCGATTTCGCCAAGGGTCTCAGGGGCCGGACCATCAGGCTGACCACGGGCGAGCTGCTCATCACGACGAGCCTGGACATCGACGGCCCGGGATCGGGGCTGCTGACCGTCAGCGGAGGCGGCGCCAGCCGTGTCTTCGAGGCCGACGCCGGGCTTGTCGTGACCATCGGTGGGCTCAAGATCGCGGACGGCTATGCACCCGACCAGGGCGGCGGCATCCTGAACGACGGCAGCAACCTCACCCTGTCCGGAGACGTCCTGTCCCGGAATGTCGCCTTCGAGAGCGCCACGACCGGCGGCGCAGGCGGGGCCCTGTACAGCCTGGGCGGCAGCCTGAACATCGATGGCTGCCAGTTCACCGGCAACCGAGCCGTGGGTGCGGGCGGCCCGTCGGCCTCGGGGACGGGGCTCGGCGGGGGCATCGACATCCAGGGCGGTAGCCTCACGCTCGACGACAGTACGCTGAGCGGCAATCAAGCCCTTGGCGGCGATGACAGCAGCGACGGCATGGCCGGGGGAGGGGGCCTGTTTACCCAGGTGCCGACGACCATCAACGACTGCAAGATCACCGACAACGTGGCCCGCGCCGGCGACGATGCGGTCAGCAACGGGGCCTATGGCGGCGGCCTCGATATCGAGGCTTCGACCACCGCCATCACGGGATGTCGCATCAGCGGCGATAAGGCCGTTGGCGGCGATGGCGGGTCGGGGGCGTACATCGGCGACGCCGAAGGGGGCGCCATCAACGACTATGGCACCCTGACGATCTCCGGAAGCACTTTCGACAGGGATCAAGCCCTCGGCGGCAGCGGTGGCAACGGCGGTCAGGGCGACACGGAATCCTTCGAGGACTATGCCTTCGGCGGCGCCATCGCCTGCACCGAAGCCTCCAGCAACATCACCCGCACCACCTTCCGCGACAACGAGGCCGTCGGCGGCGACAACTCCAGTACGGCCGCGACCGACTTCGCCGCGGTCGGGGGTGCCGAGGGGGGCGCTCTTTACAATGAACTCGGGAGTGCGGGTACCGTCACCGACTGCACTTTCGCGCGGAACGAGGCCCTCGGCGGCCATGACGACACAGGAACCGGCGCCGTGGTCCTGGTCGGCGAGGGACTGGGAGGCGCGATCGTCTCGGGCTACGGCGGCAACATCTATGGCGCGGACACGCTCAGCGTGAGCAACACCACCCTCGACCAGAACCGTGCCGAAGGCGGCAACAGCGATACGGGCAGCGACAGCGTGGCGGGACTTGTCGGCACCGGGGCCGGCGCCGGCATCGCGAACTACGCTGGCGCGGCGACCGAGTTGCAAACGAGCCAACTGATCGGCGATCAGGCCAGCGGCGGCTACCACGACACCGCCAGCGGCACCGGGACCGCGTTCGCGGGTGTGGGCGCGGGGGGCGGCATCTGGAATGGCCTGGCCAATTACAATTCTTCTGGGTACGGGCAACTCAACGCCAGCGTGGTCACCGTGAACGAGAGCAAGCTCCGCCACGACAAGGCCCAGCGGGGCGAGGCCGGCGATATTGCCAGCGTGCTCGGTGCCACGACCACGGTCACGAATAGCACCGTCAGCCAGGCCCACGCCGACGACTTGGCAAGACTCGTCCGAGGAATCTAGCCTCCCGGGAACTTTCGGCTCAAACGCCTCTACTGGCTCGCGCTTTGACCACCCCCCAGGAGCAACGACAATGTCGGAGCATGACCGCTTATGACAGGACGTGGCCTTGGTAAGATGTTTGGCATCCGGTGCGGGTGTCCCCGGCGGTCGAAGCCGTGCTGGTGGACGAGTCTCAGTCACTCGGGCCAATCTGCACTCGCGGGCGTGAGGATGCTCCTGGCCATCGGCAAGGACCGATTGATGACCGTCGTTTTCGGCTCCTTCCGATTAGTCACGCAGTCGCCTGGACTGGCGGCATGAGCGGAGAACGTAGAATCGAGTCCTGGCCCCTTCGATTTCCAAATGGGGTACTGATCCATTTGATTTCCCGCGACCGGAAAATGGGTACGAGTATCCTGATCTCTTTGATTCTTGGCCCTTCTGGATTCTCCCCATTTCATTCGTCGTGACCTGTTCGATTCGATCTGACGCTCAATAGATCCGCTTCCATCGCTTGAAGCTTCTGACATCAGCCGCCGTGAGGGCGAACCATTCGCCCTCTTTGCGCTGATCGGCGAACCGCGTGTGCCAGTACGTCTCAATACCGGCGGGGTCGTCAGTCTTGATGTGATGAACCGGCTGGAGCTTCTCGGGGAGCTGGATTCCGATCTCGCCTTCCCTTCGCAGTGCGTTGTTGGTCCGGCCAATCTTATACTCTCGGCGGGAGCCGTGCTTGAACAGGTAGACATAGCCGACGGCGGGTGTCGCAGAGCCTCCCTCATAGGCATCTTGCGGCTGCTCCGCAACGGCGAGTTCTCTCCAGAGGGCGCCGACGTCATCGTATTCAGGGCGCCCTTCGCAGAAGGCTAATACTCGCGACACTCGCTGGGGCTTTAACCCAAGACGTCGGAACACACTGTGAGATGGAAAGGTCGGATCATTCATTGTGGCGAGCCTGAGTTCTCCGTCAGTGGGAACACGCTTCAAGCGTCGAGCGAGAAGAACGAGCTTCTCAAGAAGGATCTCATCGTTGTATGCCGTGGACATACGATTCGGCTCAAGACCGGCTTCACGAACAGCCTCGCTCCAGCGGGTCCAGAACCGGCCAAACCAGTCATGGAACTTGATGCCGGTCTCCGCCTCGAAGCGTAGCCTACCGAGCGCCACGCCTCCATTTGCCTTGGCGGTTCGAAGGATTTGTTCGACGATATGTTCTTTCTTCATTGCTGTGAACTCTGCCGGGCCAGATGAAAAGCTAGACTCGAAATGGAGGCTAATGCGGTAGGGAAGGGGATCAGCAGCGTTCTGGATTGGATGTGTCGCGAAACGGATGTCATATGCGGGTTCCAGGGACCCGTCTGGCCATGATGAAGAAAGGCTTGTTGCCCTCGCTCGGGTCGGGAATCGGCTCTTGTTTTACATTTGCAAATCCGGCTTTCGCGTACAAGCGGATTGCTACAAAGTTGTCTACGTACACGTCCAAGAACAAAACATCAGAGCATATTTGCTCAATATGGGCAAGGCGTACTGCCTCGTCGATCAGATGCAGGACGATCGACTTCCCGTGGCCGCGGCCCCCCATTTCGCTGTTTACAGCCAGTAGCGGTATGTACGGATGAGGCATTCCTGCCGTGTACTCGCTGTATTCCTCGCAAACGTCGATGATACCGAAACCGGCGATCCGGCCATGCGGATCGCGGTAGATCCAGGTCCGGCCTTTGCCAAACTGCATCCGATTCGGGATATCATTTTGGAGGAGCCTACTAACATAAGAGTCCGCAAACGTCCATTCGAGAATTTCCTTGAACTCGGGGGAATCCAATTGAATGAGGCACGGGGTGAGAGGGATGGAGTCGGACATTCTCGGCTCGGCTCGGCCAACAAATGGATGCCGGGGCGACGTATCGCACCGGTCAGGGTGTTCGGAGCTTTCGGGGTCTCTCTTGTTGCCGAGGCTCGGCCGACTGCCAGTCAATGGGTAACGGCGGCAGCGAGGCGACCTGCTCGATCTCATCCTCCGTCGCGGCGATCCCTGGTATCATCCAGAGGCGGGCAGACGGTCCTACCGAAAGCTTCGGAGTTATCCACCGGTTGACTAGCTGGTCCAGATCCCGCAGCGCATCTTCCAGATGGGCCTGCTCATCAAGTCTGTAGCAAGACGTCTCGGCCCCCTGGCTGAATCTCAACACCTCGGTCGCCCGTGAATAGAGCCGTCTGCCATCTACTTTCAACACCTCCTCGACTTCGGGGTCAAGTTCCACTCGACCGCAGAAGACGGCTAGCCCCCATTGTCGAACTTGATTGCAGAACTCGCGGCAAAGTTCGGTATAGCGACGGAGATCCGCGTCCAACGCGGTGCACTCCGACCCCTCGCCATTGTTGGGCCGGTTCATCCGAGCGTGAATGTCGGCGGTAAAGCCTTGCACTTCGGCCAGATCAAACGTCGTCATCGCCACTTCTTCTCCGCAAACAGCAGTTCTTACCTCCTACACGATACCATTACTCAGAAAATCCTTCAAAAGCGATTCCGCAGGAGATTCCCTTCTCGCCTCGAGCCAGAGCCGCACGTAATGCCTCCGCCGCTCGAGTTCGGGATGATCCTCGAATGCCGTGCGATTGTGGAGGGTCCAGCGGTTGTTGCTGAAGAACATGTCTCCGGGACGGAGCATGAACTCCGCGCGCAGGTCGGCACGGTTCATCGTCCGGTCGAGGGCATCCAGCGCCGCGATCTGATCGGTCGTGAGGGGCTCGCCCGCCTTCTCATGGCCGACCTCGATCCAGGTGCGGAGGTATCGGTAGAGGAGATCATCGGGCTTGCGTGCGAGCACCGGTCGTCGGGCCGTCGGAGACTCGCCGGGGCGGACTCCGCCGCGGCGATCGACGTGGAACGGTTGCGTCAGGATCTCGAATGCGTCGGGATCGGTTCGCGCCAGCTCGGCGGCGACGGTGTAACCGCTGACGAGCTGGCTCAAGCCGCCGGATTTCGCCGCGTTCAGGCAGAGGAGGCCCACGTAGTCGACCACGCCATCCTCGAAGGACGCGTCGGTGTGGAATGTGCTCTCGGCGTTCGTCACGGAGAATCGCGCCCCCTGGCTGACGGACTGGCCCGTGTCGCGGACGTCGTAGAGTGTTATGCCCTGGACATTCTGAGCGACGGGTTCGCCCAGGACCTGGCCCACGATCCAGTAGAGGGCCAGTTTGGCTTCGGGGCGGAGTTCGGGATTCGCCGGTCCTTCGACAATCGCGAAGCCGCGACCGTGCTCCAACGCCTCGCGGACCGCGGCGAATTCTTCGGACCAGACGCGGCGGGACTCGTCCGAAATCCGGGTTGCGACGAGGGGCGTCGCGGATCGCGATAGGTCGTGGGCCAGGGCGATCAACGCCTCGGCACAATGGGCGGGCAGCGGAAGACGCCACGAGGACTCCGGACCGACGTTGCCGGCTCGCCAGGCGCTGGCATTTGCTTGCGGGAACTCCGCGTGATCCTTGGCCATGACAGAATCTTCTATTCCGGAGAGGACCTCTTGTTCGCGCTGGCATTTTCCAAACATGAGCATGACGTCAAAATAGGTTCAGGGATTCGACGGGGATTCGTTCCTGCGGCCCTTCAGGCCGCGGGAATATCGTGGGGACGCGAGGGCCCCGGGTTGCACCCGGGGCTTTGTTCCTGCGGCCCTTCAGGCCGCGGGAGTATCGCGGGGTCGCGAGGGCCCCGGGTTGCACCCGGGGCTTTGTTCCTGCGGCCCTTCAGGCCGCAGGACGGGAGAGCCTTCGGGCAATACGGTTCGTGAACAAACCTTCTTCAATGGTCGGTCTCACTCGACTTCATCTGGACCTTGAACTGTTCGGGCCGGTCGGCGACGACGCGTTTGAGCCATTCGGCTGGGTAGCCGACGCCCCGCGCTCGTCCCTGGGGGTTCTTCACATAGCCGTCGATATGCTTGGTCAGGATGGCCTCGGCCACCCCTTGCCAGTTCCGGAAGACCGACTCGCCGGTCGACACCGCATAATTGGTCAGGAACTCGCGCATCAGGGCCGGGTCGGTCGCCCCGAGCTTCGCGGCGGCTTCCTCGATCACCGGCTGCATCTTGAGCAGGTCGGCCTCTCGCAGGGACTGGGCCGCCTTCACGTCGGGGGCGATCCGCGACCATCGGTCGTAGCAGAGGTTCGAGACCAGGTTCGACACCCACCACGCCGAGTCCCACTCGAACTTCTTGTAGTCCCCCTTCACGTACGGGGCCGGCAAGGCCGTGATCCCGCAGTAGAACGGGGTGAAACACGAGGTCGAGGCGTCGTCGGGCGTGAACCAGGTCACGCCGCCGACGGCGTCCGGCATCCCCTTGCGGCTCTGGCTCACGGTGACGAAACCGGCCTGCTGCGTGGAGATCGGCCGCTCCCACATATAATTGATGCCATCCACCTTGAAGGGGAGCTCCCGGTAGCGGTACGGGGTGCCGAACGGGCCGGCGTCGAGGCCCTTGGTCATGTCGTAGGGCGTGCCTTCGTAGTGATCGCGCATCAAGGCCATCACGTCGGCCACGGCGAGCTTCGCGTCGGGCTTGATGAACAGCGGGTAGTCCTCGGCCCCGTCCTTGCCCCGGAAGTAGGCGTCGGAGAAGTTCTGGGACGGCGCGGAGCGCCGGTAGATGCTCCAGACCCGGCCGGCGCAGGCCCGCTGCTGCGAGGGGCCGATGCCGGGATGATAGGCATCGCGATAGCTGAACGGCTTGTGGGAATCCGTGGCATAAAACTTCTTCTCGATCGCGAACGAGATCACGTCCGGGGAATAGAGCCAGTTCTCGGGATCGTCGAGCGGAAAGCTGGTGATCCGGCTCAGGTTGGCGTGCGCGGAGATCATCCCGTCGGGGACGCGGGCGGCGACCCAGACGATCCCCTTCTGGCCGGGCCCCTTGCCGATCAGCTCCATGATCCAGGCTTCATTCGGGTCGGCGATCGAGAAGGTCTCGCCGGACGATTGATAGCCATACTCGCGCGCCAGCTCGTCGACGACCTTGATCGCCTCGCGAGCGGTCCGGGCGCGCTGGAGGGTCAGGAGCATCAGGGCGTCGTAGTCGAGCATCCCGTTGGGATCGCGGAGCTCGCGGCGTCCCCCCGTCGTCGTCTCGCCGAGTGAGAGCTGGTGTTCGTTCATCAGCGCAACGACCGAGTACGTCTTCGCCACCTGCTTCACCGGCCCGCAGAGGCGATCGTTCTCCCAGGCTCGGACCTGGATCGGCTCGCCGGCCTTGTGCGTCCCGCCGGGCAAGTAGAGCAGCTTGGGCATGAACGGGGCATCGGCCGAATAGGTGACCATCACCGAGCCGTCCCTGGACGCCCCCCGGCTCACCACGATGCTCGTGCAAGCCAGGGCGATCGAGCCCCAGCCGCAGAGGATCGACAGGGCCACTGCGACAACCGATCGACGCGGTCTCGACATGCGGAATCTCCTTGTAGGTTCGAGCGCCGGGCTCCCGGGACCGTTTCAGCATACCGACCGGCCGGGGTCGGGTGAAGCGTCGGGTCGGGGTGATGGACGCTCGAGGTGGAGGGGTCCGCGCTTCGCGCTCTTCCCTTACCGCTCCGAGGGGATCGCGAAGCTCAGGTGGTGGGCGACATGGATCAACTGGAGCCGGTCCCATTCGTCCCTGGTCAGCGGGCCGAAGATGCGATGCGGGATCACCGGGCCGGGCGAGGCCTTGTAGTGGGCGATGGCCTGCCGCAGGCCCTCCGCCTCCTCGCGTTCGCCGAGTGTTTCCGTGGGCATGAGTTGCGGCGGGCCGGGCAATCCCTCCGGGAGCGAGCCCGAATCGAGGACTTGACGCTTTTGCTCCTCCCCGACCCATTGGGAGGGATCCTGGGGCGTCGAGGCGGGTAGATCGACCACCCGGCGCATGACAGTCGCCAGGTGCCGGCAGATCTGCGCGAGCGACCAGTTGCCGACCGTCGTGTGGCCTTCGAGGAGTCGCTCCACGTCCGGCATGATCTCGTCGAAGTTGCCGTAGCGGAGCGTCCGTCGTCCCGGGGTCATTGTCATTGCCGATACTCCATGGGAATTGAGGCGACTCCCCGTCATCAATTCCGTCTATCGCCCGATCGTCAGGACGACGCGAAAACGGGCATTGCCGCTCATCATGCGGTCGTAGGCTTCGGAGACCCTGTCCAGCGGATAGGTCTCGTTCATCGACCGCACGCCGGTCCGCACGCTGAACGCGAGCGTGTCTTGCGAGTCGATCGACGTGCCGGAATACCAACCTTTGACCGATCGGTTTCCCATCAGCAGCAGGAGGGGGGAGACTTGCAACGAGTCGGCCGCGCCGACGATCAGCAGCGTGCCGTTGACGGCCACGCCGCCCTGGACGGCGGCCATCGCATCGCCGCTGGTCGCCGTCGCGAGGATTACCCTGGCACCGCCCAGCTTGCGGAGTTCCGCCGAGGGGTCCTGCGCCTGGCTGTCGATATAGACCGACGCCCCGAGCTGTCGGGCGAGCGGCTCCTTGTCATTGCCCCGGGCGATGCCGACGGTGTGGAATCCCATCTTCGCGGCGTACTGCACGCCGAGGTGCCCGAGGCCGCCCAGCCCGAGCACGGCGACGACGTCGCCCGGCCGCGCCCCGCTGTTCCGCAGCGCGTTGAATGTCGTGAGGCCGGCGCACATCAGCGGCGCCGCCTCGACGGGCGGAAGGTCCGCGGGCATGAGGGCGACCGCGCTGGCGGGTGCGATCATGTATTCGCCGTATCCGCCGTCATACGTGACGCCGGTGATCTGTCCGCGCACGCAGGCGAAGAAATCACCGCGGCGGCAGTGGTCGCAAAACCCGCAATAGCCGCCGTTCCAGCCCACGCCCACCTTCTGGCCCACCTCCCATCCGGCGACGCCGGGGCCGACGGCATCGATCACGCCCGCGACTTCATGGCCGGGGACTCGCGGGTACTCGAGTCCCGGGAAAGCGCCCTCTTTCGTGAGCGAATCACTGTGGCAGATCCCGCAAGCCTGCACCCTGATCCGCACCGTCCCGGGACCCGGCTCCGGAATCGGCCTTTGCACGATCTCGAAAGGACCCTTCGGCGAAGAAACCTGCGCGACTCGCATCACCGCCATGTTTCATCCTCCCGTCGTCGATCTGCCGGAGTGAACCGCAAAACGGTGGCAAGGGCTGCGTCGAGCCGAACTCCGGAGTTGCGCGACGTATTCTAACGCCGCTCGATGGGCGGCGCCCAGAATCAAACCGAGGGGGAACCGGGAACAGTCCAAGGCTCGGGAGTCCGACTCCAGGTCCCGGACGTTCGGGCCCCGCGTCCCCGGCTGGCAGGGGGGCTTGACGCTTTAGATGACGATCGTCCTAATACATCGGTTCCATCCGAGCCAGCCCGGGAGCGGACTTCGATCAGGAGCCGACCATGCCACTCGATTTGAAGACCTTCACGGCGATCCACGTCATCATCAGCTTGCTGGCCATCGCGTCGGGGCTCGTCGTGGTGTTCGGGCTGATCGCGAGAAAACGCCTGGATTCCTTGACAGCGTTCTTCCTGGTGACGACGATCGCGACGAGCGTGACCGGGTTCGGATTCCCGATCCATGGCGTGACGCCGGGGATCGTGCTGGGGGTGATCTCGCTGGTCGTGCTGGCCATCGCGGTCTACGCCCGGTATGTCGGCCACCTCGCGGGGCGCTGGCGTCTGGTCTATGTGGTGACGGCGGTGGTCGCTTTGTATCTCAACGTCTTCGTCCTGATCGCGCAGTCCTTTCAGAAGGTGCCGGTCCTCAATGCGCTGGCGCCGACTGGGTCGGAGCCGCCCTTCGCGATCGCGCAGGCCGTCGCCCTGGCGGCCTTCATTGCACTGGGCATCCTCGGGGGGAAGCGGTTCCGGACACAACCCACGCCGGTGGCGTGATCGCGACGGTGCGATCGGACGAAGTGATGATGTTCGCGGGGCGGTAGGTCGTCCCCTGGCGGCCGTCACTGCGTTAGAATGGGGCTTGGACCGCTGACGCAACCCAGTCCCCCCGAGATGAACCAACTGTGAAGATCGTCGTACTGGATGGGCGCCCACTGTCCGCGGAGCGCGAGGCGTGGGCCGGGCTGGATCGGCTCGGCGAGGTCGAAGTCCACGAATTCACCGCGCCGGAAGACGTTCCCGCGCGTGCCGAGGGCGCCACGGTGCTGGTCACCAACAAGGCCCCGATCGGCCCCGCGGTGATCGACCACTCGGAGACGCTGCGGTTCATCACGCTCGCGGCGACCGGCTACGACTGCGTGGACGTCGCCGCGGCCCGTCGTCGCGGGATACCCGTCTCGAACGTGCCGGAGTATAGCACGGACTCCGTCGCGCAATTCGTCTTCGCGTTGCTCCTGGAATTGTGCCATCACGTGGCGCGACACGATCGGGCGGTCCGGGACGGCGAGTGGTCGAGTCAGCCGGATTTCTCGTTACGGAAGACGCCGCTGATCGAGCTGGCCGGCAAGACGATGGGGATCGTGGGCTTCGGGCGGATTGGCCGCCGCGTGGGCGAGCTGGCGGAGGCTTTCGGCATGTCGGTCATCGCGTACAGCCCGTCGCGGCGATCCCCGGCCGGGGCGCGTCCGGTGGCCTGGTGCGAGCTGGACGAGCTCTTCGAACGCGCCGACGTCATCAGCCTGCATTCGCCACTCACGCCCCAGAACGTCGGCCTCGTCAACCGCGATCGCCTGATGCGGCTGAAGCCGAACGCCCTACTGATCAACACGGCGCGGGGTAAGCTGATCGTCGAGGAGGACCTCGCCGAGGCGCTTGCGGCCGGCCGGCTGGCCGGCGCCGCCGTGGACGTCGTCTCAGTCGAGCCGATCCGGCCCGAGAACCCGTTGCTCGGTCAGCCTCGATGCCTGATCACGCCGCACATCGCCTGGGCGACCGAAGAGGCACGGCAGCGGCTCATGGATGCGACCGTGGCCAATATCGCCCGGTTCCTCGAAGGCCGGCCGGTCAATGTGGTGAATGGGCCCTTCGAGGGGACGCCGGCCGCGCCTCCACCACGCGCGGTATGATGACCCGACCGGATTCCCGGGGGTGCGTATCGGGTCATTCTCCACGAGGATTCTCGATCGGGGCTTCGGGGTTTTTCCGTCGGGAACCGTCCGCCGCTTGCGACGCGAATAGGAGTGCTCCGGCCGCGACCATCGCGGCGACGAGGAGTTGGGCCAGTAGCCGGATCTCCGTGGTCTTGGCGAGCGGCCGGTCGGTCATCGCCGTCGGGAAGAGCATCATCCCGGCGAACTCATAAATGATGGTGGCGAGGAGTGCCACGGCGGCGGCCCCCACCAGGGTCGGAAGTATGCGTCGCAATCCGCCCCGTCCCAACCCGAACGCCAGGCCGGCCGCCGCACCGATGGCCGTCCAGGCGCCGCCATGCACGAGCAGCGAATAGGCGAGGTCGCTGGTCATGATCTGTTTATAGTAGATCGGCAAGATCAACCAGGCGACGCCCGCCGCGATCGGTCCCCCGAGGACCAGGCCGATCGCCGCGGCCAGGATGGTCCAGAGCACCGACCGACGGAGCAGCCCGCCGGCCAGCCCCAGGCCCAGGCCGAGTGCGGCACCGAAGATGCCGAACGTGACGATCGCATTGCGGGTGGCGGGGACCTCCGGGAGCACTCGTACGGGCCCACCCTTCTTGCCGGCGCCGACCTCGGGCACCAGCATCATCTCGCTGCAAGCCCAGCCGATCAGCCCGGCCGCCAGCGCGAGGGCCAGGGTCAGGGCCCACGCCCTGGCCTGGAAACCCGCGGTAGGCGCCGCAACGCCATGTCCGACCGCCCCCGCGGACTGTTCCGGCAGGGTCGTCGGGTCGGGTCGGGAATCGTGGGGACTTGCCATCGGTGACGCTCCTTGCAAAAACGGGACCTGACACGAGCTCGCCAGGAGGAAATATTAACCAGGGGTCACACAAAGATCACGGATAAGAATTCGGATTGGATAGCTTTTCTATCGGTGTTATCCGTGAAACGCGTGGTTGCAATCCACTGTTTGATCTCGATCGGGCGCAGGATTCCTGGCGAGGTTAGGGTTTCCGCCATGCCGTTGCAAGGGGCGAGGGGATTGAACCCTTCACTTGGTCGGGCGATGGACGCGGATGTAATGGTCTGCCAGGTTCAGGTGGAGTGAATCGAGCCGGACCGGGGGCATGTGGCAACGGACGCATCCCTGCGCGGGGTTCACCGGGCAGGTGCTTGCCGACGGTCGCGATGCAGGGCGAGTCCGAACCGTGGTCCGTGGCATGGTCTCCGCGGCCGACGGGATCCTGCTTCCCGCGGCGGCGTGGCACGAGAGGCATCGGGCCTCGTACTCGGCCGTGGTGGTCGCGCGGGCGCTCTTGTGAGGGTCGTGGCAGGTGACGCAGCCGAAGGCGCCGCCGCTCTCGGTGTTGCATCGGCTGAAGATCCAGCCGACGCCTTGCGAGCGGGCCCAGGCCGGGTCGTCCATATCTTCCTTGCGGTAATCCCTGCCGAGGACATGGCAGTCGTTGCACTGCTGACTGGTCACGAGTCCGGGGGACGCATCGGCGGGGTTGACGATCGCCCAGTCGGAAAGGCCGGCCTCGATGGCCCCGACGTGGTGTCCGCCCGGCCCGTGGCAGCGCTCGCAGCCGATGGCGCGGTCGGCCGTCTCGGGACCCGCCGGGTCGCGATCGGTACGCGGATTGGTCACGTGACAATACAGGCATTTGGCCACGCCGTCGCGCACGCCGATCGCCTCGCCCTGGTAGTCCGCTGCATGGCGACGGTCCGGGTGGAGCTTGTCCAGCGCCGATCGATCCCAGCCCCGGCCGTCGGGGGTGTCGTAATAAGAGAGCCTCGCGATCCGGTATCCGCCGCCGGCGTCGCGGCCGACCATCGTCAGGTAGCGGTCGCTGGTGCCGAAGGCGTACTCGATGACCGACTCGTAGACCTCGCGGCCGACGCGCGTCTGTTCGCGGATCGTGCCGTCGCGTTCGAGGATCGCGTGGGTGACCGCGGGATCGTCGGGGTCGGGCAGGGGGTGGTCGGGGCGGGGGAGCTCGCGGAGCTGCGCACCCCGGTAATAGCTCTGGGTGTGCCGGCTGGCCAGCGAGTCGCGGAAGATGGCCGAGTGGCACGGCTGGCAACTCGCCTCGCCGACGTACGGGGCGGGCTCGAGTTCCATCGGGTGCTCGGCGCGGTAGGAGCCGGCCTGCGCCATCGCCTCGCGGGCCCGCACCCAGTCGCCCTCCTGGAGGAAAGCGCGGCTGAGCAGCCAGGCGGCCTCCTGGTCGGGGGATCGGTCCAGGATGGCCTTGAGGAGCGTCTTCGCCTCGGCCGGGCTCCCCGATCGTAGGAAGATCCGGGCGATGAGCTTGCGGAGCTGCTTCGGGTCGCCGGAGCGGTCGACCTCCGCCGGGTCGAACTTCAAGGCCCGGCGGAACGACTCGGCGGCGCCGGGCACGTCGTCGAGCCCGGCGCGGATCGTGCCGAGCATCATCCCCCCTCGGGACTCCCAGCCGGGATGCCGGCTGAGCTGGCCGGCGACCCGGGCCGCTTCCTCGCGTCGGTGTCGCTGGAGATGGAGACGGGCCAGCTCGTCGAGCGATCGGGGCGAGACCTGGCCGGGGTCGACGATGTTGTTCCAGGCACGCAGCGCCGCGTCCGGCTTCCCTCGACGCTCATAGGCCAGGCCCATGAGTACGTGATCCTCGTCCTGGATCGCCGACGGTTCGAGGCGACGTGTGTAGATCCCGAGCGCCGCGTCGTCGCGGCCGAGCCAGACCCACGAACGAGCGAGGAGCCGCAAGGCTTCGAGATCGTCGGGGCGGACCTTGAGGGCGTCGCGGGCGAGCGCGGCGGCGAGGTCCCACTGGCCCCCGGCGTAGGCCCCGTCGGCCCGGGCGAGTGGGTCCGTCACGCGTCGCGTCGCGACGAACCAGAGCCCGACGGCGCAGGCCGCGACGGCCAGCAACAGCGCTCCGATCGCGCCTCTGACGAACCGCCGCGGCTCCCGGACGACAACTGACATGCCTGTGTCCTCGATCTAGCGCCTGTTATGAATCGTTGGCGCGAATTTCCCGCCTTCTTCTGTGGCCGGGGTCTGTGACCCCGGGCTCAGACCTCCGGCCTCATAGCGGCCGGCTACAGAAGAGGGAGAGGTTCAAGACATCCCCTCAACCCGGACGTCGTTCGAAACCGGACAGGGGCCGTGCCTCGCCGGCGCCCTCGCGTATCAGATAGGCCCGATCGGCAGCCAGTCCCTCGTACTGGTCGACGCGACCCGACGGCCAGCGCACCTCCAGCCGCTCGACGCGTGCCGCATCACCCAGGCCGAAATGGAGCCGGGGGTCGCCGGCCGACTGGTAGCTACCGCCGCCGAACCGATGAGCCGTCATGCGACGCCCCCCCGCCTCGACCACCAGGCGAGCCCCCACTCCGTCCCTGTTGGAAAGAACGCCCTCGAGCCTCAAGACCAACCAGTGGTCGGCCCCGTCCGTCCGGTTGTGCAGGTAGACGAGCGGCTCATTCTGGGACTGGACGACCGCGTCGATCCGGCCGTCGTTGTCCAGGTCGCCGACGGCCAGGCCGCGGCCCAGGTGGAGCGGCCGGAACGGCTCGCCGGCGCGGGGCGAGGCATCGGTCAGGCGTCCGTCCGCGCCGGCCGTCAGCAACTGGATGGGCATCTTCCAGGGGAATGCCGGCCTGTAGTCGCTCACATGGCCGTTGGCCGAGAGCAGGTCGAGGCGGCCGTCGTTATTCGCGTCGAGGAAGGCGATGCCGAAGCCCAGCAGTTGACGGGTCGGCGCCGCGATGCCCACCGCGGCGGTGTGGTCGGCGAACAGGCCGCGGCCCAGGTTGTGGAAGAATGTGGTGGACTCGCCGTAATAATTGGTGACGGCCAGGTCGGGACGGCCGTCGCCGTCGAGGTCGCCGCAGGCGATCCCCATCCCCGACTGGAAGGTCCCGCTGGAATTGGCGGCGGCGCCGGCGGAGATCGCGGTCTCCTCGAAGTGGAACCCGCCGAGGTTGCGAAAGAGGTAGTTGGCCGACATGTCGTTGGCCACGTAGATGTCGATCCGGTTATCGTCGTCGAGGTCGACGGCCACGACGCCCAGCCCGCGGCCGTCTCGGTCGACGAATCCCGATTCCCGGGTCACGTCGACGAATCGCCCGCCGTCGTTGCGAAACACGTGGTCCGGGAGCGAGGCGAAATCGCGGGGGCTGCAATAGTGGTTCACCCGGGATTTCGCATCTCCGCAGATCGGGGAATTCTCGACGTCGAAGGCCAGGTAGTGGCAGACATACAGGTCGAGGTCGCCGTCGCCGTCGAGGTCGGCCCAGGCGGCGGAAGTGGGCCAATCCCGATCGCCGCCCAGCCCGGCCCTGACGGTCGCGTCCTCGAACATGCCGTCGCCCCGATTGCGGTAGAGGGCATAACCGCGCCATCGCGTGACGAACAGGTCGGGATGGCCGTCGTTGTCGTAGTCGCCGACGGCCACGCCATGCCCATAGCTGCCCGCGAATCGCCTCAAACCGGCCTTGTCGGTGACATCGTCGAAGGTCCCGTCGCGGCGGTTGCGGAAGAGCCGGTCTCCGGACGGGGCATTCGCGGCGGGCGGGAAAGGGCCGCCCTGCACGGCATAGACGTCGAGCCAGCCGTCGCCGTCGAAATCGAGCAGCCCGATGCCCCCGCTCATGGTCTCGGGAAGCCGCTTGAAGGCGGACTGGCCGTTGTCGTGGACGAACCGCGCGAGGCCGGCAGACTCCGCATCGTCGACGAACCGGGGCACCGGGCTCGATGGCCGCTTGGCGGGGCGTCGGGAAATATCGCGGCGGAGGTCGGCACAGAGCTCGGCAAGCATTTTCGTCTGGCTGACAGGTCCGTCTAGCACCAGGGGCGGGCGCGACGGACCCGGCGGGCCGGCCTTCCGATCGCGGACCAAGGCCCAGCCTCGGGCCTCGATCTCGCGACCGAGTGTCCCGGCCAGTTGTGCCAGCTCGGCGGGATCCCCAATCGTGTCGCCCCGGAGGAGGACCCGGTATCGCTCGTGGGCGGTCACCATCGCAGCCTTCTTCTCACGGAGCCGCGCGCGTTCCTCGAGATCGCCGGCCTGACCGGCGATCTCGGCCAATCGATCGAGCGCGGCGATATTGCCTGGCTCGCGTTCGACCAGGGCGGAAAAGGTGGCCCGTTCGGCCGGCACGTCGCCGAGGCTCGCGGCCAGCCAGGCGCGGAGCCGGGATACCTCGGCCTCCGGGATGCCCCCGGCCGGCAAGTGGTCGAGGGCGCGCCAGGCCGCGTCGAGGTCGTTGGCCGCCCGGGCCAGATCGAGGCGGGCGCGCCAGACGGCGGGGTCTTCCGGCCGACGGCGCGCGCAGGCGTCGAGCCATTCGGGCACGCGTTCGAGCTGGCCCGAACGGATCGCCAGATTCGCCCGCGCCAGCCAAACGCGGTCGTCGTTTTCGTCGGCTTTCTCCAGGGTGCGGCGCGTCAACTCCACCGGCACGGGTGCGGAACCGAGGCGCGAGAGCTGCTTGACGACCTCCGCGGGCGTATCCGAATACTCCCAGGATTTCAGGATCGCCCGGCGCACATCCTCGGCGCGCCCCTCGAGGTGGTAGAGGAGCTGCAAACCACGGAGCACGGCCGGCCGGTCGGGACCGGGGCATCGGTCGAGGACCGCCTGGAGAATCTCCTCGGAGCGGGTGAACCGGCCCGAATTCATGGCCAGCATGGCGCGCTGGATGGCCGCCTGAGTGCCGAAGGGTCCCCGTTCGGGCACGCGTTCCCAGGCCGCGGCAGCGTCATCGGGGCGACCTCGGTACCACTCGCAGATGCCGAGCTGATAGTCGACCTCGCCGTTGTCATCTCGGCTCCCAGCCAGCTCGATCAGCCGCTTCCGCGCCGTGTTGTATCGACCCGCCGCGATCTCCTGCTTGGCCTGATCGATGGCCTTCCGGAATTCTCGGGCCGCGAGCATCCGCACCCCGACCCAAGCCGACACGCCGGCAACGAGGAGGACCAGGACGGAGGCGAGCCGGAATCGCATGATGGTCAGATGGCGCAGCCGGAAACACGGTTGGGATGCCTGGCGTCGATGTTGGCTCTGCCGACGAGCCCTCGGGAGTGCCTCCCGTTACTCTTGCCACACTATCAAGAAGCCAGGCATGCGCACAGCACCTGGTACCCCGGAGATCATCGAGGTATGCTGGAGATGAAAATCGACCCCTGGTGATAAGGGCCTTGGTATGACATCGACTCTCACCGTGCCCATCGAGGTGATCGCTGTCGTCCATCCGATCGATGGTGGCGGTTACTGCGCCGAGGTTCCGTGTTTCCCCGGGTGTGTCGCCCAGGCTGAGACCTTGGAAACCCTGAGGGGAAACATCCGCCAGGCGATCGCCTACTGGCTGGCCGACTCGCCGGTGAACTGCGAAGAGGATGCCTGACGGCTCACGGCGATCCAGGGGGGGGCCGTGCCCGAGTCCGAGACGTTCCCCCAGCCCTACGATTACTTACCCCCATCGTCATGGACAGGTGAGGACATAGGGCGAGGGGAGGATGCCTACGGGCTGTAGCGGCAACTCCAGCCTTTAACGCGCTTCCCGTATCAAGGTCGCCGTCTGGAAGCGGCTGGGGATCTTGGTGGCGTGTGGGTCGTTGTCGTAGGTGATCAGGAGCTTGACGGCGGTCTTCGAGCCGTTCTTCTCGACGCCGAGCACGGCCAGGCCCTCGGCCTTCATGGCGACCTCGAAGGTCGCGATCTTCCGGGCGTGGGCCGCCTCGCCGTCGGCGACGAAGTACAGCGTATTGCCGTGGAAGGCGTTATTCTCGTCCTCCGAGGCGGTCGTGAGCAGGAATCCGCCGAGGGCGGGGACGTATTCCAGCGAGGTGAGTTCGGACGTCACGCCTTCGCGCGGTTCGGACTGGAACGCGAAGAGCGGCTTGAGCTCGAGCTCGGCGTCGTGAGAAGGCGACGCGGAGATGTCGGCGACGAAGGCGCGGACCTTGTCGGTCGGGGCGCGGAGGCCGATCGCCAGCTCGCGGCGGGGCGAGCCGTCGGCCTTCTTGCTCTCGCGGATCGCCAGGCCCTCGATCTTCCGCTTGGCGACCGCGGCCGGCGGCAGGCCCTGCGCCTCGAGGGCCGATGCGAGCGAACGGGCGATGTCCCATCGGACCACCGAGGCGTCGTCGATCGCCGGCTGATCGCTGTCCTTGAGGCGGAAGCGGAGCAGGACGCTCTTGCTCGCCCGCTCCTCGTCGGTCTTGCCGACGTGCGCGCCGATGATGTAATAGTTGCCGTCGGAGTCCCGGGCCATGCCCTCCCACTTCGGGCCGCCGAGGCTCGAGGGCTCGGGGAACTTCGCCGAGGTGATCGGCTTGCCGATGATCTGTCCTGTCGCGATGGCGACCACGAAGAGCGCCGGGTGCTTGTCGTGCGCGATCAGCATCCGATGCCCGTCGTCGATCGGCTGGACTCCCGAGGCTTCGATCAGCAGATTCACTTTCCCATCCTGGATCAGGGGCGACGGGAGCGTCGCCGATTCGAGGCGGAAGTCGTCGGCTTTCGTCGAGCTTGGGAAACAGCCGATCGTACCGAGGATCAGGGCCAGGCAGGGCAGACGGGTCGAACGTGCGAGCATATCTGAGGGCTCCTGGTGGGGATTCTGGCGTGTTCCGGCAGGTCTTCGCTCGAGACGGCCCGAGGGTCAGCGACCGTCTTTCAGGTCGAAGTCGAACTCCGTGTGTTCTGCGTCGACATCGGCCGTGAGCTGGGAAGTGGACCGCTGGGCGTATTTCTTGGGGATGACTTCCTTGGCGGGATTGCTGCCGGTACCGCTGATCGAGACCTGGTGATGGCCCGCGACCACGCCATCACCCGGCTTTCGCGTGCCGAGGACGAACGTTCCATCAGATTGGAGCTCGCCGCCGGCGGGCTTGCCGTAGCCGCCATCCGGCTCGAACCTGACGACGCCCTTGGTGACAGGCTTACCCTTGTAGGTGACCTTCCCTTTGACCTGGATCAAGGCCGCCGTCTGGACCTCCCCCCCTCCGCAACCCCAGCAAGTGCCGAGGCCCAGCGCGGCCGTCATCACCAATCTGACGAGACTCAATTTCATGAATCAGCTCCCGACTCACGGGTGTTGGGCTGGGGGCGTGTGGGATGGGGGAAAACTCGGTGGTGGATGAATTTGGCGCGTGCCTCGCAGGGCACGCGCCACTGATTTCAGGCGGATCGGATCGCGTCCTTTCCGAGCATCCACCACGCCACGATCCGATCAATAGGAATCGGAGCTGACGACCTCGCCGCCAGCGATGGTGCCGAGGCCATACCAGGTGATGGGGTTCACCGAATTTTTGATGAAGTGCACGCTGCCGTCGGCGAACAGGGCATTGACCCCGCCCGAGTGGTTGCTGCTGGCCGCCAAGGACATGTAGGTCGGTCCGCCGTCGTTCTCATCGACCCAGTCCCAATCCATCGGCAAGGTCCGGCCAGCGTCGGCGGTGCCGGTGGCCCGGCTCGTGCCCGCGACCGTCTGATTCGGCGTCATTGCGGTGGTGAAGCCCGAGTAATAGACACCGCCGTTGGTCCAGCGCGTGTGACCGATCGGACCGCCGGCTTTCACTTTCCCGGTCCCGGTGGCGCAGTTGCCGAGGTGATAGGCCAGCGCCGAAGCGGAATTCGGGCCCGGAAGCGGGACGTTGGTGAAGGAGTAGGTTCCCGTGATGGGGTCCGAAACGGTCGACCCGCCGGCGCCGCAACTCCGCATCTGGGCGTGGCCGATGAGGCCCTCCGACGCGGCCAGCGTATTGCTCGTCCCGTCGGTGATCATGGCGATCCGGCGCGCGTAGTTCGGGCCGAACAGCGAGCGATTCATCGGTCCCACGCTATTCGAGCTGCCCCAGTTGACCGACCAGACATACCAGTCACCGTCGCAGGTCCCGTAGCTCGTGGTGGCATCGCCCGTACCGCCCATCGTGGCGTCGTCCCAGTGGTCCCCCGGGTCGCTCGGGCAGTATAAGAAGGATAACGTCATAGTCTCGACCGTGACGTTCGTCGGGTCGCTGTAGGTATAGTCGAAATTGATCGCGTTGAAGAGCACGGATTGCTCCATGTAGGAAAGCGACCGCGCGAAGGCACTCCAGGACGACTGGAACGCCCATGTCGCCACTCCGCCGGCAGGTGTCGGGACCAGGATCGTCGTGGGCGGGAAGGAGCCGACCGAACTCTCGTAGTTCATGAAGGCCAGGCCCATCTGCTTCAGATTGTTCGTGCACTGGATCCGGCGGGCCGCCTCGCGAGCCGACTGCACAGCAGGAAGCAACAGGGCGATGAGGACGGCGATGATGGCGATGACGACAAGGAGCTCGATCAGGGTAAAGCCACGTCGACTCCGACGGCGCGGAGAGGATTGGGACATCGGGAGGGCCCTCGGAAAGATGTTGGGGATTCAGATGCGATCGGATGATCGTTTTAGTAGGTCCCCTATTCTATTCTCGGGACCGGGCCCTCGGAGTGTATTTACCGGGAAGACTTCATGAAGAATCCACGAACCGGCCTCATCCTCCCGGGCCGTGCGTCGGCACCATCGCGGAAGTTGAAGCCGGGGATCTCTTTAGGTAGGGACGAGTTGGGTCGGCCAGGTCGGAAGATTGAAGCCCGTCGAAGCGATTGTTAGAAATTTCTAGCGCGAGGCGAGCTCGGTGACGACCTGATCCCGCGGTCTGGAAACCGTCGAGGGCATCGATACCGGATCGAGGCTCATGCGAATCCGGACTTCCCACCGCCCATACTCGTCGGCCGTGACGTGCCAGTGGGGGATGACGGCGGACGACTGGTAGACCCCCTCGAATCCCCCTTCGCTCTGGCTGACGGTCTGGATCGGGAAGCACCAGACGCCCGGCGCCATCGACCAGCTCAGGCCGACGGAGAGGTCGAGCCATTCGTCGGTCAAAGTCAGACCCGAGGTGTGGGGCAGGTCGAGCCGGGTGTCGAGCATGCCGAGCTTCTCGCCGGTGGGGTCGGAATAGTAGCGGTCATCCGCGTGGCCGGCCATGGCCGCCAGGTTGATCTCGACGGCGAAGTGAAGGCACTCGTCACGCGGGAGGTCCTCCAGCACGTAGGAGACGACCAGCTCCGGGCTGCCGGCCTTCACCTCGATCGTCTTGCGAATCCGGATGGTATGGTCGGCGGCCCGGCCCGGCCGCTCCATGACCACGGCGGCCCGACGGCCCTCGCGCTGGATGCGTGCCAGGTAGGTGCCTTCGGCGAAATCGCCGCGCTCCACGTCGCGGCAGACCGCCAGGTCGTCCAGGGTCACGTCGAGCGGGTAGAAGTGGTCCACCAGCGCCTTGCGCGGGTGGCGGTCATAGACCAGGAGCCGGTCGAGCCCCTGCTGCTTGAGCGTGATCGGCTCGGAGGAACTCGAATCGGTGACGCGGCCCGGATCCTGGCCTCCGGCGATCCGCGCCACGGCCTCGCGGATCGCCTCGTGGTAGCTCTCGGGCCGACGGTCGAGCGTGGCCAGCACGTTGGTCGCGCAGCCTCGGACGTCCAGCTCGTAGATGTGCCCCCCCCGCGCCAGCCGGACCATCGCGATCAGGGCGTCGTTCTCCAGCCGGACCTCCTGGCGCAGGTCGAGGTTGAAGTCGTCCACCTCCAGCGCGACGCG
>JBKQHM010000553.1:0-2733 GCA_052148775.1 Isosphaeraceae bacterium | reverse complement strand
GGCCCGGGAGACTATGCGTGCACACAGGTAGGGGATTGCCCATGGTTCGGCGAGTCATCACCTTGACCGAAGAGCAACGCCAGGAATTACTTGAGTTACGCGACCATGACCCGCGCCCTTATGTCCGGGAACGGGGGGCCGCCATCCTCAAGATTGCAGACGGCCAATCCCCCCATTCCGTGGCCACCCAGGGGCTCTTGAAGCCACGCGATCCCGATACCGTGTATGCGTGGCTGGATCGCTACCAGTCGGAGGGGGCGGCCGGGTTGATCGCCCATCCCCAGGGCGGCTCGCGCGGGAGGTTTCTTTAACGACCCCGAACCCCTCCTCCACCGGCTCCGCCAAGGCCCCGGCGAGGAAGCGCGCCAGGAGATGGCCGTCACCGACTCCAGCCCGCCACCGAGCCGATGGACGCTGCGGACCATCCGCGCCACCTTCGACATCTTCATCGACATGACCCTCAGCGGGATCTGGCGATCCCTGGAGCAGCGGTTCGGCATCAGCCTGCGGTCGGGGACGGTGCAGCATTACAGCCCCGATCCCAAATATATGCCCAAATTCGAAAATATTTGCAAATGCTTGTATGAATCGGCCACGATGCCGGATCGTGTGGCCCTGGTCTTCCTCGACGAGATGGGCTACGCCCGTTGGCCCGAGGCGGCGCCCGATTGGGCGGGCCGATCCCCCGCGGCGCCGCCCCTGGCGGATCGTGACGAGAGCCCCAACCGCCTCTGGCGGATCATCGGCGCCCTGAATGCCGTGACGGGCCGAGTGGACTTCCTGGACGCCTACATCGTGGGCCGGGCCAACGTCATACAATTCTATGAACAATTGGATTCTGCTTATGCGAATGTGGACCGCCTGCTGGTGGTGCAGGACAATTGGTCGATCCACACCCACGAGGATGTCCTGGGTGCGCTGAAGAAGTGGCCCCGGATCGAGCCGGTCTGGCTGCCGACCTATTCGCCCTGGCTCAACCCGATCGAGAAGTTGTGGCGGTGGCTGCGTCAGGACGTGCTGAAGATGCACCGCCTGGCGGGGGACTGGTCGAGTCTGCGCGGCCGGGTCAATCAGTTCTTGGGCCAGTTCGCCACAGGTTCTCAAGACTTCCTCCGCTACGTAGGGCTCTTGGGCAAGGGGAAGCTGGCCCAAGCCCTTCAAGTTCCGCCCTGATTACCGATTTTGAGAGTCAAAATTCATTACGGCACCCCGCCGATCCGGCTGGCGACGACCGGAATGCCGGACGCCATCGCCTCGACCGAGGTGATGCTCAGCCCGTCCTGGGCGATGGTGGGCACGAGGCAGATATCGGCCTCCCGGTAGTGACGCGGCAACTCCGCCTGCGAGCACCAGCCGACCGATCGCGTGAACTCATCGATCCGTCCCGGCCCCGGCGGGTCGAAGGTCACCACCAACTCGAAATCGTCGCGCGTCTGACGCAAGAGTCGACACGCTTCATGCGCGACGTGAAACCCCTTGATGAACTCGCCAGCCACCGCCGCCATGAACGCAACGGCCGGCCGAGTGGGGCCGGAGCTCAGCGCTGGGCGCGGGTCTCCCGATCCCGCCCATTCGCTCGACCGTAGGTCTCCCGGCTGCGTATCCGACCGGCCCAGCGCTGGGCGCGGGTCTCCCGACCCCGCCCATTCGCCCGACCGTAGGTCTCCCGGCTCCGTATTCGACCGGCGATACCCATTCTCGGCGAGTCGACCTTGAGAGAATGCATCCAATGCGATCGGCTCGGGCGGCCAAGGAAACCGTGCCGGATCAATCCCCCACGGCACGACCCGCACCCGGCTGGAAAACGGCTCGAGCATCGCCGCAGTCAGCGGATTGAGGGCCAGCACCGCCTCCGCCTCAAGCAGCGCCAGCCGCAACTTCCCCTCATACTCCGCCGTCCCGACCCCCGCTAGCACCCGCTCGACCTGATGCAGCGCCCCCGACTGATGCCCCCGCTCGCCCAGGCATCGATGACAGACCTCCGGCGTCGCCAAGTAGTTCCTGGGACACTGCTCGACCTGCTCAGGCCCGGTGGCCAGCAGCCGCAGGTTATTCAGCGGGCAAAGGTTCTCCTGCGCCTGCATCAAGAGAAAATAAGGATACCCGCGCGCCGCCTCCGCCAGCAGCGGCTTCATGTTCCACGCACCGGTGATCACGACGTAATCCGGTTCGAAATCCTCCACCGCGCGACGGTATCGCGCCTGGATCTCGCCGACGTTCCAGGCCGGCGCGTCGAACTCGATCACCTCGGCGGGACCGAGCAACTCGTCGGTGACCCGACCGATCCCCCAGTCCGGAAACCGAGCGAAGATGTGCCGGACCTCGTACCCGGCCCGCCCCAGGAACCGGGCCAGCCCGGCCGTATGCATGTTCCCGCCGCCCGTCGAGGGCCAGTTGAAGAGGAGGCTGACGATGGCCACCTTCACGGGGTGCCGGGTATGGGGTGGTGCATGCCGGGAATCGATCTCCGACGGTAAGGAAGGCACCGGCGCCGGGGCCAGCTTCAGCGGGGAGGAGACGTGACATTGCCCCAGGGCCAGCCGGTTCAGCTCGGCCGCGACCAGGGTGTCATTCAGTCGGGCCAGCGGATATCCCGGATCGACCTCGACCGCCTCTCGCCAACCCTGACGCGCCTCGTCAAGACGTCCTTCCAGCGCCGCGACCACCGCCAGATCGTTGCGGACGAGCGCCCGCAGTCGCGTGTCCGTCGCGGTTGCCGCACCGTCGATCTCG
>JBKQHM010000552.1:0-10499 GCA_052148775.1 Isosphaeraceae bacterium | reverse complement strand
CCCGCCGGAGCTGGCCCGGTACCTGCTGGCCGAGGCGGTATCGACCGAGTCGGCGGCGCGCGACCCTCGGGCCTACGCGATGCTCGTGGCGCGCAGCGAGGGCTGGCCGGACTGGCTCCGGCTGCTGCTATCGCGACGATTGGCTTATGGTGCGGTACGCGGGTACGACATCCCGCGAGAGCCGCTCGACGAACTGAAACGGCACGCCGACCCGATGATCCGCCTGTGGGCGACCTTCGCCATGGCGGCCCTGACCCCGTCCAACCCCGACCCGACGACGACCGCCGAGCTTGAGAAAGCCGCAGGGCATGCGGACGCCGACGGCGAGCTGGCCGCCCTCTTGCTCGCCGCGCTCCACGCGCCGGCTGGGGATCGAGAAACTCGACTGGATGAGGCAACGAACTGGCTCCGTCGCCATCACCCCCAGGCGGCGAAGATCTGGCAGGGCTGGACGATTCGCGAGGGTCGGCTGGTCCGGGACGATCAGGAATAGACCCTGGCGGGACAGCCCGATGCCCCGCCGTATCGAGCGGGGCCGTTGCGTCGGGCTGGGCCATTTGTCATGCGGCGCCGAAATCGCGAAATACGTCCCTCATCTTCTCGTTCTTCACATATTCCAATGGCGTCTTCCCATTCTTGTTCTTGATACGTGGATCGGCGCCGTTCGACAGCAACAGTTTCGCGAGCTCGATGGCGAGCCCCGATTTCCCTGCAGTTGCCGGGGCACCGGTGCTCGTGACCGCCCTGTGCAACGGAGTCGACTCGGTCCTCCTGTCGACGACGTTCACGTCGGCTCCCTGCGCGATGAGTTCTCTCGCCGCGGCGACGTTTCGAAAGCGCACGGCGCGATGGAGCGGCGTGACTCCATTCTTGTCGGTTTCGAGGACGGAGGCCCCGCACTGGAGCAGATGCCCGATCAC
This sequence comes from Isosphaeraceae bacterium, assembly GCA_052148775.1. Taxonomy (GTDB): domain Bacteria; phylum Planctomycetota; class Planctomycetia; order Isosphaerales; family Isosphaeraceae; genus CAVZRC01. The sequence continues at coordinate 9,579 of JBKQHM010000552.1, read as the reverse complement.
GCGGACCTGAGTCGTGGGATCCGGATCATGTGCCGAGCACGCCGCCAGCAAAGCACCCTCGATATTGCCGCCGTTGCGGGTCAATTCCGCGAGCTCCTCGAGACGGAGTTCAAATGCGGCTTTTTGAAGTGCGCTCATGGGTAAGCTCGAGGATAGCCGCATGACGACGAACTTTGGCAGACCCGGCCACGGACCGCCGAGCTACGACTCCACCCGAAGCGCCGACCACGGCCGGGGGCCCGCCGCGACGCCAGGTCAGGCCCCGAACAGCCGACGGAACGAGTGAGGCGTGTGGATCTCGCAGTCCTCATTATGGAGCCAAACCGCTGGGAATCGCTCGCGAAGGGATGCCCACAGGGCCATGAGATCCTCCGCGTCGCAATGTACGTCGATTGGCGAACCGCCCCAACTCGAGCCCCGTTCATCGAACAACGTCATGGCGAGGTCGATGAAGCGATCTGCAACCCTCCACTCGGCCCTCCATTCCCACCATGTGGGTTCGGCCGGATGCAATAGGCGGCAGCCGGGGTATCCGAGGAGACAGTCAGCGATCTCCCCGGGATCATAACTCGCGATGTCGTGGAGGTCGATGCTGTTGCTCGGCGGATGAGCGATCTGGTGCGGGCCCGGAATGAGTGACCAGCCCTGTAGCCGGAGCGATCCCACGCAAGTCCTCCGCCGTCTTATGCAAGTTTCAGCGGGCCCGGGTCAGGCCGGGATTGCCGGCCGGGGACGCCAACCGCGGGAACCCCAAGGCCGCCATCCACCGAGCCGCGACCAGAACGCCTCCGCCACGCGCGACTGAAGTTCCAACTCCAACCCCGGCAGACCAACGTCACGATCGACATGGTTGTACACGCCATCGGTGCCGACCTCCAGAACCACCCACTCCCCGCACGGGCGGCGGAGCAGATCGACGTATCCGAACGAATCCAGGAGGCCGACCGCCGGGAGGGCTCGACGCGGCTTCGTCTCCGGAACGCCAGTCGGGAAACCGCCTACCACGTGGCAAGGCGGTCTGGAGGAACGCCCGCAGGTCGGGCGGGAAACGGAACTCGAACCGTGACTCGGCGGCGGCCACTTCAGGGTCCGATAGCCCGACATCGAAGACGATGCCGCGCGACCGCAGTTGGGCAATCATGTCGTCCCAAGCGTCCGCTGCCACGGCTTCGATCTCCACCACCGAACGGCCAAGATCAGCGGCCCGCCGCGGGCGGGTCCGCTGGAACGCCGGGTTAGAGGTTGGTCGCCTCGCCCAGGCCAAGTTGTCGGCGAATGATTATACAAAGGGTATCGGCGATCTCTGTGTGTCGAGGTACCGGAGCCTGTTGCCCATTGGCCGGGTTGCGGAAGATGTCGTGCCGTTTGCCGTGCCGATGGAGTACGCACCCACCCGCCTCCAACTCGCGAACCAACGCTCGCCGCTTCATACCTCCAATTCCACGGGCAGTCGCTGCGCAGAGGCCGGGGCTGGGGGCCGATCCTGCGAGACCATCAGCTCGTAGGCCTCCTGGATGTTCTCGTTGAGCTCGGACAAGGTCTTGCCTTGGCTGAATACTCCGGGCACCTCGATCAAGCGGCCTACGTACCAACTTCCATCCCGCCAGTACTCAAGAGTGAACTGATGTCGCATTGCGCCCCTCAGCGGTCGGAGTACGGCGGTCAGGTCATGTCGAATAAAGACGATGATAGCCGGTCAAGAGGATGGGGACAACGCAGTTGGGGCAATGGGGCAATTCGCCCCCTGACTCCGGAATTCAGCGGCCCGCCGCAAGGCGGGTCCGCTGCATCGCATTGTTTAAGTAAGCCGCTTCGCGGCAGGTACTTCCGACGGCGTCCAGTGTAACGCGCCGGCGTTCATCGGTCATCGGCATTTCTACCGACCCATCGATCCCTGGCACGCGACGCGGCCGTGGGCCATGGTTCTTGGCCGTGGTGATCTCCTCACTCCTTGCCAGAGGACTCGATGATGACCTCGTCGCTCCGTCAGCGCATGACCCACGACCTCCAGCTCGCCGGATTCTCCGAGCGCACTCAGGAGGCCTACCTCCGCGCCGGGCGACAACTCGCCGACCACTTCCACACCCCGCCCGACCGCCTCACCGAAACGCAACTCCGCGACGATTTTCTCCACCTCAAGAGCCCCGCGCGAGGTCGCGTCAGGGCCGATGTCGGCCTGTCTGAGCCGTCACCGAGCGAAGGCGTGCGGAAGCGTTACCCATGTGGGCCGCATTGCGGTGGCGCCACGGGCTTCTTGAACAGGGATTGGAGGTCCGGGTTCGCGGACTCCAATCCTTTATGGTTAGGACCTCACAGTTCCGGCACTTGGAGGTCACGGCAGATCCTCCTTACCAGGTATTCATAGATCTCATTATGTCGCGGGACGGCCGATGTCGCGTTCGTCGCGGGGTTGATATCGACACTGTGCCGACCGCCCTCGCGAAGCAGCCGACAACCGTGCCTCTCCAGGTGACGAATGAGTTCGTGACGCTTCATGCCGGGAGTTCGAGCGGCTCGCGCGTCGCGGCCCGGCCGTCGAGTGACTGTTCGGCCAACTCACGATTGGCCTCGACGACCAGCGCGACGGCCTCGCGGAGGTTTTCTCGGGCCTCCTCGAGTGTCGAGCCCTGGGTATTAGCCCCGGGTAATTCCTCAACGAACGCGACATAGCCGCCATCCGGCATCGTCACGTAAACGGCTGTCAATTGCATTCGGCCCTCTCAGCTATACGCGCGGCGACGATTCATCGGCGGCGAGAGCTACGCCCATCATCGCCTGATCGGGAAGTGATGGCAAGAGGGCCTGGTATCTCGCCGCATAACGCCCAAGATCAGCGGCCCGCAGAGCGGGTCCGCTGGATCGTCTCGTTAGGCGATTCAGGCCCACCTCCCAGGTACGAACTTGGAGCAGGTGTCATGCTCGAACATCAGTCTCCCGCAGTAGACTGACTCATGATTCTTGCACCAGCCCCAGTCTGTGTCGAGCTTCTTGTACTTGCGGCAACCGCCGCACTGCTCGATGTGGAAGTGATCGCGCTCGTCATTGGTGTTGACAGCACGACCGCATCGGTCACACCAGATGACGGTCAGGTGCGCATGGTCCGTCTGGGGATGAAAGGGCACCGCTCCACCTCCCCGCGGCCTAACGCTTCGTTTGGCTGAGAGACACCTCCGACTCGAACGTCACTCGATCGGGCGGTTCGCCAGGTCCCCGATGACCTGGGCGACCCCCTCGTGATCGAAGATCGACGGGATCCCGCCTGGGCCGACGAACAGGCCCACCCCGTCCCGCACGGCGAGCGCGTCCGGATGATCCACTTCGAGCCGCTCGCCGTTGACCAGCGACACCGTGAATGGGCGGAACGGCGCCCGGTGCTTGAACGTGCGAATCGTGGCATCGAAGGTCTCGCGGTCCATGGCAGGTGTCTCCAGGCTGTGGTAGTGTGATCTATTGTATCGTAGCTGAGGCAAACCGAACGGGCAACCTCTCGTTGGCGATCTGCCCACACCTCTGCCAGAGCCGGCTAACGCCAAGGTTCAGCGGCCCGCGCCGCGGGTCCGCTGCAACCGTTTGTTCGGCCCATCGTCGGCTACGTGACCGAGATGAGCCACAGGTCCCAGTGATCGCGGACGCACTGCGGAATCCAAGTTGGCCACAGCCCGTCATCCATCGCATCACGGTCAAGGTCCACTTTCGTGAGGTCAGATACCGTTAGCCCGATGACCTGGTGTGATTCGTCGTAGTCGGATTCAGTTGGACAATGGAAGCGCACGAGCAACCGACCGTCCTTTGCACCCCAGATGTCACACTGGAACTTACGTCGACGGGGACCCATGTATATATCGTGGCCGTAGAGCCGCCGCATCCCCTGAGCGCGAAAGTGCTCAGTGAATTCGAGAGTAATCGCTCTCGGAGATGCTCCCCGCATCATCGGCCTCGGTCCGATCGCCGCCGAACTATTGATTAGACGCCCCAACAGGCGTCTTTCTTTACGCCCGCATGGGCGTATAATCCAGGACATTCGTTGGATTCTACGTTGCAAAACCGCCACTTACCACAAGAATGCCATGGATTATGCGGACCAATTCCGCTCAGCAATGACGCCCAGTCCCGGGTCATCCGCCAATCGCGGTCCGAAGCTGCTCGATCGCGTGCGGGAAGCGACTCGGATGTTGCACTACAGCATCCGCACCGAGGATGCTTATGTCCAGTGGATCAAGCGATTCATCGTGTTCCACGGCAAGCGACATCCTCTCGATCTGGGCGCCGCTGAAGTCGAAGCGTTTCTCACTCATCTGGCCGTCGTAGAAGATGTCGCCGCCTCGACCCAGAACCAGGCCATGAGCGCGTTGCTCTTCCTCGACAAGGTCGTCCTCGACCGACCGCTGACGGGGCGGATCGACGCCTGCCGGGCCAAACGGCCGGAACGGCTGCCCGTCGTCCTCACCCACGCCGAGGTCCGTGCCGTCCTGGCCCAGCTCGAGGGCGAGAAACTTCTCATGGCCAGCCTGCTCTATGGCTCCGGACTGAGGCTGATGGAATGCCTCCGACTCCGGGTCAAGGACATCGACTTCGGCCAGAACCACCTCGTCGTTCGCGACGGGAAGGGTCAGAAAGATCGCGTAACCCTCCTGCCACGGTCGCTGGTGGAACCCTTGACGAGCCAGATCGCGGACGTCCGGCGCCGGCACGAACGCGATCTCGCCGAAGGGTTCGGCCGGGTCTATCTGCCGTACGCCCTGGCCGAGAAGTATCCCAACGCCGATCGCGAGCCGGCCTGGCAATACGTCTTTCCCGCTCCCAAGAGATCGATCGACCCCTGAACCGGGATCGAGCGGCGGCATCACCTGGCCGAGACCGCCTTGCAGAAGTTCGTCCGCGGCGCCGTCCAACGCGCCGGGATCGTCAAGCCCGCCTCCTGCCACACCTTCCGACATAGCTTCGCCACCCACCTGCTCGAAGCCGGTCAGGACATCCGGACCGTACAGGAACTCCTCGGCCACAAGGACGTCAGCACGACCATGATCTACACCCACGTCTTGAAACAGGGGCCGCTCGGCGTCCGCAGCCCGATCGATTTCCTCGACTGAGCGGCGCGCACAAAGGCGGGCCCTCGCTCCACCCCCGCCGGCACCGCCGAAGGCCGGAGGCGGCAAGCCCTTGTCTTCCGGGCATGTCATCCGTCATCGTGGCCGGACACCCCATGATCCATCCGGCAGGTCGCCGGCGTGGCGACTTCGGGGGAACCTCCATCGCGGCTCCGAGGCGTTCATGCTCCCCGAGACGTTGCGGCGCGAATATCCGTTGATCCCGGCCCTGGTCCTGGTCGGCACGATCCTGGGCGGGCTGCTCGTCGGTTACGAGCCGGTCGGCGGCGACCCGGATCGGATGTATCGACCGCTCAAGAGCGAGCTGGCCCGCTCCCTGGAAGACGGAAAGTTCCCGTTCTGGAGCCATCGGTTCGGGCTCGGCGTCCCGCTCGTCGCCGAGAGCCACGTCGCCGCGTTCTATCCGCCGAACCTGGTGCTCTACCGACTCCTCGACGTATCGACCGCCTACCGGCTCTCGATGTGGCTCCATTACCTGGCCCTCGTCGCGACGACCTACTTCTACGCGCGATGTCTCGGCATCGCGCCGTGGGGCGGCGCCTTGGCCGCGGTCACTTTCACACTCTGCGGGTTCCAGGCGATCCATTCGAGCCACGAGCCGTTCTATTGCCTGATGCCCTATCTGCCGATGGCGCTGGGGCTCGCCGAGCGGTTCCTGGCGACCGGCCGGCTCGGCTGGCTCGCGGCCCTGCCGATCACCCTGGGCCTGCAATGGACCCTCGGCCATTTCCAGATCCAGACCTGGACCGGAGGGCTCATCATCGCGACCGGTCTCTGGCGGACCGCGTTCGATCGACGGCCATGGAGGCGAGCCTTCGCGCTGGTCCTCGCGGTCGTCTGGGGAGCGGCCCTCGCCGCCGTCCAGCTCGGGCCGACCTGGCAGTTCTCCGAACAGGTGAAGCAGACCCAGCGACCGGCCAGCGAACTGCTCTTCTATTCCCTGCCCCCCGCGCACTGGTTCGAGCCGGCCCTGCCGCGACTCGTCCGCGAGCTGCGACTCGGCCCAGAGGATCCTTACTGGTTCAGTCAGCAGACCACGGGCTATGAGGCCGTGCTCTACGTGGGGACGATCCCCCTGATCCTCGCCTTCATCGGCGCCTTCACCTGGCCGGTTGCCAGGTCCACGTTGCCCTGGCTGATCCTCATCCCGGTCAGCCTGGCGATCGCCACGATGCCGCGATGGTGGCCGCAGGGCTATCTCTATCTGATCAGCCTGCCGGGGATCGGCTATTTCCGCGTCCCGGCGCGGTACACCTTGCTCACCTGCCTGGGAACCGCCCTCCTGGCGGGCGAGGGATTCGATCGGTCGGTCGCGTCGGTCCGGTTCCGACTGGGATTGGCCGCGGCGATCCTGTTCGGCGGGTGCGCGACGGTCGCCGCGGCATTCTGGACCATGCGGCCCGGCGTGAATCTGCACGCCTCGATCGGCGGCGTCGCCGACGGATTCCTCTGGGCGGCCCTGGCCTGGTCGGCCGCCCTGGCGATCCTGGCGGCCTGGCGATCCGGACGGATCGGAACGTCGGCCGTGCTGATCGCCGCCGCGGTCGAGCTGGGAATCCTCTACTACGCGGGGACGACCCAGTGGGGCTGGTCGATCGCAATACCCGCGCAGAGCCCGGTCCTCGACGAGCTGGCACGCAAGCCGAAGGTCGGGCTGATCGGCGGCGAACTCGATAATCTGCCGGTCCGGGCGAACCTCGGCACGGCGTTCCCCTACCTGGGATTCGCGCACACCTATCCGGACAAGATCCTCGTGGTCTCCCAGGAGCGGATCTTCCGATCGGGTCCCCGCGGCGCCCCTGACCAGAAGGACACGGTCACGCTCAGGCGATGGTTCCGGCGCTGCCGGGTCACGCACCTGGTCGACTATCGAGGGACCGCCGCCGCGTTCGGCAAGGACGTGGTACGGCGTCGTGACCGCGCGCTCGACCAGATCATCTATCACCCCGCCGGAGAGCCGGCATCCCGGACCTGGGCGATCGTCGAGCTGGACGAACCCTTTCCCGAGGCCCGCGTGGCCCTCCGTTCGCGCACGATCGACGACCGCCTCGCGCTGATCAACCGCCTCTCGCTGTCGGATGACCGGGACATCGCCTGGTTCCTGGTCGAGGACCGCGTCCCCGCGCGCCCGGACGCGCGGTCCGCCCGGCTGCTCGACTGGGACGGCACGACGGCCACGGTCGAGCACGACGGACCCTGCGACCTGATCCTCGCGCGCAGCTTCGACCCCGGCTGGACCGCCCGGATCGATGACGGACCCCGGCGCCCGGTCCTACCCGTCGACGGCGGATTCCAGGCTGTACGCCTCGATGGCTCGGGCACCCATCGCGTGACAATGCACTACCGGACGCCCCGATTCACCCTCTGGACCGCCATCACGATCGTCGCGGCGATCCTCGACCTCGGCACCGTGGCCGCTTCAATTGCGGCAAGTAAAGAACAGCGGCTCGAGGCAAGCGGCTAGCCCGGATGACTCACCACAGAGCCACAGAGAGCACAGAGAAGACGGAAGAACTTACGAAATCTCGTCCCCGGGCTCGGGCCACTCCGCGCGGAGGACGAGATCCGCAGATCACTCGTGAAATCAGGATACGTGTCGATCTTCTCTGTGTGCTCTGTGACTCTATGGTGAATGGGATTCGATCGTTTTTTCAGGGGCTGAGCTTGTCGAGCTCGGTGCGGATGGTCTCCATCAGGGAGGCGATGAGGTCGTCGCCGAAGTTGAAGCGGATGCCGGCGGCCTCGAAGAGCTGGGGGAGGGGTCGGGAGCCGCCGAGGGCCAGGGCCTTCTTGTAGTCCGCCACGGCGCCGGGTCGGTCGGTGAGGGACCGCTGCCAGATCTGCAAGGCCCCGAGCTGGGCGATGCCGTATTCGATGTAATAGAACGGGTAGAGGAAGATGTGGAGCTGCCGGTGCCAGGAATGGTCGCGGGCGTCCTCGTAGCCGGACCAGTCCACCAGGCCGCCGAACCGGTCGAGGAGCGATTTCCAGGCCGCCTTGCGCTCGTCGCGGGTGTGGTCGGGATGGTTGTAGATCCAGTGCTGGAAGGCGTCGACGGTGGCGATCCAGGGCAGGATCAGGACGATCCCTTCAAGGAGCTTGCGGCAGGACCGATCGGCGTCGGGGCCGCTGTAGAACGGGTCGAGCCTGCGGGCGCCGAGCAATTCCATGCTCATGGAGGCCACCTCGCAGAACTCGAGCGGGCTCTCCCGGTAGGCGGATAGCGGCTCGCCGCGGCAGGCGAGCGTGTGGAAGGCGTGTCCGCCCTCGTGGAGCAGGGTGCGCACGTCGGAATCCAGGCTGACCGCGTTCATGAAGATGAACGGGAGCCGCTGGTCTTCGAGCGTCGTCTGGTAGCCGCCGGGGGCCTTGCCTTTCCGGTTGGCCAGGTCGAGCAAGTGCTCGGCGCGCAAGAACGCGAACTGCGCGCCGAGCTCGGCGTCGACCTCGCGGAAGACGGTCTCGGTGCCGGCGGCGAGCTGCTCGACGTCCTGGAACGGATGGAGCGGCGGCCGACCCAGCGGGTCGACCGAGAGGTCCCAGGGGCGGAGCGACTCCACGCCCATCGCGGCCCGGTGCGCCTCATGGATGCGACGTGCCAGCGGGACGACGACGCGCTCGACGGCCTCGTGGAAGCGGACCGACTCCGCGATCCCGTAGTCGAACCGCTCGCGGTTGCGGAAGGAGTATTCGACGAAGTTCGGGAATCCGGCCTCGCGCGCCACCTCGATGCGGAGCTGCTTCATCTGGTCGAACAGCTCGTCGAGGGTCTCGCGGTCCTGGAGCCGCCGCGCCGCGGCGAGCTCCCAGGCCTCCTGGCGGACCGAGCGGTCGGTCTCCTCGAGGAACGGGGCCATCTGGGCCAGCGTCCGCTCCTGGCCGCGATAGCTGACGGTCATCGCCCCCATGATCTTCTGATACTGCTGCTCCAGCTCGGCGAGCTGGGTCTCCCGCGGGATATTCGCCTCGCGGAACAGGTTGCGGCGATTCTCCAGCGCCCGGTCGAAGACGAAGTAGCGGTCGCGCGGCAGCTCCAGCCGGTGCGACGAGTCGAGGTATCGGCTGCGGATCTCATTCTGGATCGGCTTGAGCTTCGGCTCGATGTCGCGGACGAACGCCAGGTAGGCCGCCTCACGCTCGGGGTCGTCGGTCTGGCAGGTCATCGCGATATAGCGCTGGACCCCCTCCTGGCCGACCGCCGCGTTCAGCTCGCCGGCCGCGAGCACCCAGCGCTCCAGGTCCTTCGCCGTGTCGACCGGCTGATCCATCAATCGGCGATACCAGGGCTCGATCTGCTCCCACTCCTTCAGCTCGAGGCCCTCCGGGAGCCACTGGTGGGGGTATGTCTCGGGAACGTAGCCAGTCAATGCCCATCTCCTCCCTAAAATAGTGGCTGGTGACTTGCGGCGAGTGGCGAGTCAGTAACCAGGTGAGATCGTTCCGGTCATCGGCTTTGCGAGCCACTAGCCAC
>JBKQHM010000551.1:0-7155 GCA_052148775.1 Isosphaeraceae bacterium | reverse complement strand
GAGCAGCTCGGGGTCGATGACCCGCTCGGCGAGGAACTGGGCGTCCTGGTCGCGCCGGCGGGACTTGAGGCCCTTGGTGTGCGCGGCGAACTGCGCCTCGACCACGCGCTCGCTGAAGTCGGCCGACTGGTTGGCGATCTTGCGGAACCACGCCCCCAGCGCCCAGAAGCCGGAGCAGATCACGCCGAGGATGATCACCGGCCATCCCAGCAGTTTCTGGAGCTTGTCGATCATCGGGCGGAACGGCATGAGGATCGGCACGACGTTGACGATCAGGAAGAACACGAGGAAGATCGATCCGAGATTGAGCAGTCGCCGGGCGGGGGTGCGGGTGGCGTTGACGATCGTGGCGCCCAGGCGGTCGAGGAAGACCGGCGGGGAGAGCGTCCCCTGCAAATCGGCCAGGAAATAGGCGCCGTCGAGGACGAGCTGGATCAGGTAGCCCAGGTAGTTGGCGGCCAGGGATACGGCCTCCGCCGGGCTCTTCTCGCGGACGCTTGCCAGCCTCCGGACGAATGGCAGGCGGCGGAGGAACGGGAGGTTCAGCAGGCGGAGATACCGATCCGCGGAGGCCACGAAGCCAGGCCCCATCCGGTCGATGAGCTGCTCGGGGGTCATCTGGATGAGCCGCTCGACCACCGCCTCGACGGGGATCTCGCGCTGCTCCTCGTCGGGGCTGATCTCCTCGATCACCGGGGCGGGAAGCCGCTCGATCTTGCAATCGAAGTCGGAGAGGATTCGGGCGGCCAGCTCCCGGCGCTGGTCGCGATCGAGCTGGCCCTCGGCGGCGGCGCGGGCGTGCTCGATCTCGCCGCGGATCGCCAGCAGGCGATGGCGGTCGCCCGATTCGGGCTTCAGGTTCGACGAGGGCTCGAACAGGATGATGTTGCGATTGAGCAGGCCGACCAGCCGACGGACCAGGCGGTCGGAGAGCCTCAGGAGGATGAGACCCACCCGGGTCAGCCGGGCGATCGGCAGGACCAGCCGCATGAACCGCAGGGCCTGCGCCATCCGGCCGTAATCGGCCAGGACCTCAAGCGTCCCCGACTCGGCCGCCGCGGCCGTCCCCATCTCGGTCAGGTGGATCTCGTGGGCGACGAAGCCGAACGGGAGCGAGGGGATCAGGTCGATCAGCAGGTGATGGAGGAAATACGCCAGCCGCTCCGGCGCCAGGCAGAGCTTGAGGCCGAATTCGAAGAGGAACACCGAGCAGATGGCGAGGTCGGCCCAGGCGAAGAAGCGATGCTGCGCGGCCGTGAGCATCCCGGCCTTCTCGATGAACGACTCGGTGATGATCAAGGCGATCAGGATCGGGATCAGGCCCAGCACGGTATTCTCGAGGATCGCCAGCGGCCGTCGGCCGAGGAGCGCCTCCATGCGGAGCGACAGCAGTTTCTCCTGCCACTCGCGGCGGACCCGGCGTGCCAGGCGCTCGACCCGTCGGGTCTGTCGCTTGAGTGCCGAGAGCGTGTCGCGATCCGCGGTAACATCGATCGGCGCGGAGGGATCGCCCTCACCGTCATCGCCCTCGGGAGGCGGTGACGAGCCCGTGATCGGCCCGTCCTCGACGACCGGTTCGGCGGCCCATCGGCGGCAGGATTCCGCGAGCCGATCCAGATCGTCCTGGGCCAGCTCCAGGCGGCGGACGGCGCGGAGGGGCGGCATCTGCTCGAGGAAGGCTGACATCTCCCCGATCTCGTCGAAGGCGACGCGGAAGATGGCGGCGGACGCCTCGCGACGGTCGGACGGGGGCAGGGCGGCCATACGGTGGTCGGCCGCTTCAGCGAGATCGGCACGTCGGCGTCCCAGGTTCTCGACCCAGACCTCGGGGCCGCCCGCGGTGGCAGGCACGGGCGCCGCGTCCGCGGCCAGGTCGAGCGCCGCGACCTGGGCCTGGAGTCGCGACAGGGCGAACCGCTGCGCCCAGGGTGCCTCGGGGCTCGCGCCGGGCATCGGCCGGCCCAGCTCGCGGCGGACCCGGCGCTCGAGCAGCCCCGCCTTCATCCGCTCGCAACGGAGGCGGACGGGTTCGTCGCGTGGGTCGGCGTGACGGCTATCCGGCAGGGTGAGCGACCCGCGCAGCCGATCCAGCTCGACATCCAGCCAGACCGAAGGGGCCTGCGGCGGCTCGTTGTCGAGCCGGGCCACGACGATGCTCAGCCATTCGAGGTCGGCGCGCAGGGCCTCGAGTGCCATGGCCTCGTGCAAGGGCTCGAACTGGAGGACGGTCGACGCGTTCCGGGCGGCAACCCGCGCCTCGGCCAACCATTCCCTGGCCCGGGTCGCGACCTCGCGGTGGCGGGCGGTCCCGGGCCGTAACCCGACCAGTTCCTCGCCGGCCACGCGCTGGAGATCGGCGAGCCGGCAGACAACCTGACGACGGGACGATTCGGTCTCCTCGTCCGGGACCAGCCCGTCGAGCCGACGCCGGAGGTGGATGCCCTCCCCGATGGCGTCGAGCAGGGCCGTCAGCGTCCCGGACACCCCGGCCCCCCCGCGCGCATCACCATTGCCCGGAGGCCCGGCCGCCGCTCCGGAGAGCCCGCGCGCCTCGTCGCACCAGGCCGCCACTGACGCTTTGAGGTCGTCCAACGTGTTATTTCCTCGCGGCCGTCGCGGCCCGCTTGACTCGCCTCACCTCGTCTACACGACACGGCAACAACGAGCCATTCTGCTTGACGACCACCAACCCGTCGCTCTCCCCCGCGGCCGCGGTGACCCTGGTCTCCTTCCCGGTCTTCGGGTCGGTCCAGATCAGCCGGTCCCCTTTGCGGATGAGGAAAAGCGAGTCGAATACGTCCTCTTCATCCTTGAGCAAGCCGTGACCCACGAGCTGTCTCCGAATCATCGACAAGTCCACTGGCCGGACGAACTGCTCGTCCGGTCCTCCGGGGAGCATGAGGAGTAGGCCACTCTTCGGCTCCTCGAAGACGAAGTGGTTTTTCTTCGAAGGGATTGGTTCGCAGCCGAGCGACAGCAAGACCTTCCGGAGCCGGCCGTAGGTGACGTCCTTAACCACGATATCGCCCCTTTCGAGGGTCTCTCGCCACGACGTTGGACTTTTTGGCCCTCATCTCGTCGACGGTATCCTCGGTAAGTTCGTTGGCGAGCGGGATGCGTACCCTCAGCGTCTTCGCACTCCTTCGCGGCCGCCGCGAAGGGTCCGCGGCGAAGTAATTCTGAACGTGTAGCCAGTAGGCCCTCCTCTCCTGGGAGTCGAAGAAGATCAGGAAGACTGGCATCAGCTCATCGATCCAGAGTTCGTAATGTCTCATGTCGATATCGACCCAGATGGAATCCCCACCTTTCCGCTTTTCGAGACGATCGGTGGCCTTGAGCTGGATCCGGATTTCACCATTTTCCACATATCCATCTTCATCATAAGTCTCTACGAACAGATCGTAGCCGTAGTCATCGATCCGACGGTCCGCGGTATGGCCCTTGGTCAGGATGAAACGTTCGACGTAATTACGACTCATCGACGCGATAACATGTTGGCGGGTTCTTCGCGGCTTGCGTGCCTTCAGATCATCTGTCCCCACCCCCGCCTCCCCACTTCCCCGATCGCTTGACTAGACAGAATTCTACCCCACAAGACCGCCCGCTTCCAGGCTCAGCGCGGCAGGTGCTCGCGGAAGAAGCGCAGCCAGTTGCCGTGGAAAATGGCGTCGATCGCCTCAGAATCGTAGCCGCGGCCGGCGAGGATGGCGTCGAGCTTCTGGAGCTCGGAGATGCGGTCGAGGCCGAGCGGGACCTGCTCGGTCCCGAAGCCGCCGTCGAGGTCGCTGCCGATGGCGGCGTGTCGGGCGTTGCCGGCGAGCTGGCAGACGCGGTCGATGTGGTCGGTCACGGCGTCGAGCCCGACGACGTCGCGCGTGGTCTGGCCCCGTATCCAGCCGGGCACGAGCATCCAGGCGTCGAGCGCCGCACCGATGACGGCGCCCCGGTCGATGAGCAGGCGGATCTGCTCATCGCTGAACTGCCTCCCGTCGGGCACGAGCTCTCGACAATTATTGTGGCTGGCCAGCACCGGCCCGCCGAACGTGTCGAGCGCCTGGAAGAAGCTGGTATCCGAAAGGTGGGTCGCGTCGAGGATCATGCCGAGCCGTTCGAATTCCTTGAGGAGGCGGATTCCATCCGGGGTGAGCGGGCCGTCGCCGCCGGTCCCGACCGCGTACCAGCTCTTGCCGTAGTGGGCCAGGTTCACGGATCGCAGGCCCAGCTCCCACCAGGTGGCGGCATGGTCGACGTCCACGATCGGATCGGCGCCCTCCATGGCCAGGATGTAGCCGATCGGGGTCGAATCCGGGTCGGCCGACCAGCTCCGCATGTGGGCGTCGAGATCGGAGGCGGCGCGGATCATCCGGAGCAGCCCGCGACGTTCGAGCAGCTCGTAATAGGCGAGCTGGCCGCGCGCGGTCGCGGAGGCGATCTCCTGGTTGGCGAAGTCGAGGTTCAGGCGGCTCGGCCCGTCGTGCGGACGGCCCTCGGGCCGGGCTCGACACAGGAGCGTCGCCTGGCAAGCCGCGATCGCACCCCGACGCATCTCGGGCAGGGTGGTCGTCGCCCGGCCCCGAGCGGGGTGGTCGGTCATCCCGCGCTCGCTCCGGTTCAATTCGTCCAGGTCCATCGTGATGTCCCGGCCCCAGGACAACGCGTTCCACGACAAATCCAGGTGCCCGTCGAAGATGATCCTCATGAGAATTCCCTGTTCGAGTCATTGGATGGGGCTCGTCGACTTTCGACGAGAGTATGGGGCACGCGTCAACGGTTGTCGAGGGCTGTGGCCCGGGGCCAGACTGAACCTGTCAAGTCATACTCCTCGAGAGGTTTCCGAAAAAAACCATCGCCGCGTCAACTCCGGGCTGTCGGGCCTGTAAGGAATGGTAAGCGACCGATGAGCACATCAAGGTGGTCGCCCGGGGCGGATGACAGGCCGCCCGTGAATGCCCGGCCCCTGAAGACCTGATCGACCAGGGCCGGGGAATAACCCGCGATACTTCGGTTTCCCGCGGTCGCGGTGCGTAAGCGGCTCGTCAGAACGATCTTGAGGACGATAGCAACCTTCCGAGGATCTCGGCAGTCGGGCGTGGTACGCCCATCGATCGATACGGCCGGATCCTATCGAGATGAAATGATCCTTACCGAGCATCAACATTCGAGGATACAAATCATGAACATGCAACGCCGCGCGTCCCTGAAGGCGAAGCTCCGCCTCGAGAACCTCGAGGATCGTATCACCCCGGTCTCGATCGACCCGGCCGGTGCCCACGCGGCTGGCCTCCTGGCCCACACCAACGTCATCAACAAGGCGGAAACCGGCGAGCACCGGTCGCACCCGGCCGACAAGGCTGCCCTCGAGCTTCATCACTACCGAGTCTCGAAAGAAAAAAGGCTTCACGACAAAGCCTTGCATAAGGCCAGCATGGTTGCGGCCAACCCGGTGCCGGTGACGATCATCGCCGTCTCATATCAGCCGACCGTCACGTCGCCGACCACCTCAAACATCGGCGGCGGCAGCAACGGCGGCACCGACGGCGACAGCACCGGGGTGACGACGACCACGACGAATCACTCGACCGGAACCGGGGATTCGACCGTCTCCGTTCAGCTCCCCGTGAACTCAAACCAGCCGGCGAACCTCGCCACGGCGCTCCAGGTCCTCTACCAGGAATTCCAGGCGACCGGCGGCACCGCGTCGTTCGAGACCATGCTGATCGAGGGCTCGAGCGTCGGGGTGGAGATCAAAGGCAATGGCGGCAACTTTGATACGCTCGTCGCCGACATGGAGGGACTGGGTCTGGTCGTCAATGCCAAAGATTCCAGCACCCAGATGGTCGCCGGACTGCTCCCGATCGATAACCTCTTGAAGGCGGCCGAGGATTCGCTGACGCTCAGCATCACCCCCGAATTCCTGCCCAAGTATTAAGGAAAAGGTAGGGAATGACACCTTGGCTTCCAACTTTGGTGGTCCACCCGTGCCCGGCGCGGGTCCCCAAATCCCGCCGCGTGCGGGACCGAAGCGTTCCCGTGGGAGCAGGAAAAACGCATTCGGCCCTGTGGCAAGGTCAGGAGTCCTTGCCACAGGGCGACGCGATTCCGTCCCTCTCATCCGGTCCTGGACGGGGCCGGCAGACACACGCCCGGCGCCGTTATCGTCACGGGTCGCCGTTGAGCCGCTTGACTTCCTCGCGCAGGAAGCCGAGGACCCGGCTCTTGGCCTTGAAGACCGCCATGACGTTCAAGCCCAGTTGCGTCGCCACTTCTTCGCCGGAACGGCCCTCGCTGGTGATCAGGCGGAACGCCTCCCAGGTTTGCGGCTCAACCCGCGCGCGCACCACCTCGCATGCCTGGGCCAGGACCTCGCGGTCGAATTCCTCCTCCAATCGCGATAACAACTCCTCGCGCGCCTTCACGGTGGCCAGCACATCCCGGACGCTGTCGCCGCCGATGGCGACCGGGCGCCGGCGGCGTTCCGCGGCGAAGTCGCTCAGGGCGTGCTGGGTCACTGAACGCAGCCAACCGCGGAACGTCCTCGATGGGTCGTAAGTGAAGGTCTTCAAGGCACGGGAGAGCCGCAACACCTCGCGCTTCGACATGGTGGACCTCCTCGAAAAGCGGGCGAACGTTAACCACCGGCCAACGCGAGGGTCAAGCGACTGCCGGGTGCGGCAGGACGACCAGCCTGATCCGCGCGGTCTTGCCAGATTGCCGAAAAATTTTCGCTGGCGCGATCTCTCTCTGCTTCCAGCCAAACGATGCGACTGTCGGGGTGCTGCCAACCGGCCCCATCCGGGGCCGTCTTGAAGAGAAAGAGCGGCCGAGCCCGCCGCGCTCCATCAAGAAGATCGCGCGCAACGCGAGCGGGATGAGGCCCATCGTCGCGACTCTATACACGCTTGCAGGTGCAAAGATAAAACAATTCGACCATTGGCGGGTGGCCAAGCGCTCCTATGGGGAGGCACCCGCCCGGGTAAAATATGCGCCGCGCCGATCCGGTCGTTAGAGTCAAAGTACGCTGCGGAGTGTGAAGGCCCTGCCCCACGCTTGGCCTCTCGCCGCTGGGAACCCGAGGCACGGTGACGAGGCAGCCGGAACTGTTGGAGATCGTCGGGCTGGTGCGGGAGGTAATCGACGAGGCCGGCCAGTGGGAGG